>DAOUBX010000019.1:0-18483 GCA_034432445.1 Anaerolineales bacterium
TCTGGTTTGCAAACGTGTCTGCGAAGCCAACCTAGGTCGCAAATCGCCTACAAATGCCCGGCACCTGAGCAGTTACTGTCGATCTTCAAAAGTACGCATTAGACACAGCGAATCGTGAACTACTGAATCTACCAATCACCACCACTACTCCAACGGCGTCAGCCACCGCTCGCTGTTGTCCCCTTCCGCTGCCCAACCGGTGACGTCTTGGCCGTCGCTGACCTTCCACCAGCGATAGTTGTCGACCTCCACCGGCCCGTCGATGACGCTGAGCTGCGTACTGGGGTTGAGCTTGAACTGCACGACGCCGCCCAGCCCGGGCTGGCTGCGCACCTTGAGGAACCCCCCTTCGCCGATGGTGACGATCACGTCGTCGCCCAAGCGCACGGCACGGCGCACAGGCCGGCGGTCGCTGACCTGCGGGCTTAGCCACACTTCGTCCCCCGAACCCTCTGCCACCCAGCCGGCTAGCTGGTTGGTGCCCACCCGCCACCAGCGGTAGTCGTCGGCGTCGACCGGCCCTTCCAGCACGATCACCCGCTCGTTGGCTTGAAAGCGGCCAATGCGGTCACCTTTGACGCTGGGCGAGCGCCGCACGTTCAGGCCCCCTGGCGACGTGATGCGCGCCGGCTGGCCGACGATCAACACTGTGCCCGGCTGGGGGGTGGGGGTGAATGTCGGCGTGGGCACAACGCGGGTTGGCACCGAGGTGGGCAAGGCTGAGGTGGGTGTAGCGGTTGCCGCAGCAGCGGCGCCCGATGGCAAGTCCAGAGGCGTAGGCGTGGCAGTGGGACGCGGCACCGGTGTGGGCCGCGGAGCAAAGCTGCCGCAGGCCAGGGTGACGAGCACCAACAGCATCAATGGCGCCGCGGCGAGGCGCCAGGCCGTAGGATGGCGTTGCGCTTGGGAAAACGCCGTTGGACGCCGTACTTGCGATTTCTCGTCGTGAGGCATGATGGTACAGGGGTCGCTTCAGGCTTGCCTGAGATTGGACGAGCGCGCTAGCAGCAAGCCACTCGACACGACGCCAGTATACCACAACCGCAGCAGCGGCGCAATCTGATCCCTTTTGTTGACGGCGACCGGGTTGCCAGATGCGCCGCAGTAATCTCACGCTTGGTTACACAGGTAAAGCAGTCACTTCACATTCAGCGGGCGCTGCTACAAGCTGTCGAGGATAGCCCGTATTCGATTGTGCACCACGGGTGTAGCGAGCCGGATCAGCTCGACTCAGCCGGGCAAGTGCTCTTCCATCACATCGAACCGCAGCCGTCGCGCAGGCGGCGACAGCAGCGATCGGCGTTGACGTTGGATCCACAACACCGGATTGCCCCGCGTGTCACGCGCCAACTGCCAGCGCCGTTCCAACTCGATGCCGTTGCTTGGGATCGCCAGGGGCGTGATCCAGTGCAACTGGTCGGGGTCATTCGACTGCAACACCTTGGCCTCCGGCGCGGGCATCAGCAGCGGCTCTTCCCGCGAGAGATCGACCAGTCGGTGCTGCACCAGCCGGTGCTCAGCGGCCTCCTCGAGGATCTTGTACGGATGCCAATAGGGCGCAACCCCCTCGGCCGGCACATAGGCGTACTCGCGCGCCTGGCGGGCATCGCCTGTTGGCTTGCCTGTGTTGAGACGCGGGTTAGCTGTCTCATTGCGAGGAGACCGCCGATTGCGTAGCATCCCGCTGCGCAGCGGAGTGGACGAAGCAATCTCGACGTTACCAGCACGGGATTGCTTAGCCGCAAACGGCTACCTAGAAACTCCCACTGCGGGATGCTTCGCTAGCGTCTCGGGACCAGGCGAGTCCCGCGAAAGACTCGCTCAGCAGGACAATCGTCGGGAATTTTCTGCCTAGGCGCATCCCGCCGCGAGGCATGGATCACTCGCAATGACCGGGCTTCAACTCATTTCAAACACACCCAAATGACATTGCGGAGGAGCGCAAGGACGCGGAGCCATGATGGGATGTTGCCTGGACCTCGAAACGCGCAGCGCAGCCGAGGAGTTGTCATGACTAAACTACTCCATGCGGATATGACAAGCCAAATCATTGGCGTCTACTACACGGTCTATAACCGCCTCAGTCAGACCTATCCAGAGTACATCTTCGAGAAGGCCATGGTGTTGCTGCTGAGGCAATTAGGGATCGAGTGTATCCGCCAGGATGAATACGAAATCCGCTACAAGGACAAACGAGTTGGGCTCCAGCGTCTGGACATCTTCGTGGCTGGCACGATCGTCGTCGAGATCAAGGTGGCCGAATCCATCAACCCAATCCACCTTGCCCAGTTGCTGTCATACCTCAAAGTGGTCGGCCAGGAAGTGGGGCTGCTTTTTCGCTTCGGCGGACCCAAGCCGGAGTACGCGCGCAGGGTGTTGACACCTCAAGCGTGGCAGGAAACTATGGTGACGCCTTCTGTGGATCACAGCAATCGCTCGGACCTTCTCTTTCCTGAATTGACGGCTGACATTCTCGGCGGGGCGATGGAAGTCTTCAAGACCTTGGGCCCCGGCTTTATCCACCGCATCTACGCCAATGCCTGCTATCACAAGTTGCGCCTGCGCGGGATGGATGTTCTACCTCGCCGCGACTTTCACGTCTTTCTCGACGCAGCCGACCTGGGCGCGATCAAACTCGCCCATTTGCAGGTCGACAATAGGGTGTTGGTCTTCCCAGTGGCCATATCAGACCTAGCGCAGATGCGCATTCCTAACCTCAAAGCCTGGATGCGTCACCTGGACATCCCTCTCGGCATCGTCGTCAACTTCCACACAACCCGCCTCGATCCGCTCATCCTGAGGCTCTGAGCCCGCAAAGCGGCCGCCCCTGCCTCATCCTGCCATCAGCAACGTCATGCCGCCATTCTTCTGATCCACGCCCTCCTGCGAATCCGCGGTTCTTTCGCCTTGCGCGGGATCTGCGGTTGGTGATTCTGCGTTCGACCAGGCTATGAGCAAACGCCCATCGTCCTGCACCCAAGCTGTGGGAACAGACGCCGACCACGGGTTTTCATGGGACAAGAATGCGGCTTGCCTGCTGCTGGGCCTTGGGCCTGCGCCTACAGATCCACCGCGCGCACCCAGTAGTTATGCGGCATGGCCAGGATGTCAGGGAACAGGCTCTCGGGAATAGGCTCATCCAACGCCAGTACCATGATAGCTTCGCCGCGCGGGGAGCGCCGGCCCAGGTGCATGTAGGCGATGTTGATGTCGTTTTCGCCCAGCAGGGTGCCGATGCGGCCAACGATGCCGGGTCGGTCGTAGTGCCAGGTAAGCAGGAAATGGCCTTTCGCCACGAAGTCCACCCACAGATCGTCGATACAGACGATATGTGGCTCGTCTTGCACCACTGAACCACGCACGAAGCGATGACGTTCGCCGTTGCCCACCGTCAACGTCAGCATATTCTCGTAGCGCTCGGTGTGATGGCGCAGGCGACGCTCTGAGATCGTCAGGCCGCGTTGGCGGGCGATCAGCCGGGCGTTGACCAGGTTGACGCGGTCGGCAACGACACCGTCTAGCAGTCCTTTCAGCGCGCCGGCCACGAGGTAGCTCAGGTCGTAGTCAGCAATCGGACCGTGAGCGGTCAGCTCCAACGACCCCAGCATGCCCGGCTCGAACTGGGTCAGGAAGCGGCCCAGCCGCTCAGCCAGATCAATGTAGGGCGTGAGCACCTCCAGGTCCTTGGGCGGCAAGATAGGCGTGTTCAACGCATAGCGCGCCGGCTGGCCAGCCAGCACCGCCAACACCTGCTCGGCCACGTCGAGGGCCACCTGACGCTGGGCCTCGTGGGTAGAGCCGGCGATGTGCGGCGTGAGCACCAGCTTGGGATGCCCCAGCAGCGGACTGTCGGTGGGCGGCTCCTTGGCGAACACATCCAGCGCAGCGCCGGCTACCTGGCCGCGGTTGAGGGCCTCCAGCAGAGCGTTTTCGTCGATCACGTCCCCGCGGGCACAGTTGACGATGCGCACACCCGGCTTGCAGCGGCTCAGGCGCTCGGTGTTAAGCAAGCCGCGCGTTTGATCCGTGCTGGGCACATGGATCGAGATGAAGTCGGCTGTGGCCAGTAGATCGTCCAGGCTTAGCAGCTCCACCCCCTGGTTGGCGGCGTAGTCCTGACTGACATAGGGATCGTAGGCGACTACCTCCATGTCCAACGCCTGGGCGCGCTCGGCCACCAGCGAGGCGATGCGGCCCAAGCCGATCAGCCCCAGCCGCTTGTTGCGCACCTCCGTGCCCATGAACCGGCTGCGCTGCCACTCGCCGGCATGCACCGAGGCATGGGCCTGGGGAATGTGGCGGGCCAGCGCCAGCAGCATGGCGATGCTGTGTTCGGCTGCGGCCACCGTGTTGCCGGTGGGCGCGTTGACCACGGTCACGCCCGCCTCGGTGGCAGCGTTCACGTCGATGTTGTCCACACCGACGCCGGCCCGGCCGACGACCTTCAAGCATCCTCTGCCTCCGGCAGCCAACACATCGGCGGTCACTTTGGGCCGACTGCGCACCAATAGGGCATCAAACTCTGGGATAACTGCAACCAGCTCTTCCTGGGTAATTGTCGGTCGCTCGACCAGCTCGGCGTGCGGCCGCAGCAGCGCCAGGCCCTCTTCGTCCAACTTGTCGGCGATCAAAATGCGATAAGTCATGGCTCTGTCCTTTCTGGTTTGTCGCACCTCGAGATCGATGCTTCGAGATCGTTCCACGGGTGCACACTGAACGACCTGGGAAGATCGCTCCACAAACGAACGGCGCCTGCTACACATGGCCGATCCCTTGGCCTACACGCGCAGCAGAGCGCCGTCACTCGCACTGAAATCCCTTGGCGGGAACTTGGGGGAAGTAGGGGAACCGAGGGAAACGGAAAGGAGCTACAAAACCCACCGAGGCGCTAGCTCAACAAGCTCCTCCCAGTTCCTCCAAGTCCCCTAGATCTCCCCCATTTCCCTCATTTCCCTTGTTTCCCGGCCCTCACATCTTCTCCGGCGCGGTCACGCCCATCAATCCTAGCGTGCGCGCCAGCACGATGCGCGCAGCCTCGCACAGGCGCAGCCGCGCCTTGCTCAGCTCGCGGTCGGCCGGGTCGCCGGAGATCACGCGACAGTCGCGGTAGAAGGCGTGGAACTGGGTCGCCAGCTCGGTGGCATAGCCGCTGAGCTGATGCGGCGCCAACTGTTCGGCCGCGGCCGCAACGACCTCGGGCAGGGCCGCCATCTTGCGTAGCAGGGCCAACTCCGAGGGATGCGTCAGCAGCGCCAAGTCGCCATCGGCGTAGACCTCTGGGCTGAAACCCTCCTCGGCCGCCTTGCGCAGGATCGAGCAGATGCGGGCGTGGCCGTACTGCACGTAGTACACCGGGTTCTCGCTGCTCTGCTTGACGGCCAGGTCCATGTCGAAAGTCATGGAGCTGTCGGGCGAGCGGGTGAGCAAGATAAAGCGCAACACGTCCTTGCCGGGGATCGACTCGGTGGTGATGTCGTCCAACAGCTCGTCGATGGTGATGAACTCACCGCGGCGGGTGGACATCTTGACCTCTTCGCCGCCGCGCAGCAGGGTGATGAACTGATGGATGATGACCTTGATGCCATCGGTGCTATAGCCCAGGGCGCGCACGCCGGCCAGCACGTCAGGCCAGGTGGCGTGGTGATCGGCGCCGAAAATGTCCACGATGTAGTCGAAGCCGCGCTGCAGCTTGTGGACGTGGTAGGCGATGTCGGGCATGCGGTAGGTGGGCTCGCCCGAGGACTTGATGATCACCCGGTCCTGCTTCAGCCCCAGGTCGGTGGCGCGCAGCCAGGTGGCGCCGTCCTTCTGGTAGGCGTAGCCGCTGTTGGCCAGCGCCTGCACGGCTGCGTTGACCCGGCCTGTCTCGTACAGGTCCAGCTCGTTGTAGTAGACGTCGAAGCGGATGCCCAGCCGGTCCAGGGTGCAGCGGATGTTGGCGAAGATGGCGTCCACGGCCTTGGTGCGAAAGAAGTCCACCTCCTTGCCGGCCAGGGAGTCGCCGTACTCGGCGTAAAGCGCGGCCGCCACCCAGCGTAGATAGTCGCCGCGGTAGCCGTCCAGGGGGATGGGTCGATAATCGCCCAGCAGCTCCAGGCAGCGCACCTGGAGCGATTCGCCCAGCAGGCGCATCTGGCGGCCGCCGTTGTTGAAGTAATACTCGCGCGTCACGTCCCATCCGGTGGCTTGCAGCAGACTGGCGATGGTGTCGCCCAGCACCGCGCCCCAGGCGTGGCCGATGGTCAGCGGGCCGGTGGGGTTGGCGCTGACGAACTCCACCTGCGCCTTGCGCCCCTTGCCCACGTCCGAGTTGCCGTAGGTGGCCGGGTTGGCCTGGATCACCGCCACCTGCTGGGCCAGCCAGCCGTCGTCCAGCGTGATGTTGATGAAGCCGGGCGGGGCCACGTCCACCCGGCCGACGAAGGGCGCGGCCGGCCAGTGGGCCACGATGTGCTCGGCGATCTTGATGGGTGCCATCCTCGCCGGCCGGGCCGACTGCATGGCCACGTTGGTGGCGTAGTCGCCGTGCTCCGGGTTCTTGGGCTGCTCGACGACGATGGCCGGCAGGTCGAAGGGGGGCAGGTCGCCGGCCTTCTGGGCGGCCTGGGCGGCTTGTTGGATGAGGGAAATCAGGTCATCTTTGATCAAAGTGTGTTGTTCTCCTGATAGCGTTGCGTCAGTCTCTGGCATGAGCTTCATCCCGGGTGAGCGGTGTGAATCCCTCAATCTTGATGGGATTGAGAAGCAACTCATCGATCAATGCCGTAGGTTGACTAGTGCGGTCTTCCTCTACTCGCCCCGCAGCATAGTTCAACGCTTCGCGGACATCAGCGGCCTCAAGATAAGGATAGGCGGTAAGGATTTCCTCGGTTGATTAGCCAGCAGCGACCAGATCGACGATCATGCCTACCGTGACCTGCATGCCACGGATGCAGGGCTTACCTCCCATGATTTTGGGATCAAGAGTGATGCGCGTTGAAGTCATCACGACATCTCCTCACCGTCACTGTCACCCTTGGGTTCGCTCTCTTGCGTCTCATAAGGAACCTTCGGCTCGGCCAACACTGCTGTCAGGTGATGCGCCTCCGCTGCAATCCATCGATCTCGCTCGTCTATCGGCTCCACGTCGGCCACCTTCGCCATGGCAGCCAGGAACTTCTCCTTGCTGCCCCGCCTGGCGCGCTCTTCAAGATATCCTTCAGTTGTCTGCAACATGATGGTTCAGCGCCTCCTGAATGTCAACCGGCTCCTAGGCGCTCTCGTCCAGCTTGATGTTGCTCCTGAGCCAATCGTTGACCAGTTTCTCGACATCTTTGCCGGTCTTGAGAGAGACCTGCCGCATGAATGCATCGACATCGGGTTCGAGATAGACCGGCAGATTTAGCGATGCCTCAGGGCGATAGAATTTGCCGCGGTCGCCTGTGGAAAAGTCATACTCTGCTTTCATTTGAGGTTGATCGACTGCGGCTCCGGCTTGGCCCGGCCGCAGTGCGGACAGAACTTGTAGTTGTCTTCGTAGCTGGCGCCGCAGCCTTGGCAGAGAGGCATAGTCTTTACTCCAAATGGACATCGCGCAGACGGATCTTCATGACAAGCCCTGGACACCCAGCCACTGTCGTTCAGTCACGTCCAGTTTTTCGCGACTGGTATGGAAAACATACAACTCCCGTTCGGGAGCCTCGCGATGAAGCTGGACATATTCCTTCATTGCGGAGACGGAGTCGGGAAACATGCCGATCACAGCCAACTGCTCTAACACACGCGTGTTAGCCTGTGAATGGGCTTTGATGGCCTCCAGCAGCAGCCACTGCTGGGGGTAGTGCTCGCGCATCACCTGCCATTCCATCGTTCTACTCCTCATGCGGCGCCACGACGAGTTCCACGGATTGGAAATCCCTGGCTGATAGTACAAAGGCCCCTCAGGGCCTGGGGGAGACTGTTCCCAGCGGCTGTGGCCGCTTCGTGCTGTCAGCCGGTGAATTCCATTCACCGGCTTCTCCCGGCACAGGCCGTCCGTCGTCAGTGAAAGCCATTGGCCTGGTCCTGCCGGCGCGCAGTTCGGCGAGCGCCTCGTCAGCAAGCCGCTCCAGCAACGCTTGGGACTCGTCGGTCGTGAGCAGCGCATCCCAGCGCGCGTTGTCAGCCTCGATTGCGTCTATGCTCTCATCCTGTGGTTTCTCCATCACATGCCTCCTTCGCAGGGCCTCACACTCGCAGCCAACCGCCTCACACCTTCTCCATCTCGAACCAATTCGGCCCCACCTCCATGTCTACCTTCAGCGCGGCGTCGAGCTGGTAGGCGCCTTCCATGATCTCCCGCACCAGCGGCGCGACCTCGGCCAGCTCGCCGTCGGGAACCTCCAGCACCAGCTCGTCGTGGACTTGCAGCAGCATGCGGCTCTGCAGGCCACGCTCCGCCAGCGCGGCGTGCAGGCGGATCATGGCCATCTTGATGATGTCGGCGGCAGTGCCTTGGATGGGATGGTTGATGGCCGCGCGCTCGGCCTGCTGACGGTCGGCCTGCGAGCCGCCGCGGCTCTTCAGGATCGGAAAGTAGCGCCGCCGGCCCAGCAGCGTCTCCACGTAGCCCTGTTCCCGCGCGGTGCGGATGGTCTCGTCCACGTAGCGCCGGATGCCGGGGTAGGTCTTGAAGTAGGCGTCCAGGAAGGCCTGCGCCTCGGTGCGGTTGAGGCTGGTGCGGCTGGCCAGGCCGAACGCGCTGACGCCGTAGCTGGTGGCGAAGTTGACCATCTTGGCGATGCTGCGCTGCTCCGGGGTCACCTGCTCGGGCGGCACGTTATAAATGGTGGCCGCCGTAGCCCGGTGGATATCGGCGCCGGCCCGGAACGCCGCCAACATGGCCTCGTCCTGCGAGATATGGGCCAGGATGCGCAGCTCCACCTGGGAATAGTCGGCGGCCAGCAGCTTGCAGCCCGGCGCGGCCACGAAGGCGCGGCGGATCTCGCGGCCCAGCTCGCTGCGCACCGGGATGTTCTGCAGGTTTGGGTTGCTGCTGCTCAGCCGGCCGGTCTCCGCGCCGGTCTGGTTGAAGCTGGTGTGCAGCCGGCCATCGCGCGGGTTCACCAACGCCGGCAGCGCATCGACGTAGGTGCTGACCAGCTTGCTGATCTGGCGCTGCTCCAGGATCAAGTCGATCACCGGGTGCATGCCCTTGAAATCCTCCAGCACGCCGGCCGCCGTGGAGTAATGGCCCGACTGCGTCTTCTTCAAGCCGGCCGTGGGCAGGCCCAGCGTGCCGAAAAGCACGTCGGAGAGCTGCTGGGTGGAGTTGATGTTGAAGGTGTAGCCCACCAGCTTGTAGATCTCCTGCTCGATCTCCAGCAGGCGGCGGCGCAGATCCCGGGACATCTGCTGCAAGTAGGGCACGTCCAGCAGAATGCCGGCCATCTGCATGTCCACCAGCACCGGCACCAGCGGCATCTCCACCTCGCGGAACAGCCGGGTCAGGGCCCGCTCCTCCAGGTCCTGGCGCAAGAGGGGCACCAGCCGCCAGGTCATGTCGGTATCGGCGGCGGCGTAACGGGCCGCAACGGCGATCGGCACCGTGTCCATGGTGGTCTGGTTCTTGCCCGTGCCGATCAGCTCGCTGATGGGCGTCATCTCCACGCCCAGCCGCTGCCAGGCCACGTTCTTCAGCCCCAGCCCGCGGCTGCCGGGGTCGATCAGCCACTGGGCGATCATGGTGTCGAACAGTGGCCCGGCCGGCCGGATGCCGTGCCGCGCCAGCATGGTCAGGTCGTACTCCGCGTTGTGCGCCGCCTTCTCGCTCTTGTCGTCCTCCAGCACCGGCTTCAACGCCCCGATCACCACCTCCATCGGCAACTGCGCAGGCGGCTCATTAACCGTTAACCATTGACCATTACCCGTTGGCAATTTGTGCCCCACCGGCACATACGCCGACGAGCCCTCGCCCCAGGCCACGGCGATGCCCACCAGCTCGGCCTGCTGCGCGTCGGTGCTGGTCGTTTCGGTGTCGAAGGCGATTAGCTCGGCTCCTTGCAGGGTTTGCACCAGCTCGGCCAGCTTGGCGTCCGTGTCGATGACTACGTAGGGGGATGGCGCGGCGGCGGACGTCGCGGCCTGGGCCGGCGCTTCCTGCCCGAACAGCGTCAGCTGGCCGCCCGGGCCGGCCTCGACCGGCGGCTTGGCGCGCGTGCTGGGCGGCAGGCGATCCAACAGGCTGCGGAACTCCAGCTCGCGGAACAGCTCGATGACCTTGTCCTGATCGTAATCTTGTAGCCGGCAGGCGTCCAGGTCCAATCGCACGTCCGGCACATCGGTGACGATGGTGACCAGATGCTTGCTCAGAAACGCGCTGTCGCGGCCGGCCTCCAACGCCTCGCGCGTGCGCTTGGCCGTGACCTGGTCCAGGTGCTCGTAGACGCCCTCCAGGCTGCCGAAGGTCTTGATCAGGTCGGTGGCGCCTTTTTCGCCCACGCCCTTGACCCCCGGCACATTGTCCGAGGTGTCGCCCAGCAGCGCCTTGAGGTCGATGAGCTGCTGCGGCGCCAGGCCCCAGCGCTCCTGCACCGTCTCCGGCGTGTAGACAATAGTATCGCTGAACTTGCGGCCGCTGGTCAGCACGCTGGTCTTGTCGCTGACCACCTGCACGATGTCGCGATCGCCGGTGACGATGGTGGTGTACACCCCTTGCGCCTCGGCCTGCTTGGCCAGCGTGCCCAGCACATCGTCCGCCTCGTAGCCGTCCTTGGTGAAGATGGGGATGTTGAACGCCTGCACCACCTGTTGGATGCGTTCCACCTGTTGGCGCAGATCGTCGGGCATGCGCTCGCGGTGGCCCTTGTAGTCGGGGAACTCGCGGTGGCGAAAAGTATCACCCACGTCGAAGGCCACGGCCACGTAATCCGGCTGTTGCTCCTTGAGCACGTTGAGCAGCATGGAGACGAAGCCGAAGGTGGCGTTGGTCGGCTCGCCGCTGCGCGTGGTCATGGTCGGCGGCAAGGCGTGATAGGCGCGAAAGGCCAGCGAGTGGCCGTCGATGAGGAGGAGTTTGGACATGAGCGTGATCTGTCTTCGGTGAACCGTGATCGGTGATCGGTGATCGGTGAACCGTGATCGGTAGGTGGCCCAGCAACCAATAACGGATCACCGGTTACTGGTCACCGTCAACCGTTCACCGCTTGCTGATCTCCACCTGCCCCGCGGCCACCAGCTCCTTCACCTGCGGCACCTCGGCGATGTCCGGCGTCATGCGGAAGCTGCGGCCGGCGTCCAGGCGAAAATGGCCGGTCGGCAAGTCGAGCAAGATGTTGTAGTTGGTCTTGTTGCGCACAGTCACAAACTGCTCCGGGTCCCAGTCGCGCTCCAGCTGGCCAGCTTTGCGTTTTCTAAAAAGGGGCATAGCAACCTCCTTGCATGTGAGAACGTGAACGGGCACGGCTTATTGTACTTGGAGTCAAGTCGAAAGTCAATGCACCCTGCTGAGCAAGTCCGGCCGGTCGGTGATGATGCCGTCCACCCCCAGGTCGATCAGCCGGCGCATCTCGGCCGGCTCGTTGACAGTCCAGGTGTTGATCTGCTGGCCGCGGGCGTGCGCCTGCTGCACCAGCTTGGCGGTCACTTGCTCGTGATAGGGGTGGAGCGCAGCCAGGCGCAGCCCATAGCGCGGCCAGCCGCGGTTCAGCCCCGGCGGCTCGTCCGGCGCGTAGAGCAAACCCAGGGGTATGGCGCGGTCCATGCGGCCCAGGCGCCAGAGCAGCACGGGGTTGAAGGAAGAAACGATGCAGCGGCCCAGGAGGTTGTGGCGGTAGACGGCATCGACGATGCCGGCCTCCAGCCCATCGCTGCGAAAGCGGAACCGCTTGGCCTCGATGTTGACGAAGGCGTGGGCCGGCAACGCCTCCAACACCTCGTCCAGGGTAGGGATCGGCTCGCCGGCGAACTGGGGACCGAAGTGGCGGCCGGCGTCCAGCTCGCGCAGTTGGGCCAGGGTGCTGGTGACGATGCGGCCGCTGACCCCGCAGATGCGCTGCAAGTCGTCGTCGTGGAAGACCACCAGGTGGCCGTCGGCCGTGCGCTGCACGTCGAACTCGACGCCGTCGGCGCCGGCGGCCATGGCGGCCCGCATGCCGGCCAGCGTGTTTTCCGGCGCCAGGGCGCGCGCGCCACGATGGCCGATGTTGCGCGGCAGGCGTTGGGCAAGTTCAGGAGATGTCGTCGTCGAAGTCATCGTCGAGCTGTGTTCCCCCAAGGTTGTCTTGCCGCGAAACGGTGGCTTCTTCCATGAGTGAGCCGGCCAAGAACTGGCTCTCCTCGTAATGCTCCCACGCTTCTTCAACCAGGAATACTAACAGACTGCACGATTGCAAAGCCTGAGTGCTCAACTGCGCGGGGGGCTGCTCCAAGAGGAACTTGACAGCCACGGCGGAGAGCCACTTGCGTCGCAGCGCTGGTTCGTTGCGCGCCCTGCCGATGAACTGATCAAGGCGACTGAGCAGATCAGCGCGAAAGGCGTCATCTTGCATGACGTGCCGCAGCATAGCGCCGAGGTGTGCGAGTAGCTCCTCTTCGGCCAGTTCCTCCTCCCTTTCTTCAGCCGCCGCGGTTGCAGCTGCCAGCGGGGCGATCGCGGCGGCTGTGGTTGCGTCGTCGATCCGCAGGTCGCTGAATTCCTCTTCTTCGATCAGCAGCTGGCTGGCCTGTAGTATAGCGCCGTAGCGCTCGGCGAACTCATCGGCGCCGCTGACCATCATGCCGGCGATGGCCTCAGCCTCTAGTTGGTCGAATTGCACTGCATACGGGCTAGCCAGCTTGGGCCCGTGCTTGCCGCCGTCTTTGCGACGCTCGACCGTCTTGGCTGCTCGGTGCTGTTGCCGAAGCTGCTGGCGGCGCTGCTTGGCTTTCTTCTTTTTCATCGGTTCGGCTTTCTCATCCGGCTACAAGGGAGGCGCGTTGATCAATCGCAGCAGCCGCTCCCCGTCGATCAACTCCAACGGCTTGCCCTGCGCCCACTGGCGCGCCGGCTGGCTGATCTTGGCGGTTGTGATCAAGTAGCCCTGCGTTGCGTTCTCATGCAGAACAGTGCCGTAAAGATCGCGTACCACGCCTTCACCGACGGTGTTGATGTAGCGTTTGCACTGCGCAATCACTTTCCGTCCTAAGGGGTCGATCATCAACAAGTCAATGCCATGGTCGGCGGTGTCGGGTGTGTTGACGACGTGGTAGCCGCGGCTCCGAAACAGCAGTGTTATGCGCTCTTCGAACTCGCCCGGACTAAGCGCCAGCAAGTGGCCCAAGGTAATGGGAGCAGGCGCGTCGAGGGAATCACCGGGCGACGGCAGTCCTAGTCGCCGCTGCCACGCCTGCGCTGCCACGATCAGCCAGCCTGCTGCCACCACGATGGTGTGCACGGCGATGACCAACCAGAGCAGGGTGCGCAAGAGTGCGAAGTCGCGGTCGGCCAGCCACCAGCCCGCGAGCATCAGGGCTGCGATCACGGCGCTCGGCAGCCAAAGCAGGGTCAGCGCGAGCAGCAGGCGCCGGCCATGGGAGCGCTGCTGCACCGGCTGCGCAGTTCCTTCCAGAAGCAAGGATGAGGAGAGCAAGGTTTGTAGCGCCACGAGGAGGGAGCCTTCCACGATTGTCAGTGGCCGCCAGTATAGGCCGAGACGGTTGCGCTGTCAAGCCGCTAGGAGCGGGCCGGTGTGTTTGACATGGGGGACAGACTTTTCGGGACTCTCGCCGCGTGACTGTCACGAGCTGTTGGCTCAAGACCCGAAAGGTTTCACGCCCCAAGACCGAAATGCACCCGGCGCGGGCTGGGCACCTGAGGAAGGGGAGATGCACCGCGCAGGACGGCGTCTAGCACCAGGCTGTACTCTCAAGATGGGCGCCAGCGTCGCCTGAGGCGCTGCAAGCGCGTGCGCCAGGTGGGTGGAGGCGGGGCCGCAGCAGGAGGGGGGCCGGGGTCGACAGCCGGCAAGCCCAGCGGCGCCCGCAGCTCTGGCGTCATCCGGTATGGCGTCCAAGGGGGATGCCAGACCAGTTGCACGTTGACCGCGGTCACCACCGGCTGGGCCAGCACGGCGGCGCGCACGGCATTGACAATCTCGTCGGCTCGCGGGCAGTGGGGGGTGGTCAGCGTCATGACAACGTCTACCGCGCCGGCTGCTGACACCTGCACCGCGTAGACCAGGCCTAGATCGACGATGTTTTGTTGCAGTTCAGGATCGATCACTGCCTTCAGGGCCAGGCGGATGCGCTCTGGGGTCGGGGTAGCCATGCTATTCAGCCGCGCCCTACCGCGGACATCAAGACAGCAGGCCGGCCAGAAGCCCCCGGCCAGCCTGCACCCATTTATCTCTGGCGTTGCCCTGCCACGCAGGCGAGCTTGTCCGGCGTGGAGGCGATCGGGCGCCGAGCGCAATCGCTCGGCGTTACGGCCTACTTGGTGTAGGCATAGAAGCCCTTGCCGCTCTTGCGGCCCAACTGGCCGGCGGCCACCATGCGGGTGAGCAGAGGCGGTGACTTGAAGCGCGACTCGCCGTATTCCTCGAAGAACACGTCGGCGACGTCCTTGATCACGTCCAGGCCGATGAAGTCGGCAAGAGTGAGCGGCCCCATGGGATGGTTGGCGCCTAGCTGCATGGCGGCGTCGATGTCTTCCTTGCTGGCCAGCCCCTGCTCGTAGACGCGAATGGCATCGATCAGATAAGCCACCAGCAGGCGGTTGACGACGAAGCCAGGACTGTCCTTGGCCAGCACACCGGTCTTGCCCAGGCTCTCGCCGAACGCACGCACCGTTTCGACGGTCTCGGCGCTGGTGAGAATGCTGGGCACGTACTCCACCAGCTTCATCACCGGCACGGGGTTGAAGAAGTGCATCCCCAGTACTTTGTCGCCGCGTTTGGTAGCAGTGGCGATAGCCGCAATGGAAATGGACGAGGTGTTGGTGGCGAGGATCGTCCCCGGCGGGCACAACTGGTCAAGCGATGCAAAGATGCGGCGCTTGACCTCCAGGTCCTCAAACACAGCTTCGATGACGATGTCGCTGTCGGCAACATCCTCCAGCTTCACGGTGCCGCTGATGCGCGCCAGCGTGGCTTGCATGTCGGCGTCGGTGAGCTTGCCTTTCTCCACCGCCTTGGCCAAGGATTTCTGAATCTTGCCTAGGCCCTTGCTGAGGGTGGGGTCGTCAACCTCACAGACCATGACCTCATAGCCGGCCTTGGCGCATGTTTCGGCAATCCCCGAACCCATTTGGCCACAGCCGACGATACCGACCTTCTTGATCTCCATTGTATGTTTTGCCTCCTTGCAAGTATGTAGTCCCGCCTTAGCCGAATGCGCCGGTACTGAAGACTCTTGGCGTGTCGAGCTGGGCGGGTCGCCCGATGCTGAGATCTTCGTAGTGACGACTCTTGGCGATTAGCAAACTATCCCGGACACCTTGGTTGACATGGGATCGGCTTGTCAGCGATGACCGCCGGGGGATCAATCGGCTAGGAAACGGCGCCGAATAATTCCGGCTGTGTGGCGCACGATCAAGCCCCATTGACAGGGCGCTGTTTGCCGGTCGGGGGACTTCATCCCCCCGCCGGTTACCGGCAGCACACGCCTCGCATGTCCAACTTGCTGGTCGGATAATTGTGTTAATCGTCAACAGCCGCCGGGACGCCACAGAGCAACTGCGGCCACCGCTACAAGATCGCCATTCTCAGAACGCAACTATTCAGCCCTAGGTGCCGGGCACTTAAGGCTGCGCTGGCCAGGGCGTCTGCAGAACCGGCTCAAGCTGTAAACCGGTCGCAAGTGCCCGGCACCTGAATAGTTACAAGCGATCATAACCTTGACCCAAGGCACTGTCAAAAGCCTTCTGCCATTCCACAATCCGGACTACCTTGCGCTCCCCCCGGCTTCACCGTATGACAGGCGCAGAAGGAGCCGCCATTCGTCGCAATCACGCAGCTAGATAGCCATCGATGGCCGCCAGCAACTCACCCATCTCCGTCTCCGACACATCGCCCATGTGCGCAATGCGGAAGGTCTTGCCCTTCAAGTCGCCGTAGCCGTTGGAGATGGCAAACCCGTGCGCCTTGAGGTGCTTGCTCAAGCGAGCATAGTCGATGCCCAACGTATTCTCGACACAGGTCACAGTCTGGGACCGATATCCCTCAGCGGCAAAGAGGCCCAAGCCCCGGCTGAGCGCCCAGCCCTGGGTCATGGCAGCCAGCCGGCGGTGACGCTCGACGCGCGACGCCAGTCCCTCGCCTAGGATGTGATCCAGCTGCCGGTCGGCGGCGCGCAGCAGGCTGATGGCAGGGGTGGCGGGCGTCGTGTTCTTGACCAAGTACTTCTCCAGCAGCAGGAAGTCGAAATACCAGCCGCGGCCCGTCACTTGCCTGGCCCGTTCCAGCACACGGTCGCTGACCGCGGCGAAGGCCAGGCCAGGCGGCAACGCCAGCGCCTTCTGCGACGAGGTCAAGCACACGTCCAGACCCCACTCGTCGACAGGAATCCAGTCGCCGGCCAGGCTGCTGACCGCGTCCACGCAGATCAAGGTGTCGGGGTACTGGGCGCGCAGCAGGGCAGCGATCTCCCCCACCGGGCTAACGACACCGGTGCTGGTCTCGTTATGCACCACGGTCACAGCATCCCAATCGCCGCCGGCCAGGGAGGCCGCTACAAAATCCGGCCGGATGGGTTGGCCGGCGGGAACCTCAAACTTGACGGCGTCCTTGTCGCAGCCCAGGCTCACCTCATGCCAGCGCTGGCTGAATGCGCCGTTGACGAAATTGGCCACACGCCGGCCTGCACGCACGCCATTGCGTATGGCTGCCTCTTGCAGGCCCGAGCCGGAAGCGGCAAGGATGTAGACCCGATAGTGCGTCAAGAAGACTTGCTTCAACTTGTCTTCGACGCTGGCGATCAAGGCATCGCAGTCGCTGCTGCGATGGCCGATCATCGGCGCAACCTGAGCCTGTAGGATCTCAGGGCGGACCTCCGTGGGACCCGGAATAAACAGCTTTGTGTGGGACATTGCTGGCTCCTTACGATTTGTCAAGACAAAGTTGTCAAGACGTAACTATTCAGGTGCCGGGCACTTGCGACCGGTTGCCAGCTTGAGCCGGCTCTGCAGACGCCCTGGCCAGCGCAGTCTTAAGTGCCCGGCACCTAGGGCTGAATAGTTGCGTCAAGACAAAGCCAAGGGGTAGAGAGCCCTGCTCATGCCGCCGGTGCGGCTTGTGAGCGACAGCGCTCCCTACCCCTTGGCTCTAGTCTGCCGCATCTTGGCGGCGATCTACCGATTGATCAAGCCACCGGTCTATTTTCCCTCGTCGCTGGCGGCCCGACGCGCCTCGCGCGCCGCCCGCCGCGCCGCCCGCTCGTCGGCTGCGCTGGGGGTTGTTGTACCACCTGGCGCTGCCTGCGCCGCGGCCATCTGACGTTGCGCCATGATCCAAGCCATGCAGTTCTCATCGTGGCCCATCATCACGTCGGCCGCCAGAATCGCCTGTTTGATCTCGGCTTCCAGCGGATTGGTGATGGCGCAGGGCATACCCGCGGCAATGGCCATGGCAACGAACGTGGCGTTGAGCGCCGGCCGGTTGGGCAAGCCAAAAGAGATGTTGCTGGCGCCACAGATCGTGTTGCAGCCTAGCTCTTCCTGGACCATGCGCACAATGTCGAAGAGATGTTTGCCCGCACCCTGCACCGCGCCCACCGGCATCGCCAGCGGATCAACCAGCACATCCTCGCGCGGGATGCCATAACGCTCAGCGCGCTCGACGATCTTCTTGGCCACCTTGAAGCGCTCCCGCGGGTCGAAAGAGATGCCCGTCTCATCATTGCTGATGGCAATCACGGCGGCCTTGGCCTCGGCCACCAGCGGTAGCACCGCCTCTAGCCGCTCGTCCTCACCCGTCACCGAGTTGACCAACGGCTTGCCTTTAGCAACTTTCAGCCCAGCGGCCAGCGCGGCGACGACCGACGAGTCGATGGCAAGAGGCACGTCAACAGTCTGTTGCACGAGACGCACCATCTCGGCCATCAGCTCGCCCTCGTCCACCATCGGCACGCCTGAGTTGACGTCCAAAACGTGGGCGCCGGCAGCCACCTGGGCCTGGGCGTCGGCGATGACGCGGCTGAAATCGCCGGCCGCCAGCTCGGCCGCCAGCTTCTTGCGCCCGGTCGGGTTGATGCGCTCGCCGATGATCACAAACGGCCGGCCGGGGCCAATAACAACGGTCTGGGTGGGAGATCGCAGGATGGTTTGCATGGACAAGCTCCTAGTGGCTTTGTTGACAGCGTTACCTGGTCGGGTCACGTTACTGGGCTATTGTACCGCTACAAGCAGGCATAGGCAATCCTGGCCGAGGACGTGAAAAGCTTCACCCGCTTGCTGTAAAAGATGCGTAACTATTCAGGTGCCGGGCACTTGCGACCGGTTTACAGCTTGAGCCGGCTCTGCAGACGCCCTGGCCAGCGCAGCCTTAAGTGCCC
>DAOUBX010000020.1:0-6202 GCA_034432445.1 Anaerolineales bacterium
TGGTCACCACGAAACAGTACGTCACTTGGGTGCCGCTCACACCCGTCACCAGCTCACCGCCGGGGCACGATGCGCCGTTGTTGTGGCCGGCATACACCGTCTTCTGGATGTCGATTGCGGGCTGCGGCGCGGTAATCTGAACCTTGTAGTCCTCGACCTCGCCGTCGGGCGCCTTGCCCGTGTAGCTCAAGCCGCCGGCCTTGCTGAAGCGGAAGCGGGTGTAGGTCGTCCCCGGCACAGCGCTACAGGGGACGGTGAAGGTGATCGTGTTAGCACCTGCGCTCAAGAGCTGGCTGTTAGCGATCTTCTCGCCTGCGTCGGCCCAGTCGCCGTCGCCGTTGAAGTCGATCCAGGCATCCAGCCGGCCGCTGGTCGAGGCCGTCGCGGTGAGCGTGGCCTGCTGGCACTGCACCAGAGCCGTGTTGAAGACGATGCCATCCTCGTCGTCCGGCACGCCGCTCAGGTCATCGCCATCGGCGTTGGCCGTCGGTTGGCCGTTGGGCTCGGCGTCAACCCGGCTGCCCAGGTAGGTCACGCCGTCGATGACATGATAAGCGCCGTTGCTGGCCAACAGGGTTGGATAGCTGGGATCGGGATCATCGCCGAAGTCGTAAGCCTCGAACGTGACCGGGAAGCAGCCGGCGCCGGGAATGCTGTCCTCGCCGAAGCCGTTGTCCTCCTGGCTGCCGGCGCGCGCCGCAAAGCAAAAGATCAAGGTGTCGTTCGGGGTCTTGCCTAGGAGCGCGGCAAAGTTATTGATCTTGAACTCGAAGTCGGGGGCCCCGGCCGCAGGGTTGTTCGTGATGCTGCCGGAACCCACCGCCGTACCAAATCCCAGACCCGGCGAAGTGGGCGGTGGCTGCAGGCCGGTGTACCGGGCCACAGTGAAGCCGTTGATGTCCGTCGTGCGCGAAACACCGGCGATGTACTCAAATGTACCGTCGTTGCCGGCGTCAATCACGAAGTCGATGGCCTCGCTCTCGCCCAGGTTGGGAATATCGCGACCGCCGCTGCCCGTCAGACACGGATCGGTCGTGTTGGGATTGCCGTTGTTCTCCGGGTCGCCGGCAATCACATTGTTCCACATGCTGATGCCGACAAACAGGGTGTCGGTGTTGCGGTTGTAAGCCACCCCAACCTCATCGATGTCCCAACCGACAAAGCCGGATCCCGAGGGGCCGCCGCCACACGACGGCGCGAAGCCGACATCGATCGAATCGGTGGCCGTCACCTGCGGCGTAAAACTGACGAAATCCGGTCCGGCGAACTCCAGGGCCGTAGCCAGGCCCTGCGCCGGCGCAGTCGCTGCAAAAGCTGCGCCCGCCGGCAGCAAACCGGCAAGCAATACCACAGCCAGCAGCGCTGCCACAATTCGCAAACGATTAGCCGTCATGAGTTTCACTTCCTTCCTAGGAGAAAAACCGGGCGCCAGCCCGCAGGCAACCATGCGCTACCTGAAACGGAACACCGGCGCTTAGGGGATAGGTATCAGCGCAGCCCAAACAGGGCTACGATCCAACGATCGACGTCAGGCATCCACCCATAGGCAGGCCTCCTTCCTGGGGCAGTGTTGCGACCTGTTACTCAGCCGGCAATGAGCTTCATGCCTCAGCGAGCGAGCGCAAGAGGCTGGTGACCTGTCAGATTGGCTCCTGGCCGTGGGCGCCCAGTGCTATTGGCGCCATCCCATGGCATCACCAATCCTGCACGCGTCCTAAAAACCCATTTCGCCTGAGATCCACAGCTACGGCTAGAGAGAGTGTCCACACACAGCACGGGGGGGGGAGAGGAGGTACAATGGCAGTGAACACCAGCCGCGATCCGCAAGCAAAGTTTACCACAACTGTCCAGAATAAGCAACAGGAAAAAACCGCACCCGACAACATCAAAACGTCAACACATCCCCGCTTGCGCATTGCCGCGCACCCAGCCGATGGTAGCAATTACCCAACATGGCCCGCTCTGTGTTATAATCGGTCACCGCCTCCTGAAACGGCCCACTGGTTCCCGGTTATGCAGACCATCGATAGCGTTTTGTGGCCCGGCACAGATCAAACCGCCGTGGCAACAACCTCCACCTCTCCGGCCTGGCGCACCCGGCTCAAGGCGCACCAGGCGGCTCTTGGCATCCTCGCTCTCCATCTACTACTAGGTGTGCTCTACAGCACCATTACGCCGGCCTGGGAAGCGCACGACGAATGGGCCCACTTCAAGTACGTGGAGTACGTGGCGCAGCAGCGCCAGCTGCCGCCGGCCGGCGTGCGCCTGACCACAGAATACACCTTCGACGAGGCCACGCAGCCACCGCTTTACTACCTGCTCGCAGCCCTGGCCATCCTACCGATCGACACCGACGACCAAATCCGGCCCCTCGTCAACCCCTTTGCCACCACGGGCACAGGCCAAGGTGGGGTGAACATGGCCGTGCACGACCCCCTGGTCGAAGGCTGGCCGTGGCGCGGCACGATCCTGGCGTTGCACGTCGCCCGCCTGGTCTCGGTATTCATCGGCACCCTGGCGCTGGCAGCCACCTACGCCATCGCCCGGCTCTTGACGCCGCCGGGGTCGGCGTCGCCGCAAGCCGTTCGCCTGATCCCTCTTTTGGCGCTGTCGATCCACGCCTTCAGCCCGCAGTGGCTGTTCATCAGCAGCGTGGTTACCAACGACGCGTTGATCGGCGCGCTGGGCGGCGCGGCGCTCTACTTTGCGCTGCGCCTCGTGCTGCGGCCCCTCACGGTCGCCGCAGTGATCGGCCTGGCAGCCAGTGTGGGGCTGGCCCTGTTGACCAAGTACACGGCGCTGGCTTTCTTGCCGGTGGCCCTGTTGGCGCTCATCGGCGCCGGAATACGCGAGCTACGCCGCCGGCGGGCCAGCGGCTGGCAAATCGCCGGCGCGCTGGCAGCCTTTTTGCTCACCCTGGTCGCGCTCGCCGGCTGGTACTTTGTGCGCAACTGGCAGCTCTATGGCCGGCTGGCCTCGCGCGACCCACACTCCGAAGCCAGCTTCTGGAGTCGTCTGGCCGAACCTACCACGCTGCTGCAAGGGCTGGCCTGGGACAAGACGCCGGGCATGCTCGTCTACGGCTTCCGCACCTTTTGGGCCTCCTTCGGCTGGGGCAACGTCGAGGCGGCGAGCTGGGTCTACTGGCTGTGGGCCGGGCTGTGCTTGGCCGGGCTGGTGGGTTTTCTGGCCTGGTTGGGCAGCAACCCCGGCCGCGGGCGCCGCTGGGCCGGCATCCTGCTCCTGGTGCAAATCGGCTTCTCCGTGGCGCTGCCCATGTATCGCGAGCTGCTGCACGGCCAGGAGTTTCTGCGCGGGCGCTATCTGTTGCCCATTCTGCCGGCGGTGAGCGTCGTGGTGGCCTTGGGTGTGCTGATTTGGCTGCGACCGCGCTGGCAGATCAACGCAGCGCGCGGGCTGATCGTGAGCATGTTGGCTCTGGCCGTGATCACACCTTTGGCGTGGATCGCTCCCGTCTATGCCCGGCCTGCGCCGTCGGCAGCGGACGTCGCGCCGCTGCCTCACCCCTTGCACGTCCGCTTCGGCGAGACCACGCGCGGGGGCGACCTGGTCGAAATCACCGCCTATGACCTATGGCCGCGCGGGCTGTCCCAGGCCGAGGCCGAGGTGGCTCCTGGCCGTGGCCTGGCGGTCACCATCGATTGGAACGTGCTGCGAAGGGCAGACGTCAACTACGCCGTGAGCGTGGCCCTTGTGGGGCGCAACGGCGAGGTGCTTGATCAGGTGCATCGGTATCCTGCCGGCGGACGCCTGGCCACCACCACCTGGCGACCGGGCGACCGTTGGCGCGAGACCTTCTGGCTGGAGCCCCGCGAGCAGCCGGCCCCTGCCCTAGGCCAGATCTCCCTCAGCCTGTGGACGCCCAGCGGGCCGGACGGGACTGTGGCCTACCTGCCGGCGTTGGCCGCCGACGGCACGCTCTTGGGCGACGCCCTGCGCTTCGGCCGCGTGCGCCTGGGCCTGGCTGAGCAGCCCGCGCCCCCGGCGCAGCCCCTGGCCATCGTCCTAGGCGAGCCGCCGTTGATCGGCCTGGCCGGATACACCGTCGCCGGCAACCTGACGCCCGGCGCCACCCTCACCGTGACCACCACCTGGCAGGCTCTGGCGCCCGGCCAAGTCGACCTGGCCCAGTTCATCCAGGTGCTCGACAGCCGCGGCCACCGCGTGGCCGGCGTCGATGGGCCACCCGACGTGGACTACCCCACCGGCCTGTGGCTCAGCGGCGACCAGGTGACCGCCCGTGCCAGCCTGACCTTGCCCGCCGACCTGCCGCCCGACGACTATCGCCTGGTCGTTGGCCTATACGATCCGACCGCCGGTCAACGCCTGCCGGCCTTTGCCGCGGGCCAGCGGCTGGCCGACGACGCAATTCCGTTTTGAGAGCGCCTATGTCCGACGAAATCGATCTGCAACTGTTCTGGGCCGCCATCCGACGGCGCTGGTGGGTGGTGTTGTTGGGGATTGTGCTTGCCCTGGCCATCGCCTTCGTAGTGGGCGCCACGCAGCCGCAACGTTACCAGGCCACCGCAACCCTGTTGGCGCAATCGCCGCGCTACCAGTGGCGCTTCGACGCCGGCATCCTACCCTTGGTAGACAGCCGCCGCGACTACCAGCGCGAGTTTCTGGCGCTCTCGCGCAGCAACCGCATTGCCGAGCGCGCCGCTGAGGCCCTGCGCGCCGCCGGCCAACTGCCGCAAGCCACCGCCGCCGACCTGGCCGCCAGCGTCAGCACCCGCGCTGCCGACGGGAGCACCCTGCAGGTCACCGCCACCGACCCAGACCCCGCCCGTGCGGCCGTCCTGGCCAACGCCTGGGCGCAGGCGTTCGTCGCCGTCGCGCGGCAGATCTACAGCGTGGGCGAGCAGCGCGCGAAATACGAAGCTGAGCTGGCTCTGGCCGCAGAGCGCTTGCGCACGCTGGAGAAGCAGCTGGAAGAAGTGCGCAGCCGCACCGGCATCTACAACACCGGCGACATCCTCGACGAAAAGGAAGCGTTCAGCGCCTATCAGTGGGAGATCGAGCTGCGCAACCAACAACTGGCCGAATACCGCACCGACCTGGCCAACCTGCGCCTGCTGCAAGAGCAGATCAAGGCCGCCCAGCCCACCGCTGACCTGGTGGCTTTGCCCTGGGAACTGCTGGACGGTCCGGCGCTCAGCCGACGCAACATAGTCTCCTCAGCCGTGGCGCGCCAGCGGCTCAACGATCGCGCCGGGCTCCTCGCCTTGCTGCGCAGCGAGGAGGAGGCGTTGGCAGCCACCGAGGCGCAGCTAGCCACCGCGTCCGCGGCCGCAAAAGCACGGTTAGCCGCCGACTGGAAAGACTTCACTACGGCGATCACGCAATATAATCTCGCCAAGGAAACCTACGGCCTACTCAGCCGCAAGGTGGACGAAGCGTCGATCCAGGAGCGCATCGACCCTGACCAACTGGTCATCATTAGCGAGGCGGTGCCGCCCAGCGCACCGGTGCAAACGCGGCGCTTGGCCTTGTGGGCTGTTGCGGGCGTCATCGGGTTGATCGCTGGCGTCATCGCTGCTCTCTGGCTCGACCGGGCCCTGGCGCGCCGGCCAGAGTAGCCGATGGCCGGTGAGCAGCCGGTGACGCACGCTGCGCCGCGGCGTCTGCGGCCAAAGCTAGCTCGCAGCGGCCGTGAGGGCGTTGCGTGGGGCCCAGGCTGGCTGGCGGTCATCTTCCTGGTCGGCCTGCTGCACGCCGGGCTCTATGCCCTGCTGACGCCGGCCTGGCAGGCGCCCGACGAGCCGGGCCACGTGGAGTACGCTTGTCTGCTGGCCACGGTCGGCCGCACGCCCAGGCCGACCGATCGCACCGCAGCGCTGCAGCAGGAGATCATCGCCAGCCTAACACGCCACGATTTTTGGCAGCGGGTGCGGCAACCGCCGCCGGCGGCGCTGCCGGCAGCGGTTGCCGCCGACCCCTTTCTGGCCCGCTCGGGCCGGCAGATCGGCGATGAAACGCCGCTGTACTACGTGGGACCGGCCCTGGTGTGCGCCCTTGGCCGCAACACAGCCATCGAAGCGCGGCTCACATGGATACGTCTGTGGGGCGCGGTGTTGTTCGGCTTGAGCGCTGTGGCGACGGCGTGGGCGTGGCAGTCCACCTTCGGGTTGCGCCAGGCGCTGCTGCTGGCCGCGCTGCCCATGCCGGCCTTCATCGCCGG
>DAOUBX010000021.1:0-24274 GCA_034432445.1 Anaerolineales bacterium
TGGGCCTGCGCCAGGAGTTGGAAAGCTACCTGGCCGAGCATCTCTACCTGTCCTTCGCGCCCGCGAGCCACCTCGCAGCCGACGGGCTGACCGGGTACGTCGCAGCCAAGAGCAAGGGGCACACGGGCCAGGTATGTTCCCTCTGCAACCGTCGCAGCGCCTTCACCCAGGAGCTGCGCACCGGCATCCTGGACGACTTCGGCCGGGTCTTCTCCAACCGGGTGCTGCCGGCGGTCGAGGCGCCCCAGGGCAACCGCCTCTGGTGCCCGATCTGCCAGCTGGAGTTCATCCTGCGCAAAGTGGCCGGCATGGGGCTGCCGGCCAACGCCCATTACAAGAACTCGCGGCGCATCTACCTGTACGTCCTGCCCACCTTCTCGTTCACGCCGGAGCACATCCGGCTGTTCGAGCCGATGCTGCGCCCGTTTAGCCGGGTCACCGGTTTCCCAATCCGCGATTTCGGCGCCGATTGGGGCCTGCCCCACCACTGGCTGGAGCGCCGCAGCTTCGACCCGGACTGGCTCGAGACGTTGCAAGACGTCCTGGAGCGCCTGGCGGACAAGATCGCCGGCTGGGGCGGGCAGAACTTCGTCGGCGAGCGGGCGTCGCTGGGGCGGGTGCAAGGCCAGCCACACTACTACCTCATCACCTGGGAGAAGGCGGCGCGCGACACCGAAGCCGACGACGCGCGCGTTGCCACCCGCACTGAGGCCTGGGCCAAGGCGCTCTTTGCGGCCGCGGTCATCAGTGGGCTGACCAGTTGCAAGGTCTACGTGACCGAGCGTCCTTACCTGCCGGTGGCCGACCCGGCCGAGCTCAAGGCGACCATCACGTTGGATGCCCCGCCGCCCACCCTGCGCGGCCTGCTGGGGGATCGCGCCGACACGGTCTCGCTCTACGGCCGCGAGCGCGGCCGGCGCAGTGGCCTGGAGCGCACGTTGGACCTGAGCGCCGCGCTATGGACGGTGACCGCGGACGTCCACGCGGCCAACCGGCCCACCAAGGACAAGCACGTCTCCGGCCGGCTGGGCGAGCTCAACATCTCGCCGCTGTCCGGCGCAACCTTCTATAAGGAATACGGCCGGCTGAACGATGGGCAGTCGCCGTACCCGGCTCTGGCCCGGGCCTGCGAAGTGCTGTTGGAAACGCAGGCCGAAATTCATGGAGGTGAACTGATGGACCTGGTCGAAAAGATCGCACAGAAGTCGTTGGAGATCGCCCTGCCGTTCGGCGCGACGGGACGCGGCAAAGCGCGGCGCTATGAGCTGGTCTTCCGCGAGGGGGTCTCGGCCATGCGCAAGGCGCAGCAGATGATCCCGGAGATGCGCAGCGCGGCGCTCGGCGAGCAGGCCCCCTCGGCGCAGAGCATCGCCGAGCTGAAGCGGCTGACGGCCGGCACGTTGCTCAAGGGGCTGGAGCGGCGCCAGGAGAACCGCCGCGGCGAGATCGTGGTGCGCGCCTGGGGCGAGCGCCTGGGCCGGCTGGTGGGGGAGTTCGTGGACATCCTGGTGGACGACCTCTACCTGGGCCGCGCCGGCGGCAGTTTCGCCCGCTTCCTGCGGCTGGAGAACCAACTGGCCGATGGGATTTACTACTACACCGATCGCAATCTCTCCCGCGCCTGGGAGGAATACAACCAGGAGAAGGCTGCCCGGGCTGCAGCCGCTCAATCCAGTTGAACACAGGAGGAACGCAACCATGTCGCTGACCAATTTACAAGCCTACCAGAAGTATTTCGTCCCCGCCATCCCGCGGACGCCGACCAACCGCTACGCCAGCATCATCATGCTGCGCGAGACCAAGTCCTACGCCATCTTTACCACCGAGGGCGGCGAGCAGCAGGACGTGGAACAGGTCCCGGCCGGCCTGGCCCACCCCGAACCAACCACCCGCCTGGTGATGTTCAAGCGCAAGCAGGTGGCTCCCGAGCGCCGCACCGGCAAGGCGCTGCTGCGGCAGTACGGTATCTTTCCCTACGCCATTGACAAGAGCGGCAAAGTGGTTTATGGGGAGCAGGCCCTGAAGGAGAAGAGCCACTACGACGACTGCTACCTCACCGAGCGCCTGTGCACCCACTGCCCCGACTGCCTGATCTACGGCTACGCTGCGGTGGAAGGCGAGGGCGCGCGCAAGGCCCGCCTGCTGACCGACACCTGCTTCACCGTGCGCCCTTACGAGATCATCCAGAAGCAGGTCAAGTTCAACGTCATCAACGAGGCGACGCACACCTCCGGCACTATCACCGAGTACGACTACACCACGCCGGGCGTCTTCCTGCCGGCCATCGCGACCACGGTGGACCTGACGGCCGACGAGTTCGTCTACGTGCTGGGCAACGTGCTGCGCACCACCCGCTATGGCAAGGAGGGTACCCGCCAGGGCTTCCTGCGCAACCACGTGTTGGCCCTCGCCTTCTCCGATGTAGAGCTCTTCGCCAACCTGGAGTTCACCCAGGCCTTCTACGACGCGTTCACGGCCGACGAGGCGATTGACCTGGCCGGCGGCGCGCTGAGCCTGGCCGATTTCCAGAAGCACGCCGGTGCGGTCATCAAACAGCTCACCGCGGGCCTGTCCGGCCGGCTCGAGCTGGTCACGGGCGATCAACTCGAAGCGGTGCTCAACGACGTGCGCGAGTTGAACCGGGACGAAACACGGCTGGCCACCTTTCTGCGGGGGCTGCACGAGCGCTCGGCCGCGTTCACGGTCTGAGAGGAGGCGCCCCATGGAGATCTATCGGGGCGACATCGAGCTGCTGGATTACGTCTTCTACGCTACAGTGGAACGGGGCAAGGTGTACGAGACCGGCGCCTTCATCCACAACTACGCGCTGGCCTACGCCCTGGGCCTGGCGCAGGGTGAGACTTACCTCTACGCCCGCCAGGTGCAGCAACCGCACTACGTGGAAGAGCTCACGCCCCTCAACGGCCGGCTCTACATCACGCCGGGGCAGGCTGTGCATGTGGCCCATCGCCTGGTGCAGTGGAACACCTTGCGGGAGGCCTACGCCTTCCCCGGCAAGCCGCCATCGTTGGGCTATCCCGACTGGGGCTTCGCCCGCAAGCTGCGGCCCGGCAGCCGCTTCCGCTGCTATGTCGTGATCCACGCCAGGGACGCCCTGCCGGCCGCGCCGGCCCTGCACGACCTGCTGGCGGGCCGGCCGGCGCGCGTGCGGCTGGGCAAGTTCCCGGCCAAGGCGCGGCTGCGGCTGGAGCCGGCGACGAGCGTCGTGAAACGCGCCGGGCCGTTCGTCAGCGAGGCGCTGCTCAACTGGCGCGACCTGGAGGCCGATCCGACCGCCTGCGACGTCCTGGCGGCCAGCCTGCCCACCCGCCTGCTCAGCCGGGCGCACTTCGCCGACGGCGCCTACGTCGAGGCCAGGTTCGGCGAGGAGCTCGTCCGCATGCCCCAAGGGATGCGCTTCCTGGCCCGGCCGCCGGAGACCAAAGGTCGCAGAGGGAAAGCGGGATGAAGCCGCTCCACGTCAACATCGGACCGCTGGCTCTGGATCAGGCTGCAGGCCCCTGGCTGGGCGACCTGCGCCCCTACGTCTATCAGCAGCGCGCCTACGAGTTGATCGAAAGGGCGCTGACGGGGAACGAGACGCGGTGCCTCTTCCTCGTCACACCCACCGGCAGCGGCAAGACGCTGGCCAGCTATGCCTGCGCCATCAACCGGCAGCTGCCGGCCTTCGGCGTCTATCCCACCAACGAGCTGATCCGCGATCAGGAGCGGGCGCTCAAACCCTGGCTGGACCCCGGCGACGACTATCGGCTGCTGCGCATTGACAGCCAGCAACTGGACGACTGGCAGGCCAAACTGGACCTACAACGCCACGCCACCACCTGGGAACGCTTGCTGAACTGGCAGCCGACCATCCTGACCAATCCGGACATCCTGTTCTACACCTTCTTCGGCCTGTATCGCGGGCCGGAGGGGCTGAGCCGGCGGCTGTTCACCCTGGTGGGACAATACCGGCTGTTCATCTTCGACGAGTTCCACCTGTACAACGTCAAGCAGGTGGCCGACGTGGCCTACCTGGTCGCCACGCTGCACGCCATCAACCCGGGCGCCGGCCGCGCCTTCGTCTTCGCCTCGGCCACGCCCGAGTCGCCCGCTCGCACCTGGCTGGCAGAGCGTCTCGGCCTGCCGGTGACGACGATCGAGGGGGAGCCGTCGGACGCACCCACGGCGCGCGCCGTGGCCCACCCGCTGCAATTGACCCTGCTGCCCGCCGACCTGCGCGCCTGGAAGGCCGGCGAAACCCTGCAGGCGTTCCTGCCGGCGGTGCAAGAGTTCATGACAGCCCATCCGCAGGCCCGGCTGGTGACCATCCTGGACTCGGTGGCGGGCGCCATCGAGCTGGCCCAGGCGTTGCGCCAAGCCTTCCCCGGCATCGCCGTGGGCGAAGTGCACGGCTTCAGCTCCGAGCAGGAGCGGGCCGAAGCCCTGCGCCGCCGCTTGACGGTCGGCACGTCCACCATCGAGGTGGGGATTGACTTCAAAGACGATCTGGCCAAAGACGTGCTGATCTACGAAGCGCGCACGGCCAGCCAGTTCGTGCAGCGCTTCGGCCGCCTGGCGCGGCACGCCAAGGCCAATGGCGTTCCCAACTGGACCGTCGCCCTGGTCCCGGAGTACGTGTACCACTTCCTGGCCGGCAGGTTGTCCGAGGGCCAGGCCCTTTCCCGCCATGAGCTGTATCGCCTGGTGGATGAGGCTTATCAAAGGCCGGAGGACTTCGCCCGCTATCTGAGCCTGCACGCGCCGGCCGAGTTCCATGTTGCGCGCTGGAAAGTGCAGGACCTGTTCCAGCCCGACGACCGGCCGCGCGTTGCGGCCGGGCTGGAAAGCGTCATCCACGCGCTGACGGGCAAGACCGGGGGCCAGGCCGCGGGCCTGCATCGCCAGTATGAGGCCGAAGAGATCCTCCAGCCGCTCCTCACCTTCCGGGGTGGCGGTTTCGAGGCGGCCATCCTGGACGAACGGGGCAGCGATCCCGGCTTCCCCGTCAAACGCTACGGTCTGCTGTTCCTGCTGCGCCGCGGCGTCTTCGCGGAGATCGGTCAAGAGGAATACCTGGCGGAGTTGGAACGGCTGGCCGGGCGCTGGCCGGAGGAGGCCGCCCGCGAGCGGCGCTACGCCGAGCCCATCGGCGGCGGCCCGGGGGAGCTGCTCGGCGTCTACGGCTACTTTCGGCTCAGCGGCCTGTTGGACAAGGCCCGCAAGGTCTGGTTCGAGGTGGGCGAGGAAGAACTGATGGGCCGCAAGGCGCAGGTGACGGTGCTCAACGGCCTGGAGATCGTCACCGAGCCGGAGGCGCGGCTGCGGCAGGTGAACAAGCGGCTGCGCAAGAAGCGGGTAGTGGCCTGGTTCGTGGATCGCGACCCGGCCTCCATCAAGCTCGGCCGCGCCCTGCCGCCCCTGTTCGAGATCTACGAACTGCGCGTGCGGCGCCTGGGCGGCGCGCTCAGCGATCAGCGCTGGAGCATCGCCTTCAACCAGGACGCGTTCTTCGTGGATAGCCTGGGCTGGTGGCAGGAGCGGCGCACGGATGCGGCGATTGTGCTGTAGCCGTTTCGCCGCGGGAATGCCGTCATGATACAATCACGTCACGGCACCCCGTATCCACGAGAGCCACACCCTCAGCTTGCGGCGCTGATGGTGCAAGGTGCTCTCTTCTACGCAGCCTCTCACCCTGGCGTGGCATAATCGTCCAACAGGACAACCGCCGGCCGATCCACCCGGCCAACCCAGCGGTGATCGTTGGTGAGAATAGCATCGGCGGCGGCGAGGCGAGCGGCGGCGACCTGGACGGCGTCAGGCGTGCGCAGGCCGGTCTCGCCCCGGATGAGAGCCGTCTCACGAGCCAGCGGTGCGTCCAGCGGCACAATCTTGAGGTTCGGAAAGCGCGTCAAATAGAGCTCGTAATCCTGCAGCGCCTGCCGGTCGCCCGCCTTGGCAGGCACGGTCAAGATCTCGGCCAGCGTGACCGTCGTCGTCAACCCGGCCAGTTGCCCCGCCTCGACCGCCCCCAGCACTGCGGTGGTCAGCGCTGCATAGCGTGGGTGGTCGGCCAGGTGGTAGGAGAAAACCATGGTGTCCAGCGCGATCAACCGGCAATCGGCCAGCCGGTGCAGAAGATCATCTACTCCCATGAGGCGCGTTCCTCCTCGAGCTGGCGATCAGGGTCAGGCCACAGCTCGGCGTGCAGACCGCGCAGGGCCGTGGTCAGGCTGGCCGGCCGCGGGCGCACGATGACCGTGTCGCCCTCGATGATGAAGAGCAGCGAGTCCTGTGGCCGGATGCCCAGCGCCTCGCGCACCGGCTTGGGAATCACGACCTGGTACTTCGAACTGATAGGTGTGATGATTGCCTGCATCGTCTTACCTCCTAAGCTTTCGTAATACAATCATACCTCGAGGCAGTATTTCTGCCAAACGTAAGACGCTAGTAGCCGTTACTAACCGCAGTTGGACTTGGCGCAAGGTGAACGCGACGCTTGCAGTCAGGCCGGTACGTTGAACAGTCGAACAGTCGTCGGGCTGACAGGCTGGAAGGAGGAATCGTGACAGAATCGTTGACCATCACCCTAAGGACGTTGACTCCGCTGTGGACCGGCGGCGTGGACGGCGGCATGGATCGCATCCACGAGAGCGGTATCCTTGGCTCGCTGCGCTGGTGGTACGAAGCGATCATCCGCGGGCTGGGCGGCGAAGCGTGCGATCCCACCGAACATGCTTGCATCTTCGACACTGACAAATATGACGAGGCCGCCGGCCAGCCGGAACGGGAGCGCCTGCGTGCGGCCGGCTTGTGCGACGCCTGCCAGCTCTTCGGCGCCACGGGCTGGCGGCGGCGGTTTCGGCTGGATGTGACGCCGGGCCAGGGTGCAACCACGTGGACTGGCGGCCAGACGATCAACCTGCGTCCGCACGACCGCTCGCGCGGCTGGTTTCTTCAGCCGGGATGGATGGGCCAACTAACGCTGATATTGACCGGCGAGGCGCAAACCCTCGACCAGATGGCTGCGCTGGTGCTTTTCTTAGAGGAGTGGGGCGGTATCGGCGCTAAGCAGCAGTTCGGCTATGGCCTGTTTCGTTGCGTACCCGAAGCTAGGGCCGCCCTGCGTGGCCGAGCGCGGTTCACTTTGCCCAACGGTCAGCGAGCGCCGGGAGATGCGCCCGATCTGCGCGACTTCACCTTCTTCCAGGCGCGCTTTCGGCCGCAACGAGCCGAGTGGTGGGCGCAGGTAGACAGCATTCGCCAGGTGCGCCAGCGGTCTGATCAGTGGCAGAGCCTGACGCAACTGGCTCAGCAGGGCGCTGCGCCGGTAAGCGCGGCGCTCAAGAACGCCTGGCGCTTCGGACAGCGCTGGCCATCCCGACAAATGGAAGAATGGCTGTTTGGCACGCTGCGTCATGACAAGCGCCTGCGCAGCAAGGTCAATCCGGGTTGGGCGGTCAGGCAAGGCGATGGCGCCTGGTGCGTTGCCGGTTGGATTTGGCTGCCCCACGATGCTGAGAGCCAGCCATATTATGATCAAATCACCGACCAAATGCAGCGGCTCCTAAACGATCGCACGGGCTGGCAACGCGCCCTCGGCCTGGTTGGCGCCGTCCACAGCCTGGACGTTACACTGACCACCGGCCTCGATGCCTGGGAAACCGTGGCGCGGACAACTACCGGAGGTGTTTCATGATTGAACGCCTGTATTTGCACAATTTTCGCGGCATTGCCGAAGGCGAGCTTGACCATCTGGCCCCAATCAATGTCTTTGTCGGCCCCAACAACACCGGCAAGACGAGCATCCTGGAAGCGCTTTACCTGAGCGCCACAGCCGACGCGCGTTGCACCCTGGCGACCGAAGACGGAAAGTATTTGCCGGTGCAGATCTCGGCCGATACTGATCTGCTGGGACACCAACCGGTTGCCCGGCTCTGGGAGCGGCATGGCCTGCCGCCGCGCTGGGAAGATACGACAGCCCGTTGGGATGAGGATCGCGTCCTGTTGGGTACGGTGCCTGCCTCTTTGGCTGGCTATTATGCGCTGGAAGGCAAGCAGACCAGAAGCGGTTTCGTCGCTGGGGATGAACAGCGAACGGTCATGTTCTTGCTGCAAGTGCCCGATGGCCCTGGTAGCGACGAAGCAAAGGGAACCGGATCGGCAGCCTTTGATAGCAGCGCTCCGTCGGCGCTCGTCGAACGTGTCCTGGGTAAGCGGGCTGCGCCCTGGGAGGGCCGGCGCTTTGCATTCATGTGGTTTCCGCCCTTCACGTACAACTACAACGGCTTGGCGGCCTGGTATGTCCAGGGAGAGTTGCCAGACGCCGCCCATACACTCTTTCTTGATTTTCATACCACGGCCGAACACCTGTCTCAGACATTGGTCGAGCGCGGCTACCGCGAAACCGATGACTGGCTGCGGCGCATCGGGCGCCATCTCCAGGCCGTGCTAGATCTCAACACCGCCGAGGCGCCGGACGTGGGGTTCGACGTGAACCGCTTCGATCCCACGCAGCGCATTGGACTGGTCGAACGCAACCGGCGGCTGTTGCCTGTTGACCTGTGGGGCGACGGCGCGCGGCATGTGTTCAAGGTGTTGGCGCCGCTGTTGGTCCTGGCAGACGCGGCCGAGAAGGGGCGACCGGGCCTCATGTTGTGGGAGGATCCCGAGCTGTTCTTGCATGTTGAGGCGCTCGAACGATTGCTGCGAGAGGTGGTACAAATCGTCCAGGGCAAACCGCTACAAGTCTTTATGACAACCCAAAGCTCCGACGTGATTGCCGTCTTGACCGATATGCTGCGTCTTGGACGTTTGCCAGCCGATAGCGTCAAAGTGCACCGCCTGGGGCTGAAAGACGGCAGGCTCGTGTCCTCCTGGTTTGGCCACCGCAACCTGATTGCCATGCTGGAGGGCGGGAAAGATGTTCGCCTGTGGACGCAAGAGCAAACGCTGTTGCGCTATCACCTGGGAGGGCGCGCATGAACACCCTCATCGTTTTCGGCGAAGGCCCGACCGAAAAGCGGCTGATGGAGCGCCTGCTGCCTCACGCAGCTCCTGGCTGGGGCCAGCTCGACTTTCGGGAGAGCGGCGGCAAGGGCGCGTTCGTGGACACGATCGTTGACTATCTGGGCGAGAAGCTCTCTCAGCCGGAGCTCCTCGACCCGGTCTACTGCCTCTTCCTGGCCGACCAAGACGCCGGCGAGACCGATCAAAGCATCCAGCAACGTCACACCGATGGCTTGCGCCGGCTGTTCGTGGAGCGCGGCTACCCGGCCGCGGCGGTTGCCTTCAGGCCGGTAGCCGGGCACGACAACGTCTGCTTGTTCAGCCGCACGTTGCCGCCGGGTTTGGATTTCCGCGTTGCTCTGCATATCGCCCGCACGCCAGCATCTCTGTTAACGTCCGGCCTGGGGTTCGCCAATGCCTCGACGGACGACTATATCCTGGCCATTGCATTGGCTGGCGAGGTGGCGAACCGCTTTGCCGCCGAGGCAGGTTTGGACGCGGATGCGTTGAACAGTAAAGTCGTTACCGAGATCCCTGATCTGTTACGGGCGAACGATCTCAAGGAGTTGGAGGCCAAAGACCTGATTGCGATCTACATGGCTGTTGGTCGCTTTCTGAAAGTCAAACGCGCCGAGGGCAAGGAGCGCTTTGCCGACATCGCCGTACAACGCGCCTTGAAGTACGCGCAGCCGGTGTTCGACGCGATCTTTGCTTCGCTGATCGCTGCCATCCGGGCAGCCATTGCGCAGGAGGATGCGCCATGAAACGCGAATTCCACGCCGAGATGGACATCGTGAACCGGCCGGGGGACGTCCAGAAGGGCGCCATCAACTATCTGCTGGGTATGACAACGTCTCCGCCGACAGAGGCGCCCGGTTTACATCAAGTTAAGGACCCCCTGGCCCGGCTTGATTTACTGGCGCAGGCCCTGTTGACGCAGCATAAAGACTACGCCCGAGCCGGCTCCCGCCGCGAAGGAGGCGGCCTGCCGCAGCTCTACCGTAGCCAGGCATTTCGGGAGGCGCTGGCGGCGCGGCGGCGACAGATGACAGCCCTGGGCCTGCTGCCGGCGTTGCCCGACCTGGCCGCCCTGCCGACCGGCAGCTTCGCCATCCAGTTCACCTTTACCCTGCGCACCCCCTACATCAGCAAGGACGACGCCGGCCTGCACATCCTCGACAACCCGGTGCGCAAAGACAGGGTGTTCAGGCTGCCGATGGTGGCCGCCACCGGCTGGAAGGGTGCGCTGCGCGCCGCGTTGCGTGAGGTCCACGACTGGGACGACGAACATCCCGACCTGGTTCGGCTGTGCGGAGATGCGCGCGACGACGAAACGGGCCAGGCAGGCCGCCTCTACTTCTACCCCACCTTCTTCACCCAGCTCGGCCTGGAGGTGATCAATCCCCACGACCGTCAGTCGAACGCCGGCAAGCAGCCGATCTACTTCGAGTGCGTGCCGGCCGGCGCAGAGGGAGACTTCGCCCTGCTCTACGTGCCCGCTGACCGCGTTGGGGAAGATGAGGCCGAGACGCGAGGTCAGGCTGTGGCCGATCTGGTCTTGGTCGCCAAAGGCATCGAGACGCTGATGACCCGCGCCGGCTTCGGAGCCAAAACCACTGTCGGATGTGGGGTGGCTGAGACGGACTTCGTCAAGGATGCCCAGGGCAAATCACAGGCGCTCATCCGGGTCAAGGGGCTGGGCAGTTACCGTTGTCGGAATTTCGCCGGCCTGCATCAGGCAGCGAATATGGCGGCCCAGAAGTTGCAAGAAATGGCAGGAGGCGCACCATGACCAACGACCTGGAAATCCTGAAGCAACATCACGAGGCGCTCTTGCTGGCCGAGGTAGCGGCGTGGCTGCACGATGACTTCAAGCACACCGATGCTCATATTCATAGCTATGTCACAGGCGCCCCGGTTCCTTCAGGCAGACAGGACACGGGTGATCTGATGCCTGCCCGGCAGGTTACGCTACTTGGCGTTACCTTGCCCCTGTCTGATGTCAAGAACCGAAAAAGGGCAGATTTTGTTACCGGTTATCTCAATCGCTGTCACTATGCTGCCCACATCGAAAAGCAAGACGGGGATGGGCCTCAAAGCTATCCGGCCTTCCTGAGCTCTCCGTTTGGTTTCGAAAGCGACCGAATGAGAGTGCCAACTAACCTCACCAGAGATCTACGGGCGAAGCTTTCCTGGTCGTTGCTGGCAAAATCGCCTTTCACGAGTAGCGATCGCACAATGCTGCGCCAGGAGACTTCTACGCTCTTCGCTCGAGTTGGGGGAGATACACGACGCCCGACAAACGAGATCACACTCTGGGAATGGGGCCACACAGTAGGAACGTTGTACAAGGCGGCATTATCCGGCGCGCTGCTTGGATTTCAACCGCAAGCCAATGATCTACGATGGCGACTGCTGAGTGTTCGCTTCGATGGACTGGCCTTCCTTACGTCGGCCTCTCGCCTGCCGGACCTTGCGGCCCGACAGAACACGCTACAGGCTGCCGTGAACAACGTGCAATCCCTTCTTGAAACCGAATTTGCGCTGGCAACTGAGGTGTATCGTGACGAAAATGGCGCCCTCTACGTCGTCCCTGACCTCCAGGAGTTGCTCTCACTACAAGATGACAATGGTCGAACCCTGCTAAGTCATATCCAGGAACAATTCGCCACGGACGGTGAAATCGCGCCGGAGATTACGCTCCACCCGACTGCTTGGTGGGGCCAAGACCCCAATCGCAGCGGCAACGATGAAACACCTCCAGCCGGCGCCATGATCAATGAACCTGCAATCTGGCGTAGCGACTCGGCCATCATCAGCCAGACATGGGAAGACAACACGCAAGAAATCTGTCCTATTTGCGGCTTGCGGCCCTGCGTCAGCCGGCAAATCGACTACTGTGAAGTCTGCGGCAGCCGTCGAAAGGGACGGGTTCGCCGCTGGGTAGAAACGCCTACCAGCACCATTTGGCTGGACGAAGTGGCGGACAGCCATGGCCGTTTTGCCTTAATCGCTGGCGCGTTCGGCCTGACTGACTGGCTCAACGGTGCTCTTGTAGGAAGTCTGCTCGTTAGGGAACCAGGCGCTGTTGATGGCCCTGTCACCAAATCGTCTTCCTTTGCCCGCCTGCGCCGTATCTGGCGGACCACGCAAACCTTCTGGCAGGAAGCGCAAGCCACCGCTAACCAGGCGCTCTCCGACAGTCGTCGCCGGCTGAAGATCGGCCTGGCCAACGCCCCCGGCCTCACGGCTTACCACACTTACGAGCTGGACTTGCATGGGTTGACACAAATGAGCGTCCTGTGGGACGGCGCTCGCCTGATCAGCATTGATAACCTCTCTTACACTGCGGCTCGACTCGGCATCGAAGCAGAGAAGCGGAGGACGCCTGCCGATGCTGCGCTGGCCGTGGGCGTGTGGCTGGAAGCGAACGAAGGCCGCATTTGGCGGCTCACCGCCGACGACGAGAAGCGGAGACGGTTCGATGTTCAGATAGCCGACATTGACTTTCAGGATGTCGCCTACGCCACCACGATCCCCATCCTGGCTGAGCCGCGCACGTTTATGGCCCTCGTCCCGGCCGACAAGGCGTTGGCTGTGGTCCAGGCCATCAGGACCAAATACGAGCGCGAGATAGGCAAGGTGCGCAACCGGCTACCGCTGCACCTGGGCGTTGTGTTCGCCGAGCGACGCACGCCGCTGCGGGCCATTCTGGATGCTGGCCGGCGCATGTTGGCGCAGAAAGCGCCGGAGCCGGTCGGTGAATGGCGCGTGGTTGCAGATGTTCAACAACAGGTCGGCCCGTTGCCTGCCAGCGCCCAGCCTCTGGCCGCAGGAACGCAGCAATTCCAGAAGTGGTTTGCCGTCCAGATCGAACACCAGATGGCGGGGCATGCGCTCACCTGGTACGTCCCGGCGGTGATGGGCGACGGCCAAGCGGAAGACGTTTGGTATCCCTACGTCTTTCTCGACGCCGCCAGCGAACCGACCGACCGCGACCGCCGCTTTCAGGCGCTCAACCCATGGACGAGACAGAACGGTTGGTTGGTCCACGCCGGCGATCTGAAGGCGGGCGACATCGTCTATTTCACATCCGCCACCCTCGACTTCGAGTTCCTCGACACCAGCGCCCGTCGCTTCGAGATCGACTACGACGCACAGGGACGGCGCCGCGGGCGGCCCACCAGGCCCTACCTGCTGGAGGAGCTGGCCGCGCTGGACGAAACCTGGGAGGCCATCGGCGGGCCAAAAGGCCTGACCAATAGCCAGATCCACGCGCTGCGCGACCTGATCGAGGATAAACGCGCCGCCTGGCAACCCACGCCTGCCGATTGCGCGGGCGACGCCGGCATGTTCTGGCAGTTCTGTCGCGACGCCATCTTGACCGCCCAATGGCCCCAAGGCTGCCGGCCAGCGGGCGAGGCGCTGCGCCGCCTGACCGATTGGGCGGCCCGCGGCCTGCTGGCCGATGTAATCGAACTCCGCATGGGCATCATGAAAGAGAGCGCCCAACGCAGCACGTCAGAGAAGGAGAGCACCCATGAGTGAAGCAAAGGAACTCTATCGTCAGCAGCGATTGCTGCTTATGACCCTGGATCCCGTCCACATCGGCACCGGCGGCTATCGGTTGGGCCGGGTGGACTTGAGCATCGTGCGCGAGCCGGGCACGCGGCTGCCCAAGATCCCGGGCACTTCGCTGAGCGGCGCGATCCGTCAGTTTGCCGCCATGCGCTACGAGAGCCGGCGCTGCTCGGGCGCGGGGATGGGCGAGGGCGAACGCAGCCATTGCCGTGACCGCAATTGTCCGGTATGCTACACTTTCGGCTATCTGCGCGGCAGCGAGGGCGGCCAGAGCGGCACGGTCAGCATCGGCGACGCCCGGCTGCTGCTCTTCCCGGTCTATTCGCTGGCCGGGCCGGTCTGGGTCACATCTCCCGGCGTGTTGCGCGAGTTCGGCATCAGCGCCGGCGTCGGCGAGGAAGCAGCCAGGGTGGCGCCTGGGCTGGCGGGCCATAAGCACCTCAACCTGGGCTGGCTGATGCTGCCGGTCGAGGAGGGTGACTTTCGCCTGCCGACGGATGTGCCGGCCGAGATCGCCCGGCGCGCCGTGCTGGTCTCCGACAAGGTGTTCAGCCAGGTGGTCAACAGCAACCTGGAGGTGCGCACCTCGGTCAGCATCAACCCGGAGACCGGCGCGGCGTCGGACAAGGCGCTGTTCACCTACGAGGCGCTGCCGCGCGCGGCGCTGCTATGGCTGGATGTAATCGAGGACGATTTTCCAACTGACAAGTTCAATCCCACCGACAGGACAGCCAAAGGCAACCCGCTGGGCCAAACCTGGGCCAAGCCGCTGGACGTGGTGCGCGCCGGCCTGAAACTGGCCGAGCACCTGGGTATCGGCGGCATGGGCACGCGTGGCTTCGGCCGTGTCCGGCTGCTGAACGGGGAGGTGTAGCCATGGCCCCGCTTAACCTGGATCAGCAGGCAGCGCTGCACGCGCAACAGATGGTCAGGGCCGCGCTGGAGATAGAGATCAAGAAAGAACCAAAAGCGATCGAGAACCTGATCACCAAGGCGCTGGGTGTGTTGCAGGAGCAAGGCGTCTACGCCTGCATGCTGTTTCTGTTCTCGCGCACCGGAGACGAGAAAGCCTATGCCGAGAAGATCCGGCCCCAGCTCTATCGCCTGCTGGGGAAGCTGCCGGTGTTCGCCGATTGCGCCGATCTGCCGGGCGACCGCGACGATGCCCGCAAGGCCCTGGCGTTCTACGCCAATCAGGTATGCGAGAAGTTGGATACGTTGCTGCTGGTGCGCGACCTCTATGAGCAGGCGCTGATCTATGCGCGCTTCACGGCCAAGGCCGAGCGCAAGGGTGACTGAGATGAGCTGGCAGACCTATTCACTGGCTTTTCGTCTCCTCAGCCCGCTACACGTCGGCTATCGCAAGGTGGGCAACCTGCAACAGACGCGCGGCTACGTCACCGGAAAGATGCTGTGGGCCGCCCTGACCGCGCGGCTGACCCGCGATGATCCCGCCCTCGGCGGCGATTACGGAGCCGTGGGCCGTCGCGTCAACGCCGAGCTGGCCTTCAGCTACTTCTATCCTGCGACCGGCGAGGCCGTGGACCTGTGGCCGTGGGATGATCCCGACCGCTTCGCCTGGCGCTATCTGGGCTCCTACGCCAGCACTGCATTGGATTACGGTCGCAACGCCGCCGAAGAGGGCAGCCTGCACGAGACCGAGTTCATCGCGCCGGTCACACGGGATGGCAAGCCGGTCTATCTGGTGGGCTACATCTGCGAGCAGGAGGGTTGCACACTGCCCTGGCGGCAGGCGCTGGGCCGGCTGCAAGCCGGCGGCGAGCGCACGTATGGCTGGGGCCGGCTGGCGTTGCGGAGTGTGTCGGCGGATAGCGCCGGCCTGTTTGGCCGGTGCGCGCTGCGGTTGGACGACGCCCGTCCTGGCCTGACGGTCGCCGACAAGGGCCCACTGTTGGCGCATACGCTTGCCAGCGGGGACAGAGCTGTGGTTGCGCGCGGCCGCCTGGCGCCGCTGGTGGGGCGAGAGACAGCCGCCGCTGCAGAGCACGGCAAGAACGTGGCGTTGACGGCTATTTGCTGGGAGCCGGGCGCAACAGTAGACGCGCCGGCGCAACTCGCCATCGGCCCCTACGGCATCTGGGAGGCCGCTGCCATCTAGCGCGAGGTCGACTCATGACTCACTTCTACAGCCTCGTCATCAACCTCACCGCCCAACATGAGGCGTCGTTGCCGGCCAGCCACGGCCAGTTTGCCCAAGCTGCCTTCATGGCCATGGTGCAGGCCGCCCATCCGGAGCTGGCGCAAGCCCTGCACGACCTCAGCGACCACAAGCCGTATACGCTGTCCACGCTGCACGGCCGGCTGGAACGCCGCCATGGCGGCTATCACCTGCCGGCCGGCTGGCGCGGCAGCTTCCGCCTTACCCTGCTACACAGCAGCCTGTTCAACGTCTTCATGCAGCGCCTGCTGGCCGAGCCGCAGGTGACGATCCGGCTGGGCAAGGCTGGATTTGTGATCGACACAGTGTATGGCGCGCCTGGCTCGCATCCCTGGTGCGGCTATGCCACGATCGAGAGCTTGCAAGCTGCGGCCAGCCTGGCCCAGCAGGTGCGCTTGGAGTTTGCCAGCCCGACCAGCTTCAACCAGACGGAGAAGGCCGACAGCGGCGCCCAGCGGTTTGCTCTGCTGCCCGACCCCAGGCTGATCTGGGCTAGCCTGGGCAACAAGTGGCAGCGCTTCACGGCGCTGCGTGTCCCAGATGGTTTTGAGCCCTGGGTGGCACGCAACGTGGTGGTGAGCGAGGTGCGGCATTGGAAGACGCGCGCCCTGCGCTACAAGGGCGGCGACCTGCTGGGTGGGCAAGGCGATGTCACCTTCCACGCCTTGCACGACGACCCGGCCATGCTGCGCGCCTGGAACCAGCTGGCCGACTTCGCCTTCTTCAGCGGCGTCGGTCGCAAGACCGGGATCGGTATGGGGCAGTGTCGGAGGCTAGATGAAGGTAGGCAAGTAGGCAAGTAGACAAGGAAGTTGGTCATGGAACTGCCGGATTTCTTGCCCATCAGCTATCTGAACCAACTGGAGTACTGCCCGCGGCGCTTCTGGTACATGTGCGTGCAGGGCGAGATGGAGGTGAACGCGGCGGTGCTGGAGGGCGCGCTGCGCCATGAGCGGGTGGACACGCCGGGCGAGGGCACGGGCGAACAGGGCCAACACGTGCAGCGCCGGCTCTACGTGTACTCCGAGCGGCTGCGCATCGCCGGCTTCTGCGACCTGGTGGAGGAGAGCGGCGGCCAGCTCACACCGGTGGAGACCAAGCGCGGCAAGCTGGGCAAATGGCTGAACGACCACGTGCAACTCTGTGCGCAGGCGCTGTGTCTGGAGGAGCGCACCGGCCGGCCGGTGACCGAGGGGATGATCTTCTACTGGCGCTCGCGGCGGCGGGCGCGGGTGGCCATCACGCCGGAGCTGCGGGCCTACACCGAGGCGACCATCCAACGGGCGTTTGACCTGTTGGCAGCCGGCCGGTTGCCGCCGCCGATCAGCGTCCGCGCGCGCTGTCACGATTGCAGCCTGGAACCGATTTGCCTGCCGCGCGAGGTGGAGATGTTGGAGAAAGGGAACGAAGGAAAGACCGGGAAAGGAGGGACGGCGTGGAGGCGGAACAGGCGGGAAAGTTGGGCAACTGAGGATGAGGAGGCTGGACTATGAGTGCAAGCGTGCCGTTGGCGACGATGTTGCCGGCCATGCGCTGGTGCGGCTGGCGGCCGGCTTTCTTAGACCATCGGTCGGACGAGCGCGGCGGCCATTTGCTACTGCTGTTGGAGCGTGAGGGCGACACGGTCTTGCTGCCGTGCGCCATGATGACCTACTGCTTTGCCTATCCGACCTGGGAGGGGTGGCAGGAGGCCGACGCGCTGCGGGCGCTGTGGGGCGACGGCGCCGATGCGGCGTTGCTCGACCGGGCCGTGGCCGAGCTGGAAGCCGACGGCTGGCGCGTGGTGGGCCGGCTGCTGATCGAATTCGTGGGCGTCGACGCCGAAGATCGCTTTTGGGACGCCGTGCGCGCAGTGCTGCGCACTCCGGTCGCGGCGGGACCGGAAGCTGAGGAGTAGTGGAAGGACGGGACCATGACCACCCTGTATTTGACCGAGCCCCGCTCGGTGGTGAAAAAGGACGGCGACACCTTGCTGGTCACCATACCGGCCGACAAGGCGCGCAACCAGCCGCAGCGCAACGTGCGCCTGCCGATGATGAAGGTGACCCAGGTGGTGGTGATGGGGGACAGCACCGTGACCACGCCCGCGCTGTTGGCCCTGCTGGAGCAGCAAGTGGACGTGTGCTTTTGCGACTATCACGGCCGGTTTCGCGGGCAATTGACGTCTGGCTTCAGCCGCAACGGGCAAATGCGCATTGCCCAGCACGCCGCCGCCGCCGACTATCGACGCCGCGTGGCCCTGGCGAAGGCCTTTGTGGCCGGCAAGCTGGCCAATCAGCGCACACTCCTGCTGCGCAGCAACCGCAAGCTGGCAGATGAAGCCATTGCAGCCGCGGCGGCCACCATGCAGGGCATCCTGGCCGACGTGGAACGGGTCGAGGCCGCCGAGGAGGGGCCGGCCGACGCCAGCCGACCGCAGGCCGACAGCGCCATGGGAACCTTGCAAGGTTTGGAGGGCGCGGCCGCAGCGGCATACTTCGGCGTGTTTGGGCGTCTGCTGCGCCAGGATCTGGGTTTTCAGCGACGAGTGCGCCGGCCGCCGACCGACCCCATCAACGCGTTGCTCAGCTTCGGCTACACCCTGCTGCTGAACAACGTCCTGAGCGCGGTGAGCCAGGTAGGTCTAGACCCTTACGTGGGCTATCTGCACTCATCCCAGTACGGCAAGCCGGCTTTGGCGTTGGACTTGATGGAGGAGTTTCGTACTCCGGTGGTCGACTCGGTGGTGATCACCGTGATCAACACTCACGTGCTGGACGCAAAGGACTTTCAAGAGGAGCTGGGCGCGGTGCGGCTGAGCGATGCGGGCCGCCGCCGCTTCTTGACCGCGTTCGAGGAGAGGCTGGCGACGCCGATCCAACACCCTGTGTTCAAGTACCAGGCCACGTATCGGCGCTGCCTGGAGCTGCAAGCGCGGCTGTTGGCCAAGACCGTGATGGGCGAGATCGAGGCGTATCCGCCGTTCAAGGTGCGCTAGCAAGCGCGCGACTTTGGCCGGTGAGCGAGGAGCGTGGTACAATGAGCGCAGCCAAGCCAGATGTGACCTGCTACGTGATTGCTTACGATATACCGAACGACCGGCGACGCACGAAAGTGCACAAAGTATTGAGTGGCTTTGGCCAGTGGACGCAGTTCAGCTTGTTCGAGTGTCATCTGACCGCCAAGCAGCGGGTGTTGTTGGACGAAAAGCTGCGCAAACTGCTGCGATCGGATGAGGACAGTGTGCGTTTCTACGTGTTGTGTCGGGATTGCATGAGCAAAGTCGAGACCGTCGGCGGCCAAAAGCCCAAAGATGAAGCGGTGATGGTGGTTTGAACGAGCGACTGCGAGCGGCGAAGCTCCGTGCTCAACCACGGGCGGCGCTCGCCGGCGCGAGGGCAGTGTTGCCCCCACCGAGACGTCGATTAGCCGCAAAAAAAGGGTCGGACGTCCCCCTAGGACCTCGAACGGCGTCTTGTCAGTTGCGGCGCTCGCTGGATAGGGATGGCACGATCAAGAGTATCGTCATGAAGCCCAGATCGTCCCAAAACATGGTGTCGGAAGACCTTTTTGTTCCACAAGGGCTGTCGATTTGGCCCTTATTAGGGACGGCGAGCGAGCCCAAAATCCCCCGAATCCCGTCCGCGGGATTGAAACTATGAATGTCGGTCGTCAGTTTGCCGTCGAGCATAGGGCCAAAATCCCCCGAATCCCGTCCGCGGGATTGAAACGGGTAGTTACCGCCTGGGCCGTCTGGTGGGGACAATCCAAAATCCCCCGAATCCCGTCCGCGGGATTGAAACATCTACGACGCCACCCACGGCACAGACGACGAGATACCAAAATCCCCCGAATCCCGTCCGCGGGATTGAAACGCTCGGGCGCTTTATGCGCGCGAATGGTCACGTTGCCCCAAAATCCCCCGAATCCCGTCCGCGGGATTGAAACGTGCACCCGGAGTTTGTGCGCGGCCTGCGACTGGCGCCAAAATCCCCCGAATCCCGTCCGCGGGATTGAAACGCCTGGGCCGACTTCAGGAAGAGCGAGCCGACGGCTGCCAAAATCCCCCGAATCCCGTCCGCGGGATTGAAACTTGTGCTATGGACAGGCGGCCAGGTGACACAAGACCGGCCAAAATCCCCCGAATCCCGTCCGCGGGATTGAAACACGATCAGATCGGACCACGATCCGACACGGCCAGCGCCAAAATCCCCCGAATCCCGTCCGCGGGATTGAAACAATCTAGTTCGAAGCCCCCGGCGTCCTGGCACGACCGGCCAAAATCCCCCGAATCCCGTCCGCGGGATTGAAACATAGGCTGCTCCACGAACTGACCATCAGTCACGCCGGCCAAAATCCCCCGAATCCCGTCCGCGGGATTGAAACGGAAGAATACACCACCGGCGTCTATGGTGGCGATGGGCCAAAATCCCCCGAATCCCGTCCGCGGAGGGTTGGACACAACATAAGCAGTGCGAAGCGCTTGGCACATAACATAAACAGGTGTTCCTCGGCCCTCCAGTAGACGGACGCCCCTGTCGAAGATGTCGAAGGCCGGTTTTCCGACAACGAAAGGGGGTGGTGACGAGGCTGTGAGTGCAGATCTGAGCCGTGCAAGGCGCTGATGCCCGTTCGAGCGACGCGTCAAACTGGCCGAACACCGCCTGAAACATACGTTCGGGTCGAACGTAGCCGCTATTCTAACTGGCGTCGACACCCCGGCCACGCTGGGTTCCCGCTGTCGTCTGCGTCCGCTACCGCCCCAACCGACTAAACGCTACGACAGGGGTGGCGTCACCCTGGTCAGGGACGGTCATCTGCCGTTCATGTGCATCTCCTGGCGAGCCAACTCGGCCTTGCGCGCCCGCACCCGATGCAGGCCGCGCAGATTGATCAGCACGTAGGTCAGCGTGTTCTGGTTGGTGATCGCCGCACCGTTGCGCAGCTTGGGACGCTCGCTACCCAGCTCGACGGCCTGGCTGTTGATCCGCTCATCGGCCGTACGCTGCTTGTAGATCTGCCGGTAGGCGTCGCTCTCCCGATCCAGTTGGTAGCAGATGCGGGCGCCGATGCTGGTGGGCATAGTCACCACACAGCCGCCCTTGTCCCAGTGGAGATCGTCCACCGGGCAGGCCTCGGCGGTCTTCTGAGGAAAGAGCAATGGACAGGCATAGCGGCCGCGCCGGTGCTGCACCTGGGGTCGAGTTGCAGGTGAACTTGCCTTTGAGCGGCATGGCGAGGGGCGAACCGCTGTGCTCGCTCCCGTTGCCGTCATTCTCGCCGCCATCGCCAGCTCCCCGGTTCTGCTTGCGCTTGCAACCCAGCCGGCAATCTCGATCCCCTTTGGGCTGCTTGGTCTTGTCGTAACGGTCCTTGACGTATTCCTTGGGGTTACTCCACGATCCACGGCAACCCCGTCACGGCTGTGCTGCGCTGCTCCGGGTCGGTGAGCACGTTGACGATGGCCGGCCGGCCGCTGGCCAAGGCGCGCTGCACGGCCGGCGCTATGTCCTCCACCCGCGCCACCTGCTCGCCATAGCCGCCTAGGGCCTGCGCCAGCTCGTGGTAGCGCGTCGGGCCGAGCTGCGTGCCGACGATGCGCTCCTCGCCCCAGCGCCGCCGCTGACCGTCGCGCGTCTCGCCCCAGCCCGCGTCGTTGGCGATGACCACGACAATGGGCAGGTGATGGCGCACGGCGGTGTCGAACTCCATGCCGCACAGCCCAAACGCGCCGTCGCCCATGAACGCCACCACGGGCGCATCGGGCCGGGCCAGCTTGGCGCCGATGGCAAAGCCCAGCCCCACGCCCAGGTGCCCCGTGCTGCCCACCCACATCACCCCCTGGTGCACGTTGGCGTCTAGGAACTGAATGCCGAAAGCCGCGCTGTAGCCGCCGTCGACCACCTTGATCGCCGCGCGCGGCAGGCAGTCGGCCAGGGCTTGCACGAGCTGGATCGAGTGCATGGGCCGGTCCTTGGGGCGCTCGGCAATGCCGACCGCGGCCGCGGTCTCGGCGCGCATCCTGGCCAGCGAGCCGTGCGCCTGGGCCGGCCAGGCCGGGTCCACCGCCCAGCGCTCGAACTCCGGCAGCAGGGCCAACATCTGGCGCAACACCTGCCCCGCGTCGCCCACGATGCCCACGTCCACGGGCCGCGTCTTGCCGATGCTCTCGGCGTGGATGTCCACCTGCACCACGGGCGCGGCCAGGTCGAACAGCGGAAAGCGACCATAGCCGATGGTCCAGTCTAGCCGGGTGCCGATCACCAAGAACGCGTCGGCCGCGGCGGCCGGGTTGGGGTAGAAGCCGGCCGACAGGGGATGGTCGTCGGGCACCAGCCCGCGCGCCAGGTTGCGGCTGAGCACAGGAACCCCGCTGCGCTCGGCGAACTGCAGCAGCTCCTCGCCCGCGCCGGCCCACCACACCCCGCTGCCGGCCACGATCAACGGCTTGCGGGCGCGGCTCAACAGCTCCAGCGCCTGCCGCACCAGGGACGGATCGCCCAGGGGGCCGACGCTGGCGCGATAGTTGCGGGGGAAGGCGATGGCATCCTCGTCCACCACCGCGTGCATCACCTCCAACGGGTAGTCGAGGAAGACCGGGCCAGGCCGGCCGGTGGTGGCCTGGCGCACGGCCATGGCCGTGTACTCCGGCAGCCGTCGCACGTCGAAGCAGGTGCGCTGCCACTTGGTGATGGGGCGCAGCAGGCGCAGTTGATCGATAGCCTGCATCACGCCGATGTCACGGCCCGCCAGCGAGCCCTGCGCGCAGGTGACGATCATGGGCACCTGCGCCTCGTAGGCCACCTCGATGCCCGCCACGGCGTTCACCAGGCCCGGCGCAGCGTCCACGGTCAGGAGGGCAGGCCGGCCGGTCAGCCGTGCGAAGGCGTCGGCCATGTGCGCGGCGTGCATCTCGTTGCGCACGTCGATCACGCGGATGCCCTCGTCCAGGCAGGCGTTGACGATGTGGTAGTCGTGGCCGCCGACGATGGTAAAGGCGTGCGTGACGCCGGCCTCGCGCAAGGTGCGCACCACCAGCCGGCCGCCGTCCACCCGGCCCTTGGGCATGGCCGGCTTGGCCGCGCCCACGCCGGTGATCGAGTAGATGAACTTGACCAGCTCCTCGTGCGACATCTGCTGGCGCAGGCCGAGCAGCCCGGTGCGGTCGGGCGGGCCGACGCGGCGGCGCAAGGGCGGCGGGTCGGCGTCGGCCACCTCCAGAATGGCGCTGGCCACTTCCTGCGGATCGGTGGACTTCTCCCAATCGGCCTCCAGCTCGGCCGCCATGCGCAGGGCGCGGTCGTAATAAGGGCTGTCCGGCGCAATACTTTGCTTGGCGCCTGCGATCGCGCCGGCCGGCATGGCCGTCTTGAACATGCCACAGGGCTGCACCACCGACACGTGGATGCCAAAAGGCGTCACCTCTTGGTACAGGCAGTCGGAGAAGCCCTCGACCGCGTGTTTGGTGGCCGTGTAAACGCCCTGGAAGGGAAAGCCGACCACGCCGCTGTCGGAGGAGAGGTTGATCACGTGGCCGTGGCCTGCAGCGCGCATGTGGGGCAGCACCGCCTGCGTCACCAGCATCATGCCGATGATGTTCACGTCGAACAGCCGGCGGATGTCGGCCTCGCCGGCCTCCTCCAACGGGCCGCCGTGGCCCAGGCCGGCGTTGTTCACCAGGATGTCGATGCGGCCAAAGCGGTCTATGGCCGCCTGCACCGCGGCGCGGATCTGGTCCGACCGGGTGACGTCCATGGCCAGCGCCAGCAGGTGCTGGGGATTGGGGGCGCGCAGGTGGCCGAGCAGCTCGACGCTGCGGTCGGTAGCGACGACCATCTCTCCCCGATCGAGGACCGCCTGCGCCAGCCGCGCGCCAAAGCCGGTGGCGCAGCCGGTGATCAGCCAAACGCGTTGTGAAGACATGGGTTTGCTCCGCTCTAGCTACTTGAGATGTAACCGTTCAGGGTCGGGCATTTGCAGCCGGTTGGCAGCGTGAACCGGCTGTGCGAACGCCCTTGCAAGGCAGGCTCAAGCGCCCGGCGGTCATAGCCGACTGCATTGCCCTGAGATGTTGCGTCTCAAGGCAACGCGGTCGGCTCAGATGTGAGCCTTGCAACGGCGATGGCCGCCCGGTTATAAAGTAACCGGGCTACAAGGCTGCGCCGGTTCAAACCGGCTTTGTGGCGCACGCTCAAGCCCCGTTGACGGGGCGCTGTTGGTTAGCCGGTGGGCTTCAGCCCCCGGCGCTTGTCAGCAACACGCGCTTCGCATGGTCAGCGCGATAGCCGGATTATTTCGTCATTCTGTAACTGCTCAGGCGTGCCCCTAACCCAGGATTGGAAATCCCTGGCTGACAGTACGAAGGCCCCTCAGGGCCTGGCGGAGCGTGTTCCCGGCGGCTGTGGCCGCTCACCTGCACATCGCCTGCGGCCCACCAGTCGCTGCGCTCCTTAAGGCTTCGTCGGCGCAGGCGCAGGTGTCGTGCTGTCAGACGGTGAACACTTGCACCTGCGATGCAAGTGCAGG
>DAOUBX010000022.1:0-3189 GCA_034432445.1 Anaerolineales bacterium
TTCGCGTTGCCACTGATCGGCCTAACGAAGCTAACAGATGCTTCGGAATCATCCCTTGGAGCTTCAGTTGTTAAACTGCAAAAGTCGAATACTGAGACTGGTAGATTGGTAAATCGGTACACTGGCGGAAGCGAACTCTGACCAATCTACCAATGTACCAATCTGCCATTCTACCATTCCCCTCTGGAGGCTCCCCATGACCATCAAAGTAGGCTGTTTCGCATTGGTTGACCCCTTCTCGTTGCTCGACCATCAGCTTGAGCGCGTGGCCGGACTGGGCTTCAAGTATGCCGACGTGACCGACAACCACCCCGGCGGCATCCTGGGCCGCGAGTTCGGCTTTACGGCCACGGCCAGCCTGGACGACAACCCGCAGGACGTGCTGGACCTGTTCACCAAGCACGGCCTGACCCCCACCAGCGTCTGCGCGCACGCCAACCTGCTAGACCCCAGCTCGCCGGCGCGCTACGCCACCAACGAGATCATGAAGGCCGTGCGCCTGGCGGCCGGCATGGGCGTGCAGGACGTGATCACCACCGAGGGCGACCCCAAGTCGGCCTGGGGCCACAGCCTGAACTGGGACGAAAAAGTCTTCATCGTGGCCGAGAAGCTGCACGAGCCGCTGCGCCTGGCCAAGGCTTACGGCGTGCGCATCCTGCTGGAGCCGCACGGCGAGCTGACCGACAGCATCAAGGGCATGCAGGCCATCATGGATCGGCTGGGCAACCCCGACCACCTGGGCGTCAACCTGGACACCGGCAACTCCTGGCTGGGCGGCGCCGACCCGGTGGAGATGGCCCGGGTCTTCAGGGACAAGATCTTCCACATCCACTGGAAGGACCTGCCGGCCGATTGGGAGGCCAAGCGCGGCACGATGTACGGCTGCGGCTTCGGCCCGGTCGCCCTGGGCGAGGGCGTCATCGACATCAAGGGTGTCTTTGAGGTGCTCAAGGACGCGCCGCACGTCGAGTACTCCACCCTCGAGGTCGGCGGCGACGCCAACATGCTGAAGAGCTACGCGTATCTGAAGGCGCTGGGCGCGGAGTGAACGCTAAGCGGTGAACGGTTAGCGGTGGGCGCCGATGCGCATTCACCTTGCCCAGGGTGGAGACGGGTTGGACATAGACCTGCCCGACCACGCGCAGGTCTTTGAACCGCTTCGTCCCGGGCTAGACCAGTGAGGCCAACCTAGGGAGCACCGCCCGTGGCCCTGCGGTGCGTATCAACCGCACGGGGCGGTGTGATCACTGGACAGAGTGTTTTGACCACCGGTGCAGCGATGATACAATGGCGCTCCTGATCACCTGTCTACTAGGAGCGCTCATCCGTGAAGCTTAATCCCACCTTCGCCGCCAAACGTCCCACCGGCATGACGGCCTTCATTGTCGTCTGGCTGGGGCAGATCGTGTCAGTGCTGGCCAGCAGCATGAGCCATTTCGGCTTGACGATCTGGATGTACCAGCAGACCGAGAGCGCCACTGCCATGGGGCTGATGCAAGTGGCGTTCATCACCCCCTTTCTGCTGTTGTCGCCGATCGCCGGTGTGATGGTCGACCGCTACAACCGCAAGCTGATGATGATGGTCAGCGACCTGACGGCCATCATCGCCACCGGCGGCGTGTTCATCCTGCTGACGCTGGGGCGGCTAGAGTATTGGCACCTCTATATCGCGGCAGCTCTCAACGGCATCGGCAACACCTTCCAGTGGCCGGCCTACTCCGCTGCGGTCACCACCATGGTGCCCAAGGAGCAGTACAGCCGGGCCAACGGGCTGATGTCGCTGATGGAGGCGGGGCCGGGCGTGCTGGCGCCCTTGCTGGCCGGCGCGCTGCTGCCTTTCATCGGGCTTGTGGGCCTGTTGAGCATCGACGTGGTGACCTTCTTTTTTGCCATAGGTGCATTGCTGCTGGTTGTTGTGCCTCAACCGGCGCGCACGTTAGCGGGCGAGGAGGCGCGCGGCAGCCTGTGGCACGAAGCGATCTATGGCTTTCGCTACATCTTCAAGCGACCCAGCCTGTTGGGCTTGCAGATGATCTTTTTCTTCGGCAATCTCTTCTTCGGCATCGCCATGACTCTGCTGGCGCCGATGGTGCTGGCGCGCACGGGCAGCAACAGCGTCGTGTTCGGCGCCGTACAGTCGGCCGGGGCGATCGGCGGTGTGGTAGGCGGCATCTTCATGAGCGCCTGGAGAGGCTTCAAGCGCAAGGTGAACGGCGTGCTGCTGGGCTGGATGATCAGCTCGGTCGGGCTGATGTTCCTTGGCATCGGCCAGGGCCTGGTTCTCTGGCTGCCCGCCGGCTTTGTCACGTCGCTGGTCAGCCCCTTGGTCAACACCTCCAACCAGGCCATCTGGCAGGCCAAGGTGGCGCCCGACGTGCAAGGCCGGGTCTTCTCCGCCCGCCGGCTGATCGCTTGGTTCACCAACCCCATCTCGCCGATCATCGCCGGCACGCTGGCCGACTTCGTGTTCGAGCCCGCCATGCGCGGCAATACGGCGATGGCCGCGACTTTTGGCCCGTTGGTGGGAACCGGGCCGGGCGCGGGCATGGGGCTGCTTGTCGTGCTGTGCGGCCTGCTGAGCCTGTTGGTGCCGGTGATCGCCTATTTCATTCCCGCCATCCGCCACGCCGAGACCATCCTCCCCGACCACGATCAGCCGGCGCCGCTCGCCGCCTGAACCGACCGTGCCCCTCACGCGCCGATCTGTAAACCGCAGAAGCCTAGACTTGGGTAAGGCTTGGCTATAAAACAATCCGGTAACTACTCAGCCATAGGTGCCGGGCACTTGGATTCTGGTTTGCAAACGTGTCTGCGAAGCCAACCTAGGTCGCAAATCGCCTGCAAATGCCCGGCACCTGAGCAGTAACGCAATCCGCCGGATTGCGATCGAACAATCCGGCGGATTGCGTTACAGCGAACCGCGGTTCAGCGACCTGTCTAAGCTCGCTTGGATCAGGGCGCAGCGCGTTCAATCGCGACGGCTACCCCGGATCGTATCTGCTCCGGCGCGGTCACGAAGATCGCCGGGTCTCCTTGATACCACCCCACCACGCCGGTGACCTGCACGGGCTGGCCGACGCGGTACAGCGCCTCCGGCCGGCCGCCGAAAGCAGCCCAGTGCTCGCGCCGGATGATCGTCTTGAACGCGCCTTGGTGCGGGCTGGCAAAGCCGATCAGCACGTGTTTGCC
>DAOUBX010000023.1:0-24462 GCA_034432445.1 Anaerolineales bacterium
CTGCATCCCCCGGTGGTTGCCGCCAACGCACGACTCGCATGCCCAGCTTCATTGTCGGGTCAATCTGTCAATGTTCAACAGCGTGCTAGAGAGCACACCACGAGCCACATCGTGAACTACTGAAGTTTATCCAGTCGACTCGACAGGACTCTCTAGGCTTCAGCCAGCTCTTGACGGCAAACCAGGCTGAAGCCTAGTCTCCGCACTACGGCCGAACTGCCGCGGCCCCATACTAGTGCCTTGCTTGGCTGTGTTTTGCCGAAGTCACGCGCTTGCACAAGGAGGGCCGTTTCGGTACCCGCTCAGGCAAGAACGCGACAACGTGCGCAACCTTTGACAGAGCACTAGCCGCTGCGCAGCTGCTGCAGCGCCGTCAAGATCACGCCGCCGGCCTCGCGCAGCGTATACCACAGCCGCACAGCCGGCGCAATACGCTGCAGATCGGTGTTGGTTGGGCTGGTCGTCACCTCCAGCCCCTGACGGCGAAAGAGCCAGCGCGCCCGATAGAGATGCAACGGATGGCTCACCAAGATCACCGACCGCATCCCGTGCTGGCGCATCAGGTCGGCCACAACCTCTGCCTCGTCGGCGGTGTAGTAGGCGTCGCGATCTTGCACCACCCACGCCGCCGCAGCGGGCAGGCCCAGCGTCTCCACGGCAAAGCGACAGGCGACTGCGCCCGCGGCCAACCGATCACCGCCGCTACCGCCGGCGCAGATGACTATTGGCGCCAGCCCGGCGTTGTACAAGTCCATGCCATGATACGTGCGACTGAGCAAATCAGAGCCCGGGCTGCCATCTGCGTTCACGCGCGCGCCCAGGATCACGATCGCGTCAGAAGGTTGGGCTAGATCCTGGCTGCCAAGCCGGTTAATCTGCCAGCCCAGAACAACGAACAGCAGCACGACGACCAGCGCAGCGATCAAGATGACGGCGAGAAAGGCACGCACTAAACGCTTCATGGCCCTGATCAGTCCGCGCCGCATGACGCCGAAATCGCCCGGCTCACACCTGACGCAACACAACGCCGCTGCGCGCAGGCACGTGCAGAGAGCGCAACAGTCCTTCCGTCACCTGCGCTTCACCCTGGCCCCACACCGCCTGTACCCGGGCGCCGTCGGCTAGGACGGAGCGCACAGCGAGATCAAGCACTGCGATGTGCTGAGCCGTGTTGAGGATAACCACCAGCGTCTCATCGCCCAGCTTGCGAGCAAAGGCGACCACCTCATCGGCCGCGTGCAGCCGGATGAAGTCGCCGCGACGCAGCGCCGGGTGCGCCTTGCGCAGGGCTACGACCTGCCGCGTGTGCTCCAACAGGGCCATATTCCACGGGTGTGGGTGTTCCGAGGCGCCGTTGGGCCAAGGGAAGGCACGGCGGCAATCTGGGTCGCGGTCGCCGGTGAGGCCGATTTCGTCGCCGTAGTAGATGCACGGCGCGCCGGGATAGGTCATCAAGAACAACAACGCCAGCTTCCAGGCGCTTTCATCGCCGCGCGCCAGGCTCAGGAAGCGGGGCGTGTCGTGGCTGCCCAGCAAGTTGAGCTGCGCCTGGGTGACGGCGAGTGGATACATCCGCAAGATGCTATCGATGGTGTTGGCAAACGACGCCGCGTCAAGCAAAGGCGTATGCCCATAGCCGGTGTTGGCAAGCAATTCCTGGTTGAGCGTGCGATGGGCAAAGAAGCCCAGGCAAGCGCGCGTCACAGGGTAGTTCATGACTGCGTCGAACTGGTCGCCGCGCAGCCAGCGGCTGGCGTCGTGCCAGATCTCACCGACGATGTAGGCGTCGGGATTGGCGCCCTTCACCTGGCGACGGAACTCACGCCAGAACTCGTCGTCGTCGATCTCGTTGGGCACATCGAGCCGCCAGCCGTCGATGCCTTGCTCAACCCAATAGCGTGCCACGTGCCAGAGGAACTCGCGCACAGCCGGTGTGCGTGTGTTCAGCTTCGGCAGCTCGCGCAGGTTCCACCAACTGGCGTAGTTCGGCGGCCGGTGTCCTTCGTAGGCGTGCAGCGGCCAGCCGTGGACGATGAACCAGTCGAGATAAGGCGACGCAGCGCCGTTCTCCAGCAGATGGTTGAACTGAAAGAAGCCGCGGCTGGCATGGTTGAAGACGCCGTCCAAGATCACGCGCATGCCGCGGCGGTGAGCCTCGTCCAGCAGACGGCGCAGCGCTTGATCGCCGCCGAGGATCGGATCGACATGCATGTAGTCGTAGGTGTGATAGCGGTGGTTCGCTGTCGAAGCGAACACCGGGTTGAAATAGAGGGCGTTGACCCCTAGGTCTTGCAGGTAGTCCAGTCTCTCTACCACGCCGATCAAATCGCCGCCCTTGAAGCCATGGTGCGTGGGCGCGGCTTCCCACGGTTCCAAGTGAGTGGGTTTGGCTACAGCCTCGCTGCGGGCGAAGCGGTCAGGGAAAATCTGGTAGAACACGGCATCTTTGACCCATTCCGGGGTCGTAGGCGTCGTCATAGACTCGATCAAACTCCGTTGTTCAAAGCAGTATGGGCCTGGATCCACGCCAGGCAGGTAGCAAACACATGCTCACGCTCAGCGTCCACCAACAAGACGTGGCCCGAGTTCTCTAACCAAACCATCTCCTTGTCGGTCGAGCCGACCTTGTCGAGGATGGCCTGAGGGCCATCCGGGCGCACCGAGGCATCCCGCCGTCCTTGCATCAGCAGGATCGGCGCAGTCACCCGGCCCAGCTGGCGGCGCACGGCCCGCTGCAACTGCCAGAGCTGGCTGGCGCCGCCCACCGGATACACCTCGTAATGCCAGAGGCGTTCCTCGGCTGTGGGATCGGCCAGGTCGCTCGGCGCTGTCTCATCGCGCGACAGCAACGGCCGGACGTAGCGGGCAACTACGCTCAGCGGCAGCCTACGGTCCATCACAAGTAGGCCAGGCGCAAACAGCAGCAAGCCGCGCAGCTTGTCCGGCGGCGCAGTAGCGCCCAAGAAGAGCGCCAGCAGACCGCCCATGGAAAGGCCGCCCACGAAAACCTGCTCGCAGCGCTGCGCCAGGTCGGCGTACGCTGCAGCCGCCGCGGCGGTCCAATCCTGCCAACGCACGCGGTTCAAATCCGCCGGCTCTGTGCCGTGGCCGGGCAACGAGGGGGCCAGCACAGAATAGCCTTCTGTTGCCAGGAATTCGCCGAAAAGGCGCATCTCGGCTGGTGTTCCGGTGAAACCATGGATGAGCAAGACGCCTACCGGGCCACCGTCGAACGCAAAAGGCGACGGGTCTACCGAAGGGCGACGGGCCATACCAATCTCCACATGCTGCGGTCCAACATAGGTTACAGTCTACCAACGCCAGGGACGGCCTCTGCGCGCGGCCGTCCCTGGTAAGCGTATAGTACATCAAAGACCAGGAAACGCCAAAGTCAATCGGTCGCAAGCCGCATTTGCTCGTTGATCCGGCTTGGCGTACTATGACGCCACATCGCTTGCACGAGGTTTCTCATGGTTCAACCGTGGCAGATCATCGCTTCGCAGGAAGCTTTTCACAACCGTTGGTTGCACGTCACAATCGACACCGTGCAGCTGCCCAACGGCCAGCTCTACGATTACACCACGATCCGCCGCGACAAAGCCGGCGTGGCGGCGGTGGTGTTCAACGAGCGCGGCCAGATCCTGCTCGAACAGGAATACCGTTTGCCGGTGGGCGAGGTGATCTATCAACTACCGGGGGGGCTGGCCGATGCCGAAGAGGATCCGGTCGAGTGCATCCGCCGCGAGCTGCAGGAGGAAACCGGGCTGTGGGCGGGCCAGGTGAGTTATCTCGGCAGTTTCTGGAACAACCCAGCCAGCAGCAATAGCCTCTCCATCGTCTATGTCTGCCGGGACGTGCAGGCAACCGGTAAGACTAATCACGACACCGCCGAGTTCGTGACATGGGAGTGGTACGACCTGGAGTGGATCAAAGCGCGTGTCCTGGATGGTACAATTCGCGAGCGGGTTGTGATCTGCGCGCTCGCCTATTTGTGGTTGACGGGCCAGATCGCATGACGGCGCAGAGGGTGCATCTAGACACACCCGGCGCAGCAGGTGTTGGACATTGGCACAGACTGTGCTATAATCTCTGACATCCGTTCCCGTCCTACCTTGTCTTCTCCAATCGCAAAGGCGCGAGGTGCCACCTTATGATCAAACGAGCTCGCTTCCGCTGGATTGCCAGTGCTCTGCTGCTGGTCATGCTCATCGTCCTGTTGGCTGGTTGTGGGGGGCGTGAGGCCGAACAGGAAGAAACTACCGCCTTTTTGCCCCGCATCACCATCAATATCGACGAAGAAGGTTACCCCAAGCTGATCGGCATCTCATTGTCTACGCTGGGCCGGTTATTGCGTCAGGATTTCAGCGCGGTGCGCGTGCCGCCTGACTTGCTGGCGCAGCTGCAAGAGGCAAACATTCAACATGTCGAGCTGGTCATGACGAAGGGCGGCCTGATGCTCTTTGTCAACGGCAAGCCCATGCCTTATCTGGCCGGGGACAAGGAATCGCTGCAAACGCTGGGTGAGACCATCGAAGCCTTGGACGTGGCTAACGCCAAGGTGATTCGCTGGGCGCTGGACAACATTCTGGCGCGCGTGGGCTTACCGGTGGCCGTCAAGTTCCCTGTTGCGCCGGGCAATGCGGAGATACCGTTGACCGATCTCCAGGCGCTGCCGCTGGTCGATGTTGAGCGGACACGCTCGGCTAGCGGCGCCGCGCCTCTCGTGTTGCACGCCGACATCGCCGTAGATGCCTTTGGCCAGCCCACCATCGCCGGTTTCCCGCTGAGCCAACTGCAGGAGGGCCTGAACAAGGCAGGCATTGCCGCAGATTTGAGCGGCGCGGCGCTCAGCCCGGAGCTGGTGGCTACGCTTACCGGCGCCAACATCCAGAATCTCCAGGTGGAGATTGAGCCAGAAGGCGTCTACCTTTGCCTAGACGGCAAGCGACTGCCGCCGGTGGCCTGGGACGCTGAGCGCCTGAGCAACTTGGTCGATCTCTACGGACAACTTAGCCCCGACGCGGCCAACCTGGGCGCACTGCGCTTCTTCCTGCCCTACTTGCAACCATCTGACATCGAGTTGACCCTTCAGCTGCCGAAACAACCGGGCGCCACAGACCATCCGACCTGCACGTTTGTCAGCCGTTAACGTGACGCGCTGTAGTCTCATGTGACTGTGCAAGCCGGTACGGCACAAAAGACGATTTAGGCGCGCACCATCGAGTGAAGGCGCCACTCGCAACAAAGAACAACTGCCGCCAGCGTTTGAGCGCTGGCGGCAGTGCGATTCTTGCCACATTCCCAGGCTTAATCCTCCACGGCCCCTGCAGCCGGTAGGCCAAGAGGGACCGGCTAGCTTGCCTGAGGTTCCTCTACTCCACCTCCACTGCGCAGGTGTTCACCTGGACGGGCATGTCGGTAAGCCGAGCTGCCGCCGGCTTGCCGGAGCAGCTCCACTGCATGCGGCAGGGCCGGCATGATCTCCTCCAGGTTCTCTCGCACGGCCTTGGGGCTGCCAGGCAGGTTGACGATCAGCGTGTCTTTGCGAATGCCTGCCACAGCGCGGCTCAGCATGGCATGAGGCGTGACGCGTAAACTGGCGGCGCGCATTGCCTCGGCAAAGCCAGGCGCAGGCCGTTCGATGACCGCCGCGGTGGCTTCAGGAGTGACATCGCGCGGAGCGAAGCCGGTGCCGCCCGTTGTCAGCACCAAGTCCACCTCGCCGCAGTCACACCACTCGCGCAGGGTCTCCTCAATCAGCGCACGTTCGTCGGGCACCACGGCCCGGCGCACAACGTCGCCGCCCAATCGCTCCGTCGCCAGCGCGCAGATCAGCGGCCCGCTCCGATCCTCAGCTTCACCGCGCCACGTGCTATCGCTAATCGTCAAGACGCCGACGCGCATGGAGATCACCTGAAAAGCAAACAGTTGCCAACTTGGCGTCAAGTTGGCAACTGTGCGGCTCTAACGCTTGGTGTACTGTGGCGCCTTGCGTGCGCGCTTCAAGCCAGGCTTCTTGCGCTCCTTCTCGCGCGCATCGCGCGTGAGGAAGCCACCTTTGCGCATGATAGCACGCATGCGCGGGCCGCCGGCCGAGGCCGGCAACTCCTCGTCGCGCTGCACAAGAGCGCGGGCGATACCCATGCCCACGGCCTGCGCCTGCCCGCTGGTGCCGCCGCCGATCACTTTCACGGACACATTGAGGGTGTCACGCACGCCGGCAAGCTCCAGCGGCGCCAACACCTTGCGCTGGTCGGCCAACAGCGGGAAGTACTCTACCAGCGGCTTGTCGTTGACCACAACAGCGCCGTTGCCGGCATAAAGACGCACGCGTGCCGAGGCCCTCTTGCGCCTGCCTATGCCCTGATAATACGAAACATCAGATGACATCTTCTGACCTCATTCCTAAGCAACTTAGAGCTCAAAAGGCTTCGGCTGTTGAGCCTGATGCGGATGATCAGGAGCAGCGTAGATCTTGAGCTTCTTGATCATCTGACGGCCCAGGCGATTCTTCGGCAACATGCCGCGCACGGCAAAGCGAATCACGCGGTCAGGGTGCCGGTCGAGCTGATCGCGCAAAGAGATCTGCTTGAGGCCGCTGGGATAGCCAGAGTGGCGATAGTAAAACTTTTGATCCAGCTTGCGGCCGGTCACCTGCACCTTGTCGGCGTTGATCACGATGACAAAATCGCCGCAGTCCAGATGGGGTGAATAGATCGGCTTGTGCTTTCCTCGCAAGACCGTGGCAATGCGGGTGGCCAGGCGGCCCAGTGTCTGGCCGCTGGCATCGACCACGTACCACTCACGGTGGATCTCGTGAGGCTTGGCGGTGTATGTTCTCACGTCTGTACTCCTCGACGCTTCACGTTCTGCCTTTACAGCAACCCTGAGGTCGCCGCAGCGGAAAACATGCTCGGTACCGCAGTACCCTCAATATTTTACCTCAATCAAGCTCAGCCCACACGCGGCCGCCGGTGGCGCTGCCAGCGCTCGATCACGCTGCGCTAGCAGCTGAGCAACGCTGTCGACAGAGCGCATGCCCTTGCCCACCTCAAGCAGTGTGCTGACGATGGTGCGTACCATGCGCCGCAGAAACGCGTTGGCCTCGATGTCGAAGACCAACCATCGCTGCTCGGCGACGACCCCGCCAGGCACTGCGCCATCCCACCGACGCCAGCCGGCTGCGTAGACGTAGCGCACTGTGACATCGCCATGGGTGGCCTGACCGAAAGCAGCGAAATCGTGTTCGCCCAGCAACAGCTGCGCCGCCTCGTTCATGCGGTCGACGTCCAACGGCCGTGGCTCATGGTGAGCAAAGCGACACACCAGCGGCGACCGCCAAGGCGCGTTCCACACGGTGTAGCGATAGACCCGCGATCGGGCACTGTAGCGCGGGTGGAACTGCGGATCGTCGACCCATTCCACCCGACGCACAGCGATATCAGGCGGTAGCAGCGCGTTTAGCGCGCGCTCCAGATCGGTGAGGCCATGACGCCAGGTCGCGCGAAAGGCTATGACTTGTCCAAGTGCGTGCACACCGGTGTCGGTGCGACCGGCGTAGCGGATGCGCACCCGCTCGCCGAGGACACGGGCCAGCACCTCCTCCAACGCGCGCTGGATGGTCGGACGACTGGCCTGGATTTGAAACCCGTAGTAGTTCGTTCCGTCGTATTCGACCAGAGCTCGCAGTTGACGAGGGCTGTCGTCAGCGACGTTGTCAGTCGGGATGAGGCTACTCCTGCTCACCCACCAATTCCATCTTCACCATCTCGGCGCCATCGCCCTGGCGCGGCCCAAGCTTCGTGATCCGCACATAGCCACCCGGTCGCCCTTGATAGCGCGGGGCCAGTTCATCGAAAAGCTTCTTGACCACGACCTTGTCACCCAAACGCGCCATCGCGAGGCGTTGCGCATGCACGCGGTTGCCTTGCACACCGTGCTTAGCCAAGGTGATCAGCTTTTCCGCCTGAGGCCGCACCGATTTGGCCTTGGCCTCGGTGGTCTTGATGCTCTCGTATTGGAAGAGTTGCTTTGTCAAATTGCGAAACAACGCACGTCGATGTCCGCTATCGCGGCCCAAATGACGACCCGTTTTCAAATGTCTCATCGCACTGCTCCGTCTCTCACATGACCTGTGTCAATCGATCTCGCCGCCGGATGTCATCGCCGCCAGCAAAGCAGCGACATCGATGTTGATGCTGCTTTCGTCGCCGAACTCCTCTGCCTCGGCCTCAGCCTCATCCGCTTCCGCTTGGCGGGGCTCAGCCATTGTCGGCAGCTTCACCAGATCAAGGTACCCTTTGGCTTTCAGCTGATCCATCAGCTCATTCAGCGACTTCTGGCCGAAGTTGCGGATGTTCAGCAGCTCCTCAGGGCCTCGCTCCAGTTTTTCGATCACCTCACCGACCTTGACGATGCCGGCGCGCTTCAGGCAGTTATAGGCCCGCACCGACAACTCGAGATCCTCGATGGGGGCATCGTAGAACTGAGACGGCTTGCTCTCCTGCGCTTCGGGCTTCGCCAAGGTCAACACGGCGTCGACACCGGCCACCAATGATAGATGTTGCACCAGTAGACGAGCCGCCTGACTCAATGCATCCTGCGGCGCAATGCTGCCATCCGTCCAGATCTCCAGGACTAGACGATCGTAGTCCGTCTGTTGTCCGATGCGTGCGCGCTCCACGCGGTAGGCTGCGCGACGCACGGGGTTGAAGATCGCGTCGATCGGGATCTCACCCAGCGGCGGCTTGCCGCGCTCTTCGGCCGGCGAGTAGCCGCGACCACGCTGGATCACAAACTCGATCGACAGGTCGACATCGTTGCTGTCAGCCGTGAGCAGCAGCAGGTCAGGGTTGATGATCTCGACCTCAGGCGGACACTGGAGGTCGCCTGCCGTGACCGGCCCTTCGGCGTTGACTTCGAGGTGCACCCGAACGGGTTCGTCGCTGGAGCACTTCACACGCAGCTGCTTGACGTTCAAGATCAGCGCGGTGGTATCCTCGCGCACGTGAGGAATCGGCGAGAACTCATGGTGCACATCGCTGATGCGAATTGAGGTGACGGCAGCGCCGGGCAGAGAGGACAGCAGCACCCGCCGCAGCGCATTGCCCAAAGTCACGCCGTAACCTGTCTCCAAGGGCCCGATCACAAAACGACCGTACTGCTGTGATCCGGCCTCTTGCTCGATTTTTGGCAGAACAATACTTAGGTTAAGCAAGAAACGCCCTCCTTGTGTTTCCCGAACACACCCGTGTTGGCAGGAAACTACGCAGGGAAACGAAGGGACAGCGAGCGCAGCCAATGCGCTCTTCTGGCTCCCATGTTACCGGCTGTAGTATTCGACGATCAACTGCTCGTTGACGGGGATGTCGATATCCTCGCGCGACGGCTTGGCCAGCACTGTGCCGCTCAACGCAGCCGAGTCCAGGCTAAGCCATTGCGGCGCCGGCCGCTCGCCCAAGTACTCGCTCAAGGTACGAAAATAGGGGCGTCCTCGACTCTCCGGCCGCACGGCGACCACATCGTTCACCTTGACCAGGTAGGAGGGGACGTTGGTTTTTCGACCGTTAACCGTAAAGTGTCCATGGCGTACCAACTGACGAGCCTGAGCTCGCGAGTCGGCAAAACCCAACCGAAACACAACGTTGTCGAGGCGCGTCTCCAGCACCTGCAACAAGGTGGCGCCGGTGAGGCCCTTGGTGCGCAACGCATAACGGAAGTAACGGCGGAACTGCCGCTCCATCACGCCATAGATGCGCTTAACCTTTTGTTTTTCGCGCAACTGCAGCGCGTAATCACTCTCGGTGCGCTTGAACTGTGTCTTTTTCGCGTGCATGCCTGGCGGATAGCCGCGGCGCTCGAATGCACACTTGGGCGACAAACAGCGATCGCCCTTGAGATAAAGCTTCTGACCTTCGCGGCGACAAAGCCTGCACACCGCATCTGTGTAACGTGCCAATTTATTCCTCCTACATCGTCTTTCGTTTCCTGCAAACTGCGAGTTTGCAGGAAACCAGCATTCTGGAGAGGTTTACGGCTTGGCGACCTTCGTCCCTCTCGTGTGTCACAAACGCAAACGTATGGGCGTGGCCGAAGCACAACACCCTTCGTCCCGGCCTAGACGCGCCGCTTTTTAGGCGGCCGGCAGCCGTTGTGCGGCAAAGGCGTCACATCGGTGATGCTGGTAACCTTCAGCCCTGTGGCCTGCAACGACCGGATCGCAGCCTCACGCCCGGGTCCTGGACCCTTGACAAACACGTCGATCTCGCGCATGCCCATGTCCATTGCGGCCTTGCCGGACGCGCTGCCGGCAAGCTGCGCAGCATAGGGCGTGCTCTTGCGCGAGCCCTTGAAGCCCACGCTGCCAGAGCTGGCCCAAGAGACGGTGTTGCCCTGGGGATCGGTGATCGTCACAATCGTATTGTTGAAGCTAGCCTGGATGTGCGCCACACCGTGTGGAACGGTGCGCTTCTCGCGGCGTGGCCCACGCCTAACCGTGCGCCTCGGTTGTGCCATGTGCTCTCTATACTCCTCTTAAGACTACTTGCGTGCCCGCTTCTTGCCGGGGACGGTCTTGCGTGCGCCGCGCTTCGTGCGCGCGTTGGTGCGTGTCCGCTGGCCGCGCACCGGCAGGTTCAGACGGTGCCGCATGCCACGATAGCAGTTGATCTCTTGCAGCCGCTTGATGTTCATATTCACCTGGCGGCGCAAGTCACCCTCCACCTGATAGTCGCGGTCGATTGCCTCGCGGAGGCGGGCAATATCGGCCTCGCTCAGGTCGCGCACCCGAACGCTCTCATTGATGCCCAGGCTGCGCAAGATGTCGCTGCTGGTCTTGGGACCAATCCCGTAGATATAGGTGAGTCCAATGACGACCCGCTTATCCCGCGGCAGGTCAACGCCGGCAATACGTGCCATACTAAGCTCCTTGGTTTCACTCTCTTACGCTAGCCAATCGGCAGATCACAATTCACGACCGGGTTTACGCTCACCGTTGACGGATTACGGTCTGCTGATTAGTAGCCTCTGCCTACTATCCCTGGCGCTGCTTGTGCCGGGGATTGGTGCAGATCACGCGCACGACACCGTGCCGTTTGATGATCTTGCAGTTTTCACAACGCCGCTTGATCGATGGCTTGACTTTCATAACTGCTCTCTCCTGTTGCTCTCCCAACTTCCCGGAAACTTTGAGTTTCCGGGAAGTTGGGAAAGCAGGTTTTTCTCACAACCGGGTGAGGATTTCTGCCTCACCGTCGGTAATGGCGATTGTGTGCTCGAAGTGAGCCGACAGGCTGCCATCGGCCGTCACCACAGTCCACTGATCATCCAGCAATTTTGTGTGCCAGTCACCGGCGTTGACCATCGGCTCCAGGGCCATGGTCATGCCCTTCTTCAAAGTCCGCCGCAGCGCCGGGTAGGTGCGGGCCGCCTCCTCGGGGTCGGGCACGTAGTTCAGGATCGTCGGCTCCTCGTGCATGCGCCGGCCAATGCCATGGCTGGTGTATTCACGCACGACGCCGTACCCATGCTTCTCGACATGATCCTGAATGGTAGCCGACACATCGATGAAACGGTTATTGGCGCAAGCCTTGGCGATACCCAGCCAAAGGCTTTGCTCGGTCACTTGCAACAGCCGCTGGGCCTCCGTGCTGATCTGGCCTACCGGATAAGTCCAGCCCGAGTCGCCGTAATAGCCCTGATAAACGGCGCCAACATCGATGCTGATGATGTCGCCTTCTTTGAGCACACGCTTGCGGCTAGGGATCCCGTGCACCAACTCATCGTTGATGGATGTGCACAAGGTAGCCGGGAAGGGCGGGCCGCCTTGCTTGGCGTTCGGGTATCCGACAAAGGCTGGAATCGCCCGCCGGCTGCGAATGATCTCCTCGGCCACGGCGTTCAAGTCGGCTGTCGTGACACCGGGCTGGATCATCTCGCGCAGACGAGCATGGACCTCGGCCACGATGCGACCAGCTGTGCGCATGACCGCTAACTCTTGCTCAGACTTCAAGCGAATGCCCGCAGTCTGTTTGAACAAAGCATGCATACCGTTCTGAGTTCCCGTCAAACAGCTGCTACCCAGCTACTCACGTGTTCAACACACGAGCTGTTCGCTGTAGCGGTCTGAGACCTACGCTTGGCTCTGCTGAATAAGGACCAACAAGTCCTTGTTTACCTCGTCAATCGAGCGCAGTCCGTCGATCCTGACCAGCAGACCTTTGGCGAAGTAATAACCGATCAAGGGCGATGTTTGCTTGTAATAGACAAACAAGCGGTTGCGCACGGTCTCCGGTGCGTCATCGCTGCGCTGGTAGAGCTCACCGCCGCAGGCATCGCACACACCCTCGACCTTGGGCGGATTGAACACCGTGTGGAAGGTTGCGCCACACTGCCGACAAACGCGGCGGCCGGTCAAGCGCTCCATCAGCTCCTCATCCGGAACAACCAACATCGGCACCAAGGCAATGCGTTGACCTTGTGCAGCCAGCATGTCGTCGAGCGCCTTGGCCTGCTCCAAGGTGCGCGGGAAGCCATCCAGGATGACTCCTTTGGCGCAGTCAGGGCGGGCAATGCGATCCTGCACCATACGAATGGTGACATCGTCAGGCACCAGCTCGCCCCGATCCATGTAGGATCTAGCGAGCAAGCCCAGCTCGGTCTGGTTTTTCAGGTTCTCGCGAAACAAGTCGCCGGAGGAGACCTGTTTCAAGCCCAGAGCCTGCTCCAACATGGACGCCTGGGTGCCTTTGCCAGCGCCAGGCGGGCCCAACAAGATCAAATAGATCGGCGAAGCTTCCGACGCCATTGTCATAGCTCCTCTCCAAGTTTCCAGGAAGCTTCGAGCTTCTAGGAAACTGAAGACTAACGGATAAAGCCTTCGTAGTGCCGCATCAGCAACTGAGCCTCGAGCTGCTTCATCGTATCCAGAACGACGCCTACCACAATCAGCAGACCCGAGCTGGACACCAGCAGCGTGGTGTTCTGGGCCACGTTCTGGCGAGTGAACAGCGACACCAGCCAGGGCAAGATCGCCACAGTGCCCAGAAACACCGCGCCAGCCAGCGTGATGCGGCTGAGGATGGCGTTGAGGTAATCCTCTGTGCGCTTGCCGGGACGGATGCCGGGCACGAAGCCGCCCTGCTTCTGCAGCGAGTCGGCCAGGTTCTGTTCGCGGAAGATCACGTCCGTGTAGAAATACGTGAAGGCCACGACCAAAAGGAAGTACAGAATCCAATAGCCCGGATTCGAAGGATTGAAAAAGTTGTAAAAGAAAGTCGCAATGCTGCCTACGAAACCTTCCACGTTCTGGAAGTAGCTGGCAATCGTGCCTGGGAACAGCAACAGGCTCTGCGCGAAGATCAACGGGATCATGCCCGCCGAGTTCACGCGCAGCGGGATGTAGGTGCTCTGACCGCCTACGACCATCAGCCGATTGCCGCGCATCGCGCGCACACGCTTACCATACTGCACCGGAATGCGCCGCTGCCCCTCCTGCACATACACGATGACAGCCACTGTCACGATCGTGATAGCGATGAAGGTGAACAGCAACAGCCACTGGCTGTTCTGCGCCAGCTGTAGGATATTGCCGGGCAGTTGCGCCACGATGCCACTGAAGATGATCAGCGACACGCCGTTGCCAATGCCAAACTCAGTGATCAACTGGCCCAACCACATGGCGAACATCGTGCCAGCGGTCAGCGAGATCAAGATAGTGATCGTGGGCAGCCAGTTGCCGGCGCTGAAGCCGAAATTGGGCAAGGCGCCAGCTTGGCGCAGAATGGTGGCCTGGCCAAAGCCCTGCAGCAGGGCCAAAGGAATCGTCAGGTACACACTGATCTGGTTGATCTTTTGACGCCCTTGCTCACCTTCCTTGCTCAAGGCTTGCAACTGCGGCACGATAGGGATCAACAACTGGATGATGATCGTCGCCGTGATGTAGGGGTACACACCCATTGCCATCACGGAGAAGTTTTGGAAAGCGCCGCCGGAAAGAATGTTCAAGAAGCCAAGCAGAGCGTTCTCGCTGAACAGCTGCTCTAGAACGGCAGGATTGACGCCGGGCACCGGAACAGAAGCTGCCAGTCGATAGATGGCCAGAATGCCCAACGAGATCAAGATCTTGTTGCGCAGGTCTGGCAAGCGCATGGCGTTGCGCACGGCACTTAGCATGGTTGGCATTACCTCCTCAAGGGAGCAAAGCGCCGGTAAGCAGCCAACTCTTCTGAGCAAGAGTTAGCCGCTCTGCGCTGCTTTAAGAACCCACCTCGATCAGCTCCACCGTACCGCCAGCGGCCAGAATCTTCTCACGCGCGCCTTTGGAAACACGATGAGCTTTGACGATCAGCGGGCGGTCGATATCTCCCTCCGCTAGAATCGCCACGCGCTCCGTAGCCTTCTTGATGATACCTGCCTGCGCCAGGGTCGCCGGAGACACCTCACTGTTGGCGGCAAAGCCCTCCAGGCGCGCCAGGTTGACCGGCTTGTATTCTACGCGCCAGATGTTGGTAAAACCGCGCAGGTGCGGTAACCGCCTCACCAACGGCAACTGACCGCCTTCGAAGTACGGACGCACGCCACCACCGGTGCGACTGTTTTGACCTTTGGTGCCGCGACCGGCGGTCTTGCCCTGGCCAGCGGCGATACCGCGACCAACGCGGCGACGCTTTTTCTTGGCGCCTGGCGCTGGGGTAAGATCATGCAATTGCATTACGGTCTCCTTCCGCATTTCCCCCATTTTTCCGGGAACTCAGACGTTTCCGGAAAAATGGGGAAAAGTCGTTACTGAACCACTTCAACCGAGACAAGATGACCGACTTTGTCGATCATGCCGCGGATTGTGGCGCTGTTCTCTTTTTCGACGCTGTCACCTAGCCGCCGCAAGCCGAGGGCGTGGATAGTTGCTCGCTGATCTTTGGCGTAGCCAATGGCGCTTTTCACCCACGTGACACGCACCTTGGCGGCGGCTGGATCGATATGCTTAGTTTGCATTTCGCCTCCAGTAGGGCGCCAACGAGCCGATCGGCTTGCCGCGCCGCTGCGCCTCTTGATCCGGGTCCTTCAACAGGCAGAGACCGGCGTAGGTGGCCTTGACAACGTTCAAGATGTTGGCGCTGCCCATAGACTTCGTCAAGATATCCTTGATCCCGGCAGCCTCAACAACGGCGCGCACGCCGCCGCCGGCGATCACGCCGGTGCCCGGAGAAGCCGGTTTGAGCAGCACGCGTGCTGCGCTATAGCTCGACAACACCTCGTGCGGGATGGTCGTGCCGACCATGGGAACCGTGTGCATGTTGCGCCGGGCGTGCTCGCTGCCTTTGCGGATGGCCTCAGGCACCTCGCGCGCTTTGCCGACACCCACGCCAACGCGGCCGTTGTTATCGCCCACGACGACCACCGCGCGAAAGCTAAAGCGGCGGCCGCCCTTGACCACTTTGGCTGTGCGCGCCAGATGAACGACGCGCTCGTCCAGTTCCTCGCGCTCTTCGACCTCTCGACTACGCCTTTGCTGTCGTTTCGGTGCTGGCATAATACCTCTTACCTTTGCAAACCATCCCGATGGGACTGGCTAGAAATCCAGCCCCCCTGCACGGGAGGCTTCGGCCAAGGCACGAACCCGGCCATGATAGGGGTAACCCCCGCGGTCGAAAACCACTTGCTTGACGCCCTGGGCCAGCGCCCGCTTGGCAACCAGTTCACCGACCAGTTTAGCCTGTTCGGTCTTGGTCTTGCCGGCCAGTTCATCCTTGATTTCCTTGTCCAACGTAGACGCAGCTGCCAGGGTTCGCCCTTGCTCGTCGTCGATCACTTGGGCGTAGATGTGGGAAAGGCTGCGAAACACGTTCAGGCGTGGTCGCGCTGCGGTGCCCTGGACTGTATATCGAATTCGCGCGTGGCGCTTCTGGCGCAAAGCAGCTCGACTTTCCTTCGCCATAACCTTTATCTCCTTAACCGTAGCTCAATCGTAAGCTTTGCCACAGGTCCTGCCTGGGTCAATGAGCCGATGACATAACGCTGGTGCTGTCGCCAGGGACCACCACAGGGCCGCCCAGTGTCGACACAAGCTGCTTCTGGCTACTTGCCAGTCTTACCTTGCTTGCGGCGCACCACCTCGTCCTGATAGCGAATGCCTTTGCCATGATAAGGCTCTGGCGGTCGGACGGCCCGAATGCGCGCAGCAGTCAACCCGACCAGCTCTTTGTCCACACCTTCCACGGTGATGATACGCCCTGTCTTATCGACACTAAACGCAATGCCCTTGGGTGGCTCCTGCTCCACTGGCTTGGCGTAGCCCATGAAAAGCACCAACTTCGAGCCCTGCATCTCAGCACGGTAGCCGACACCCTCGATAGTCAGCACGCGCTTGAAGCCTGAGGTTACGCCAACAACCATATTGTTGAGCAGCGCCCTGGTTAGACCATGCTTCATGCGGTGCAGGCGTTGATCGGTCGGTCGGGTGATGCGCAGCTCACCGTCCGTCAGCGCAATGCCGATCTCTGGCGAGAAGGCTCGTTGCAGTTGGCCCTTCGGCCCTTTCACAGTAACCTCGTTGCCCGCGCCGATCTCAACCGACACATTCTTGGGCACAGCAATGGGCAATTTTCCAACTCGTGACACGCTACACCTCCACTTCCTACCGGCGCTACCAAATGTAGCAGAGCACCTCGCCGCCGACTTTCATGCGTCTAGCTTGGGTGCCGGTGACGATGCCGCGCGGAGTCGAGAGAATCGCCGTTCCCAAACCGCTGAGCACCCAAGGGATGTCGTGTCGGCCCACGTAGATGCGGCGTCCAGGCTTGCTCACGCGCTTCAGTTCCGTGATCAGCGGTTGCCGATTCTCATCGTACTTGAGCACGATACGCAGATTGGGCTGCGGACGCGCCGGGTCTCGCGTGACCTGAAAATTCTGGATGTAACCCTCGTCCTTCAGAATGCGCGCAATTGCCACTTTTTCTTTCGAACTGGGTAGCAACACCTGCTTATGCCGAGCAGCCAGGCCGTTGCTGATGCGATTCAACATATCCGCAATGGGATCACTGATCATAGTACTGAAACTCCGTCGATTCTGTCTAGAAGCGGCAGCGAGAAAAGCTTGCTGGTCCAGCCTAGATCGTAGCTAGAACAGCAGCCTGCCGATTTTCGAGCTAGTCCAAGCCAACTTGGCAGCGTTGCACCGGCAGGCAGCAGGCTATCCAGCGCTTACCGCCGATCATCTACCAGCTGGACTTCACAACGCCCGGCAGACGGCCCTCGAGAGCTTCTCGGCGAAAACAGATGCGACACAACTGAAACCGACGCATGTAACCGCGCGGACGACCGCAGATGGAGCAACGATTGCGCACGCGCGTCGGGTATTTGCGCCGCGTCTCTCGATTGATCATGGACTTCTTAGCCAAGGTAGTTACCTCTGTAGATGCAAACCTGTTTAGGAAGCAGCTCCGCCTCGCCGGCTGAAGGGCATGCCCAGCAGACGCAGCAAGCTGCGCGCTTCCTCGTCCGTCTTCGCCGTCGTCACAAAAGTGAGCGACATGCCACGAACCTTGTCGACTTTATCGTAATCGATCTCAGGGAAGACCAGCTGCTCACGCAGGCCTAAGCTGTAGTTACCGCGACCATCGAACGAGTCTGGCGAGACGCCGCGAAAGTCACGCTGGCGCGGCAGAGCAATGTTGCACAAGCGATCCATGAAATCCCACATGCGGTCGCCGCGCAAGGTCACCATCACACCGATGGTGTTGCCCTGGCGCAGCTTGAAGCCAGCAATTGACTTGCGCGCCTTGGTGGTCACAGGCTTCTGGCCGACGATCTGCATCAGGTCTGCTGTAGCGGCTTCCAAAGCCTTTGCGTTCTGCAAAGCCTCACCCATGCCGATATTGACGACAATCTTCTGCAGGCGCGGCACTTGCATCGGATTCTTGTAACCAAACTCGCGCTGCAAGGCGGGCACTGCCTCTTTTTGGTACAATTCTTTTAGCCTGGGCATTCTTAACTCCTATCGCTGGCGCCCCCTGCCGGGCGCTGCGCCAAGCCTAGTCTATGACGCTGCCGCATTTCTTACAGACCCGCGCCTTGCTACCATCCGCAGCGAACTCATGGCCCACCCGCGTGGGCTTGCCACACTGCGAACAGACCAGCATCACATTGCTGATGTGAATCGGCGCCTCGCGCTCGATGCGGCCGGTCTGCGTGCGGATATTGCCCGTGCGGCGCTGATGCTTCGTGACCAGGTTGATGCCTGCCACGACCACGCGGTCCTTGTTGGGATCGGCTACATGGCCGGCATGACGTCCGCCGCGACGTCCCCGATAGACGCGCTGCACCTCGCCGCGCTGGCCGCGCTGCTCGCCGCGAATTACCTGAACCGTGTCACCTGCTTTGATGTGCATCACAACACCTCCGGGGCCAATGACACAATCTTCATGAACCCACGCTCACGCAGCTCGCGTGCCACAGGCCCGAAGATGCGCGTACCCTTCGGATTCTGGTGGTCGTCGATGATGACCGCCGCATTGTCGTCGAAGCGAATGTGGCTGCCATCGGGCCGTCCATACTCCTTGGCCGTGCGCACAATCACGGCGCGCACGATGTCGCCCTTCTTCACGGAGCTGTGAGGGGCGGCCTGTTTGACGGTGGCAACGATAGTGTCGCCCACCCTGGCATAACGCCGCCGGGAGCTGCCGCGCACCTGAATGACGAGAATCTCTTTAGCGCCTGTGTTATCCGCAACCTTTAAGCGGCTCTCTTGCTGAATCATGATGTCGCTCCTCCCCTTCTCAGCTTCGTAGAAACCTACAAGCTTCCCGAAACCGCGAAGGGCACTGAGTGGATTCTAGCTCTCTTCACCGCGCTGGAGGATGGCATCCACCACCCAACGCTTGTGCCGACTCATCGGACGGGACTCCAGAATGCGCACGGTGTCGCCAATCCGGCATGCGTTCTGCTCGTCGTGGGCCATGAAACGGCGATGACGGCGGACCACCTTGCCGTACACAGGATGGCGCGTGATACGCTGCACTTCCACGACCACCGTCTTGTCCATCTTGTCACTGGTCACTCGGCCAGTCAGCGTCTTGCGCTGCTCACGCATTTTGTTCCTCCTTGGCTAACCAAGCAGCCAGCTCGCGCTCGCGCAGCACTGTCTTCAGCCGGGCGATGTCACGCCGTACTGCACCCATGCGTGCCGTGTTCTTCAACTGGCCGGTGTGCTTCTGAAAACGCAGGTTGAACAGCTCCTCGTATGCTTCGTCGAGGCGCTGCCCAATCTCAGCCGTGGTCAGGACGCGAATCTCATGTGGTTGCATAATCAACCCTCTCCTGCCATCTCGCGCTTGACAAATTGCGTGCGAATCGGCAGCTTGTGGGCGGCCAGACGCATAGCCTCGCGCGCAGTCTCTTCGTTGACCCCGGCGATCTCGATGAGTACACGCCCTGGGCGCACCACCGCCACCCAGTGATCTACGGATCCTTTACCGCTGCCCATACGGGTCTCAGCGGCCTTCGCTGTCACTGGTTTGTCGGGAAAGACCTTGATCCAAATCTTGCCACCGCGACGCACATAGCGCACAATCGCACGCCGAGCCGCCTCAATTTGGCGAGAGGTCATCCAGCAAGGCTCCAAGGCCTGCAGGCCGTATTCACCTTGGTTGACCGTGTTGCCGCGCTGAGCTGTGCCGCGCATGCGACCGCGAAACTGCTTGCGGTATTTGACTCGTTTCGGCATCAACATAGTGACGCTCTCCTTACCCTACGATGAAGCTGGCCGTCGCAAGGACGGCAGCGCTACAGGCTGAGACAGCCTAGCCGGCGACCACAGGCGCGCGCTGAGGCAGCACCTCGCCCTTGTAGATCCACACCTTGATGCCGATGCGGCCAAAGGTGGTGAGCGCCTCCGCTGTGGCATAGTCGATGTCTGCGCGCAGGGTGTGGCGCGGCACACGTCCCTGCCGCTGCGTTTCCATGCGCGCCATCTCAGAGCCGGCCAAACGCCCAGAACAGGTAATCATCACACCCTCGGCGCCCAGGCGCATAGCGCGCGTGATCGCTTGCTTCATCGCTCGCTTATGAGATACACGCCGCTCCAGCTGTTCGGCAATGCTTTCGGCAACCAAGTACGCATCCAGCTCAGGACGCGCGATCTCTGTCACATCCACCTTCACGCGCTTGTCGGTGAAGTCCTGGAGTTTGTTGCGCAGAGCATTGACGTTGGTGCCCTTGCGGCCAATGATGATGCCTGGCTTAGCCGTGTGAATCCACACGTGCACATAATTGCGCTGGCGCTCAATTTCGATGTTCGAGATCGAGGCCCGGCCGAGCTCCTTGCGGATCATTTCTCTGATCTTGCGATCTTCGGCCAGGAACTCTGTGTAGCGCTTGCCGTCGGCAAACCAACGCGCCTGCCAGTCTTTGATGATTCCAAGACGGAAGCCGTAAGGATGTACTTTGCGACCCAAGGTATCCTCCTGCAAGGTGGTCAGACAGGTTCCGACTTGCCGCCACCGGTGAACACGGTCCACCTGCTTAGCCGAGCGAAGCCGGACGCTGTTCTGGCCAGCTGTGCTTAGCTATGCTCTTCCAGAACAACGGTGATGTGGGATGACCGCCTGAGAATCGGCTTGAATCGCCCGCGTGCGCCAAAGCGGCGCCACTTGCGCGTTGGACCCTCATCGGCGTAGATCTCGGCAATCCACATATCTTCGCGCGCTAACCCTTCGTTCTGTTCGGCATTGGCCAACGCTGAAGCCACTGTCTTATAAACAGGCTTTGCGGCCGCCTGCGGCATGAACTTGAGCACGCTGAGTGCATCTTCAGCGCGCATGCCGCGCACCTGGCCGATGACCAACCGCACTTTCTGGGCCGAAATGCCGACGTGCTTTTGCTGGGCGCGCACCTGAATCGAATCGTTCGTGTTCATTGCTCGGTTCTCTACTTCTGTGCCAACTTGTTCACACGTCAGAAGCTCAGCGCTTCTTCATGCGCTTCTCTTTGGAGATGTGGCCGCGGAAGAAACGCGTCGGAGCAAACTCGCCCAGTTTGTGACCTACCATGTTCTCCGACACGTAGACGGGCACATGACGCCGTCCATCATGCACGGCGATGGTGTGGCCCACCATCTGCGGAAACACGGTTGAGGCTCGCGACCAAGTCTTGATGATGCGCTTTTCACCCGCGCGATTCATAGCCTCGATCTTTTTCAGCAGCTTGGGCTCGATATAAGGGCCCTTTTTCACCGATCTCGACATCTGTCAATCCTCACTTCTGCTGGTGATTCCAGATCAAAAGGCGCGATTAGCGACGGACCTTGCCGCGACGACGCACAATGTACTTGTCTGTTGACTTGTTGCGACGCGTCTTGTACCCCAGGGTTGGCTTACCCCACGGAGTCTTAGGCCCGGGCATGCCGATAGGTGACCGCCCTTCGCCACCGCCATGCGGGTGCGAAGACGGATCCATTGCAATGCCGCGGACCTCGGGGCGTCGCCCCATCCACCGCTTACGACCGGCTTTGCCAAGGTTGATGTTGGCATGATCGGTGTTTCCGACCTGGCCGATGGTCGCCATGCAGTTGATCGCCACCTTCCGCATCTCGCCGCTTGGCATGCGCAAAGTTGCATAGTTGCCCTCTTTGGCCATCACCTGGGCCGAAGTGCCCGCTGAACGGGCGATCTGTCCGCCGCCGCCTGGCTTCAACTCGACATTGTGCACCACCGTGCCCAAGGGAATGCGGAACAACGGCAAGGCGTTGCCGATGCGAATCTCAGCATCAGGGCCCGACTCTACCTTGTCGCCGACCTTGAGGCCCAGCGGCGCCAAAATGTAGCGCTTAGCACCGTCGGCGTAGACTAGCAACGCAATGCGCGCCGAACGGTTGGGATCGTATTCGATGGCCGACACGCGCGCCGGCACACCGATCTTGTCGCGCCGAAAATCGATGATGCGATACAAGCGTTTGTGGCCGCCGCCGCGCTGACGCACCGTGACACGACCAGCGTTGTTGCGCCCGGCATTGCTGTGCAAAGGCACCAACAATGAGCGCTCAGGACGCTTCTTGGTCAGGTCGTCGAATGTCAAGACACTCATGCCACGCCGGCCAGGGGATGTGGGCTTGTATACCCGGATACCCATTGCAAACTCCTTCAGTCAAGTTGACAACTTCTGGAAAGCTGTCAACGCTCACATGACATTGTCTGTGTTGGCAAATACGCCGACTAGACGCCCTCTGCCCAGGTGATGCGATCGCCTCGCTTCAGCGTTACGACGGCCTTTTTCCAGGCCGGCTTCTTGATGACAACCCGCCGACCACGGCGGCCAATGCGCGCCGGCACGTTGCTGATGCGCACTTGCAACACTGTCACGCCAAAGCAAGTTTCAACAGCATCTTTGACCATGTGTTTGTTGGCGCGGCGATCGACCTCAAACGAATACTGATTGTTGAAATCAGCCTGTTCGTTAGTTTTCTCGGTGATCAAAGGGCGGCGCAGAACCTCTCGCACGTGCATGATACACCTCGTCCTTTCTGGGAATTGCGCAACTGCCTAGCCCAGGATGCGCTCGATTTCGGCGACTGCGTCCTGAGTGAGCACGAGGGTCTGATAGCCGAGCAGGTCGCGGATGTTCAAGTAGCCGGCCCACAACGTCTTCACGTCGGGCAAATTCCGAGCCGAACGCTCCACAATCGGATCCTGGCCCGGCAGCACGATTAGGGCGCTGTTTTGCACGTTCAGGCGGCTCAATACACCCACGATTTCCTTGGTCTTTGGGGCATCCATGCGCAATTGGTCTACCACAACCAACTGATCGTTGGCTGCCTTGACGGATAGCGCCGACCGCATGGCGATATGGCGCATCTTGCGCGGCATCCGCTGCGCATAAGAGCGCGGCTTCGGGCCGAAGACCGTGCCGCCGCCTCGCCACTGCGGCGCGCGCGTGCTGCCCTGACGAGCACGGCCGGTGCCCTTCTGGCGCCATGGCTTGCGACCACCGCCGCTCACCTCACCGCGCTCCTTGGTCTTGTGCGTGCCACGACGTGCGTTAGCAAGCTGGCGCACCAGCGCCTGGTGCATGACCACTTTGTTGATTGGGGCCGCAAAGATGTCATCCCGCAGCTCGATCTCGCTGACGGTTTCTCCGGCCATGTTGCGAACTGGTACTAACATCTTGTTACCCCTGCTTCCTTGCCTCGCGCACCATCACCAGGCCGCCCTGCGGTCCTGGAATGGCGCCGCGCACAACCAACATCTCACGCTCGGCATCGACGCGCACCACAGCCAAACCATGCACGGTGACTCGCCGATTGCCCATGTGGCCAGGACCACGGTGCCCTTTGTACGTGCGCCCTGGTGTCGTACCCGAACCCGATGCGCCGGGTGCACGCTCGCGATCCGAAGCGCCGTGGGTCTTAGGCTGGCGGTTGAAGCCGTGGCGTTTCACGCCACCTTGGAAGCCTCGCCCTTTAGAAATGCCCGTCACATCCACAAGGTCGCCAGCAGCAAACACGTCAGCGCTCAGTTTCTGGCCGACCTGAACCGACTCCAGCTCTTCCGGCTTGACGCGAAATTCGCGTAGGTGCCGCAAAGGCGGCAGCTGGTTATGACGCAGATGCTGCAATTCGCCTTTGCTCAGCCGCTTGGGCTTGGTATCACCAAAACCGACTTGTACCGCAGAATAGCCGTCGCTGGCGATGGACTTCTTCTGCGTGACGTAACAGGGACCAACTTGTATGACCGTCACCGGCACGACAACGCCTTCGTCGAAGATCTGTGTCATGCCGATCTTACGACCCAGTAACCCTTTCATGAGTTCTCATCCTTTAGGGGACTGCCGGCTCTGGGTAGCGCCTCATCATCCCAACACAAAACCTTATAGCTTGATCTCGATGTCGACACCAGCCGGCAAGTGCAGACGCATCAAGCTGTCAATGGTTTTGCCGCTGGGCTCGAGGACATCGATCAAGCGTTTGTGAGTGCGAATCTCGAACTGTTCGCGCGAGTCTTTGTCGATGAACGTACTACGCATCACGGTGAACTTCTCTATACGGGTAGGCAGCGGCACCGGCCCAATCACTTGGGCGCCCGTGCGCTCAGCCGCATCCACAATTTGCCGCACAGAGTTGTCCAGCACGCGATGATCATAAGCCTTTAGCTTGATGCGTATCCGCTGTTTTGCCATGATGATTCCTGTTAACGATGCGCGTCATTCGCACGCGCAGTTTGTTATGTTATAGACGCTTTGCAGGGCCTGCTCAGGCAAGAAACTGCAGGAGCAGGCCCCTGCTATGTCCTTGGTGCTGGCGCTTATTCGAGGATCTTGGTGATGACGCCGGCGCCCACGGTGCGGCCACCCTCGCGGATGGCGAAGCGCGACCCGGCCTCCAACGCCACCGGCACGATCAACGTCACTTCCAGGTTCACGTTGTCGCCCGGCATCACCATCTCTACGCCGGCCGGCAGCTTGCACGAGCCCGTC
>DAOUBX010000024.1:0-28899 GCA_034432445.1 Anaerolineales bacterium
GCTGGGCAAAAGCCCGACAGCCGCTGGTATCCCTATTGTTTGATCCACCAATTGGCAGAGCCGGTGGTGAAGTCGTTCGGGCCGGGGCTGACGGCGAAGTTCTGCACCTCGTCGCGCACGCCGGTGATCAGCAGACGCTCATAGAGGAAAATGCGGGGCAGGTCTTTGTTGATCTGCTCGGCGACCTTGCAATAGAGCTCACGGCGCTGAGCCACATCGGTAATGCCGGCCGCCTCGTCGATCCAAGCGTCCACGTCGGCGTTGATCCAGCGGGAGTAGTTGTTGCCACCCCCTTCGTTCTCAGCCGTCGGGATGCTGTTGGAATGATAGTTGCCGTACAGATGGCTGTCTGGGTCAATGCCAGGCCCGGTGGTGTACATGATGATGTCGAAGCGACCATGCTTGCGCAGGCCGTCGCTGTCCCAGCCGGCGAACAACACATCAGACGGCACGTTTTCGATCACCAATTCGATGCCGATGGCCTTGAGCATCTCCACCAACACCTGCTGCGTGTCCTCGCGCAGCTTGTTGCCTGAGGTGGTCTGAAACTTCATGCTCATCTTGACGCCGTCTTTTTCCCGAATGCCGTCGTTGCCGAGCGTCCAGCCGGCCTCTTCCAGCAGGGCGGCCGCCTTCTCAGGATTGTACTCGCTGGGCGGCTGTGGACAAGCGAACTGGCCCACGGGGAGAACCGTCGTGCCAACCTTGACCTGGCCGTTGAGCAGCGTCTCGACGATCAGCGCCTTGTCGATGGCCATCTGAATCGCCTGGCGCACACGCAAGTCGCTGAGGATCGGATGCGGATTGGCGGCCGGATCGGCCGGCGCGTCCACAGTCGGATCGGCGAAGTTGAGCACCAGCAGCTCGTTCTCGCCGGTAACCGCCGAGGCATAGCCGACGCCCTTGTCTTTCATCGCTTCCAGCGCAGGGAAATCAGCCTCGATCAGGTCCCACAGAGCATGAATTTCGCCGGTGCCCAGCAACTGCATGCCCACCTCGCGGCTGGGCAGGATCTTGACGATGACGCCATCCAGGTAAGGTTTCTCAGGAGCCTCGCGGTAGTTGGGATTCTTGGCGTAGACGATCTGGTCGCCAGCCTTCCACTCCTGCACGATCCACGGTCCGGTGCCGATGGGGGCGCGGTTGAACTCCCAACTGTCGAGGTTGGCCGGGTCGCCGGCAGCCTGGGGCAAAATGTAGGAGAAGAGCCGCAGATAGGGCGCGTACAGCTCGGCGAAGTTCACCACCACGGTCGTATCATCAGGACAATCGATCGAGTCGATGTCGCGGTAGCCCGAGGTGCTGGCTTGCGATAGGTCGGACATGATGGCGTTCCAGGTGTACACTACGTCGGCGCACGTAAAAGGATCGCCGTTGGAGAACTTGACGCCCTGTCGCAGCTTGTAGGTGACCACCAGGCCATCTTCGGAGACCTCGGGCAACGCTTCAGCCAACACCGGCGCGTAGTTGCCTTCAGCGTCGACTTCCACCAGGCCCTCGATGGTCAGCGCTGACAGCGCATCGGCAATCGATTGGCCCGACAGCAGGGGGTTGAGGGTTTCAGGCTCCTGAGGCGAGCCGACGATCAAGATGCCGCCTGGTTGCGGGCCCTCGGCCGCCGCAGGGGTCTCAGCAGCCGGCGCTTCCGTGGCAGCTGCAGGCGCCTCAGCAGCCGGCGCTTGCGTGGCTGCTGCAGGGGCTTCAGCAGCCGGCGCTTCGACGGTTGGCGCAGGAGCGGCAGGCTCTGCAGCGGGCGCAGGCTCCTGCCCGCCACAGCCGGCAACCAAGGAAACAACGACGACGGCCAGCACCAGCAAGCTGACCCATCTCCAACGCAAGCTAGTACTCATGGGGTTACTCCTCCTGGCGAAACGTGCAATCAACTTGAACAGACGCCCGGATAACGAACGCAGCTGCGGCCGCCCGCTGGAGGGGCGCTGGGCGCCACGCCGGGCTGCGTTATACCGCTTGTTGCACAGGGGTGGTAGCAACACGAAGCACGGAGACCAGCTGTTGTCCGGCGCGCATGACGTGGTCGGCGAGCAGTCGCTCGGCCAACGGGCCATCTCGCGCCTTCAGCGCCTCCACCACGGCTTGGTGCTCCTCCACATCGGTGTCACGGCCGCTAACCGGTGTGTGCGCCGTAGCGGCGTAGGTATCGAGAAACATGGTCGGGAACCATGTCCACATCTGATCCAGGGCGCGGATCAAATAGGTGCGGCCCGAGGCGCGGTAGATCAGCTCGTGAAAGCGACGGTTCTGAGCGCGATTGAGCGCCAACTGCTCGGGCGCCATGCTGTCGGCCATCGCCTGCACCAGCTGGCCTAGCTCTTCTAGTTGTTCAGGTGTGAGCCGATAGGCAGCCGCGCGGGCCGCCCGGCCCTCGAGCGCGGCGCGCACGGCGTAGATATCCTCGATGTCATCAGGGATGAATTCGACGACCCGCATACCGCGGTAGGGTAGATACTCGACGATCCCCTCGGCGGCCAGCTGCTTGAGCGCTTCGCGCACCGGCATGTGGCTCACCCCCAGCTCGCGCGCCAAGCGTTCCTGGCGCAACCACTCACCCGGCCGCAGCCGTCCCTCGCTGATCGCGCTGCGGAGCTGATCGGCGACCCAGTCTTTCAGTTGTTGGTGCCCATGATCTGTGGTTGCAAACAACATGAGCATGCACTCCGTGTGAGTCGTGAGGATAGACAGCCCGGCGCAAGAATTGGTCGATATTATATATAAAATATAACCCTCGTCAATTCCATGCACGCGCCATTCCGCAGGCCGTGGGTTGTCTATTCACCAACCGGCCCTGCGCCCCCTTCTTCAAGCGTTGGCGTTCATTCCCCGCGCAGTTGCGCTTTGTGCTCCCAAGCGCGCAACTTCTCTGCCAGCGTTGTGAAAAAGCGCCTGACGAAATAGCCTTGCGTGAAGGCCGCAGCGGCCAACGCCGACGGCCGCCACGGTACCTCGTAACCACCGTGCCAGTGCAACAAGCTGCCGGTCGGCGCAGACGTCACTTCTACTGTACCCCCGCCGCGCAACGGATGGCTAGGTTCGGCCACATAGCGCAGCTTGCGCCCTGGCTCCACCTCGGCAAAACGATAGGTAACGTGAGACCGTATACCGGCTGGGCCTTTGTAGGTGGCCCGCACCAGCGCGCCCGCCTCCACCGCCGCCGAGCGAACTGTCTCCAACTCGTGTGGCCAGATGGGGCTTTCGTCCGAGTTGCGAAAGCTCTGCTCAAGCAATTGCCAGAGCTGGCCAGGGCTGAGCGCTGTTGCGATCGTGTGATCGAAAGTGATCCGCATGGGCTATCGATGTGTCACCGAACATTTGAGGACATCGGCAACAACACTGGCCAAGATGGAATCGACCTCGATCGAGGCGCACGTGGGCTTGCCGGCCAGGGGAAGTTTGGCCAACGTTTGCGCAGCCTCACTCACCCAACGGGCGGCCATCGCCGGCGCTACTTTGCCCGTGTCGAGCACGAGATCAAAGGCGCTGGCCGAGTCCCAACGCGCCTTGTGAAACAACTCGACGAAGCCGGCGCGCACGCGATCGGCCTCGGCGATCATCTGCTCAGCCTGCTCCGCTGTCAAGCCCTCCTGGGCCATCACGCGGTCGATGCGCACTGCCAGCGGCGCTTGTACACGCACGTTGAGCACATCCGCTAAGTCGCGCAGCACGACAAAGCCACTGCGTCCCACGATAACGGCGTTACCGTGGCGGGCAATGGCACGCACGACCTGTGCTACCATGGCAACCATCTGCTCACGACGCTGTTCGCGTTGGGCGTTGAACCGCTCCCAGAAAGTAGGCAAGGCGTCGTATTCCTTGTCGAATTCGACCAGACCATACTGGCTGAGCACGGTTCCGATCAATGCCTTGTCAACAAAGTGATAGCCTAGCTGTTGGGCCACTGTGAAAGCAACAGAGTCGCCCTCACTGCCGAGCTGTCGGGAGAATGTAATAACGGTCATAGCTGCCTCCTAACCAACGCATGGCTCACGAGCATTCCGAGAGCGCTACTGCTTTCTTCACCAGAATGTCGCTGTTTGTCATTTTGAGCAGGTCTGACCCTGACCGTCCCACTTGCCGACTGTCAAGCGAAGAATTCCCGTCTCAAAGGCAGAGCTTCCGGCCCTGAAAACGGCGTGCTTGGTAGAGACGACTTTCGTCGCGCGGCGGCGCCCGGACGACTGAGTCATCACTACCCAGATCTTCGCCCACGGTGGCGCTGCCCGCGGCAGGCACACTTCGCCGGATAGTCGACTGATGCGATCTGTGGCTACAACCAGCTCAGAATGAGAGCTGTCAAATCCGGCTTGACGAGGCATTACTCTCTGATTTCGATTCTACTACACACTTGTCGACAAATCAATCCCTCATACACTGTGTCTTCTTAACTACTCAGCCATAGGTGCCGGGCATTTGGATTCTAACCTGAAAATCGCTCGGGCCGGTCTCCGACCGTGCCAGCCGCGCTTTCATTGACGGTTGTGCGCCGACGCGCATGGGCATCTGGTTTGCAAGCGTGTCTGCGAAGCCAACCTAGGTCGCAAATCTCCTACAAATGCCCGGCACCTGAGCAGTTACGTGTCTTGTACGAAATGGGCGCCCGCGCAGGGCCCTTGCCCCACAATCGGCCCGAAAAGCCCGGCCGTATTGAAGTCCGTACAATGAATTTGACCGCTGTGTCATTCGGGGTTAGAATCGCTCTTGCTCCACAGTGAGTCTGTTCCCCCAACTTGCATCGTCGCCTCAGAGAGGAGGTGATTGCTTCTTTCACAGCTCCCAGCACCCACTAACAGATCGCTAGTCTCAACATCGAATCGGATATCCAAAGCTCTCAGGAGGAGAATCTATGTTTCGCAAGTCTGCTCAGTCTGTTGTGTTTGTTGTTCTACTTGTGGCCATGCTCGTGCTTGCTGCCTGCGGTGGTGCGGCCACACCTGCCCCTTCTACCGGCGAACAACAACCCGCCGGCGGCCCGCAAGTCGGCATTGTGCTGCCGACGAAAGATGAGCCGCGCTGGCTGCAGGACGAGGCTCGCTTCCGCGACCTGCTCAGCACCGCTGGCGTTCCGGTTGAGATCCTCTTCAGCCAGGGCTCCTCGGCCACCGAGAAGTCCAACGTCGAGTCCCTGTTGACCAAGGGTGCCAAGGTCATCATCCTGACCCCGCAGGATGGCGCGGCCGCCGCAGCGGCTGCCGAGGCCGCTCGCAATGCGGGCGCCAAGGTCATCTCCTACGACCGCTTGATCCTCAACACACCGGCCGTCGATTACTACGTGACCTTCGACAGCAACGCCGTAGGCCGCGCCCAGGCTCAGTACCTGGTCGACAAGGCCACCGGCACCGGCAACCCCCTATACCTGTATGCCGGTGCAGCCTCCGACAACAACGCCTTCCTCTTCTTCGAGGGTGCCTGGGACGTCCTACAACCGAAGATCGCCGACGGCACCTTCGTGATCAAGAACTCCAGCGAGGCCGAAGCGCTCAAGGACAAGCCCAAGCTGACCCGCGACGAGATGGCCAGGATCATCGGCCAGATCACCACTAACTGGGACTTCAACACCGCCAAGAACCTGGCCGAAGCCAACTTGACGGTTGCCAAGCCGGAAGACAAGGGCAACGTCTTCATTCTGGCCCCCAACGACGGCACGGCGCGCGCCATCGCCGACGTCTTTGCTGTCGACCCCGATGTCACCAGCTACGTTGTCACCGGACAGGATGCTGAGAAGGCTTCCATCCAGTATATCATCGACGGCAAGCAGTCGATGACCGTGCTCAAGGACACCCGCGTGCTGGCCCAGGATGCCATCAACGCAGCCCTAGCGTTCTTGAAGGGTCAGACACCTGAACAGACCACCACCTACAACAACCAGGCGATCGAAGTGCCTGCCAAGCCGTCCGTGGTGGTTACCGTCGACAAGAACAACGTCAAACAGGCGATCATCGACTCGGGCTATTGGCCGGCCAGTGACTTCACCGGCATCCAATAGGCGCTAGTGTCATGTGCGTGCAGGAATGGCGGTGGCCGTGGCCGTCGCTGTTCCTGCACTCCTTCCATAGTCTTGGGCAGCCGGAGGTGTTATGGCCACTCCCATCTTGGAAATGAGAAACATCACCAAGACCTTCCCCGGCGTGAAAGCCTTGGACAATGTTAGCTTTCGCGTGGCCCAAGGTGAGATCCACTGCCTGGTGGGCGAGAACGGGGCAGGCAAATCCACGTTGATGAAGGTGTTGAGCGGGGTCTGGCCTTACGGCAGTTATGACGGCGACATCCTGTTCGAGGGTGAAGTGCAGAGATTTCGCGGGATTGCTGATAGTGAACGTGTCGGCATTGCCATCATCTACCAGGAACTGGCGTTGGTTCCTGAGCTGACGGTCTACGAAAACATCTTCCTGGGTCACGAAATTCGCAAGGGCTTCTTGGTCGATTGGAACGAGACCGTCAAGCAGGCCACGGCCATGCTGCAAAAGGTGAAACTCGACGTCAACCCGGCAGCCAAAGTCAGGGACTTGGGCGTTGGCAAGCAACAACTGGTCGAAATCGCCAAAGCGCTGAGCAAGAACGTGAAGCTGCTGATTCTCGACGAGCCAACCGCTGCCTTAAACGAAGCTGATAGCGAGAACTTGCTCAACCTGCTGCGTGACCTGAAGAGTCACGGCGTGACCTGCATCATGATCTCGCACAAGCTCAAGGAGGTCATCTCCATTGCCGACACCGTCACAGTGTTGCGCGATGGGCAGACCGTTTGCACCTTGGATGCCCACAAAGGCGAGGTGTCGGAGCCTGTGCTGATCAAACACATGGTCGGCCGCGAGATCGAGAATATCTACCCCAAACGCGAACACAGACGCTCCGACGAGGTTGTGCTGGAGGTCAGGAACTGGCACGCCCACAGCCAGGTACTCGGCCGTGATGTGCTGAAGGACGTCAACTTCCACGTCAAGAAAGGCGAGATCGTCGGGTTCGCCGGGCTGATGGGTTCGGGCCGCACCGAGCTGGCCCTGAGTTTGTTTGGCAACCCCACCGGCTATCAAGTCAAGGGCGAGATTCTGATCAACGGTCAACCCAAGAAGTTCGGCCAGCCGGAAGATGCCATCGCTGCGGGCCTGGCCTACGTCACCGAGGACCGCAAGGCCAAGGGCCTGATCCTGACGCAGGACGTCAAGCAGAACATCACTCTGGCCAACTTACGCGAGATCGCCCGCCGCGGCGTGGTCGACGACAACGCCGAGGTCAAGGTTGCCAACGAATACCGCGTCAGCCTGAACATCAAGACCCCCAGCGTTGAGCAGAAGGTCAAAAACCTAAGCGGTGGCAACCAGCAGAAGGTCTCACTGGGCAAGTGGCTGTTCGTCAAGCCCAACATTCTAATTCTGGACGAGCCCACACGCGGCATTGACGTTGGCGCCAAGTACGAGATCTACACGCTCATGAACGGTCTAGTGGAACAGGGCATGAGCATCATTATGATCTCTTCAGAGTTGCCAGAAGTGTTGGGCATGAGTGACCGGGTCTACGTCGTGGCTTCTGGCCGAATCACCGGCGAGTTGCCGATCGAGGAAGCCACCCAAGAGAAGATCATGGAGCTGGCTACCAGCTGAGGAGACACCTATGTCCTTCATGCAAGACCTACAGAAAGTTCTCCGCCAGAATGTGCGCGAATACGGCATGTACATCGCCCTGTTCGTGATCATGGCGATCTTCACCGTCCTCACGAACGGTCTGTTTCTGTCACCACGCAACATCAGCAATCTGATCAACCAGACAGGCTACATCGCCGTGTTGGCGGTTGGGATGACGCTGGTGATTGTCATTCGGCACATTGACCTGTCGGTTGGTTTCCTGGCTGGCTTCCTCGGCGCAGTCGCCGCCATTGCTCTGGTGTTCTGGAAGCTCCCAGTGATCGCGGTCATACCGATGGTCCTCGTTTTCGGCATTATCGCCGGCTTGATCACGGCCTTTCTCGTGGCGTACTTCGGCATCCCCTCGTTCGTTGCGTCGTTGGCCGGCTGGCTGATCTACCGCGGTCTGTTGCTGCAAGCAACCATGGGCACAGGCACGATCATCATCCCGAATGCCGGTTTTAACGCCATCGGCAATGGCTTTATACCCGATATCCCTGGATTGACGTTTATCCCCGGCCATGCGTTGACGCTGTTGCTCGGAGTCATTGCCATCGTGTTCTTCATCTTAGGCCAGTTGAACGACCGCAAGCGCAAGCTGGCATATGGCTTCGAGGTGTTACCAGGCGCCATCTTCGCCCTCAAACTGGTCTTCATCTCGGCCATCGTCGGACTGGTGGCCTGGGTGATGGCAGGGTACAACGGCATTTCCTGGACCGCTGTCATCGTCTTGATCGTGGTCGGCGTCTATCATTTCGTCACCACGCGCACGGTGCTGGGCCGTCACATCTATGCCGTCGGTGGTAACCCCGAAGCCGCAGAACTCAGCGGCATTAGCGTCAAGCGCATCACCTACATCGTGTTTGCCTCGATGGGCTTCCTCTCGGCCCTGTCAGGTATCTTGTTCACCTCCCGCCTGCAGTCGGCCACCACGACGGCCGGTACGCTTTTCGAGTTGGACGCCATCGCCGCGGCCTACGTCGGCGGCGTGTCGGCGGCCGGCGGCGTCGGCAGCATCATCGGCTCGCTGATCGGCGCCCTGGTGATGAGCTCGTTGAGCAACGGCATGAACCTGATGGGCGTCGACATCTCGATCCAATACATCGCTCGCGGCCTGGTGCTGGCTGCTGCCGTGATCTTCGACGCGGCCACGCGGCGACGCGGCGGATGAGAACGCCAGGGACCTCGGTCCCTGGCTGACAGTACCAAGCGCCCTGAGGCGCTGGGAATCGTACCCGTGGAGACCGGTCTGCGCAGTAGCAGACCGGTCTTGCTTTCAAGATGCCAGCGCGAACTTGGCAAACCCACCGATATCTGTACAATCCGGTGATCGGTGATCGGTTACCCCGTCACCCAGTCACCCGACCAATCTACCAATTTCCCAATCTACCAACCTACCAACCATGACCATGACCCAACAAGAATCCCTCGCCCTGGTGCGTCAACTGCTAGGTGCGAAGGACGACGACGAGTTGACCCAGATCATCGGCCTCAACCTGAGCCGCATCGACGGCACCTTTTTCGGCGTGCTGAACGCCTCGGTCAAGCAGTTGGAGCGCGAGGGCAAACCCAACATCGCCCAGGCGTTGCAAGCCGTGGGCGACCGCATGTTGCGCATGAAGACATTGATCTAATGCGTGACGAGTAACACGTAACCCGGAATCGCGCACACGACTCCCTCTGTTCCGGGTTACGTGGTACGGATTACGTGCTATCACACACCCCCATGACCACACGCCCCTCACCTGCACCCACCACCCTTCTCCTCTGCCGCCACGGCCAGAGCGAATGGAACGCGCAGCGCCGCGTCCAGGGTCAGTCGCCGCTGGCAGGCGGGCTGACCGAGCTCGGACGCTGGGAGGCGTACCAGCTGGGCCGACGCCTACAAGCGCACGACGTGGCTGCGCTCTACACGAGCGACCTGCGCCGCGCCCACGAAACCGCCCAGATCGTAGGTGCTTGCCTCAATGCGCAGCCGCAGATCGACCCGCGCTGGCGCGAGATCGACCTGGGCGTCTGGCAGGGATTGACCCCGGAGGAGGTCGACCGCGGCTGGCCGCGCGACGAGATATTCACGCAAGACCTGCCGCGCGGCGAAACCGGCGAGACCTTCGCCGCGCTGAGCCGGCGCACCCTGGCTGCCATCCATGCGCTTCACGCACGCCACCCTGGACAGACCGCGGTGGTGATCTGCCACGGCGGCAACATACGTGCAGCGCTGCTCCTCGCAGATGTGCCGGCCGGCGATGGCCCCGATCCGCGCCATCTCCCCATCTTGAACACCTCGGTGACTGCGCTACAAGTTGACAGCGCCGGCCTGCGCGCCACTCTGATCGCCGACACCAGCCACCTGGACGGGCAACTGCCGACTGTGCTCTCCACCAACACCGAAGATGACCAGCACTGACACCACGACCTTGCTGCTGCTGCGCCACGGCGAGACCACCTGGAACCTGAGCGGGCGCTGGCAGGGTCAAGCTGTGGACACTCCTCTCACCGACCTGGGCCGCGAGCAGGCGCGCATCGTTGCCCGCCGGCTGCGCAGCTATCCCATCAGCGCCATCTACAGCAGCGATCTGGTGCGAGCCTTCGAGACAGCGCAGATCGTCGGGCGGTTGCTGGGGCTGGAGCCTGTGCCCGAGCCGCGCCTGCGCGAGTCCGACATCGGCGCCTGGATGGGCTTGACGTGGGAGGAAATCACGGCCCGCTTTCCCGACGAGGTGGCGGCCATGTTTGCCGGCCAAGACGTGCGCCGCGGCGGCGGCGAGAGCTTCGCCGAGTTGCACGCGCGGCTGGCAGCAGCCGTCGAGAACATTGCCGCCCGTCACCGCGGCGAAACCGTGCTGTTGGTCAGCCACGGCGCCGCCCTGCGCAGCCTGGCAGCGCATGCGCTAGGCGCAGACCTGGCCCAGATGCACCGCCTGGCCATCGGCGGCAACACAGCCCTCAGCGTAGTCCAAGTGCGCAGCAGGGGGCTGCGCCTGGTCAGCTACAACGACACGGCGCACCTCGACGGCGTCGGCTTCCAGGTCGCCAGCGCTGAGGGCGTCGCGCCGGAGGTCAGAAGCGAGTGATTGTATGGATACCTTCCGGCTCGTCTTCGGTTTCGCCCTCATCCTTTTTGGCCTCAGCTATCCCTTGCTCACCCTCTGGCAGCTCAACCGGCAGATGAACCGCGAGGGCCTGCCGCCGCGGCCGCAGCTTGTGGTCACCCTCGTACTCAGCGCGCTGTGGCCGTTGACCGCAGTGCTGGCCGGCTTTTGGCTGCTCAACGAGCAGGCGCGGCAGTCGCTGGTCTACAACGGCGCATTGGCCGCCTGCATCGTCATGTTGATCGTCACCCTGATCTTCAGCCTGCGTCTCAACCGCCCCAGCTAGCCCGCAACCGCCCTCCACCCGTCCTTGGCCATTGGCAAGTGATCATTGGCCATTGACCATTGACCATTCCCCACCCCATGCCTCCTCTCCTCCTTGGTCTCAGCCTCGGCCTCTCCGCCGGTCTCAGTCCCGGCCCGCTGATGACCCTTGTGATCACAACCGCCCTGCGCGGCGGCTTCTGGCACGGCCTGCGCGTGGCAGCGGCGCCCTTCATCACCGACCTGCCGATCATCCTGCTCTCGCTCTTTGTCCTGAACCTGCTGCCGTCGTGGACACTGGCCCTAATTGGCCTGGTCGGCAGCGCTTACGTGGTCTACCTTGGGTGGGAGACCATTCACTCTGCCCGTCAGTCTGACCTGGCGGCCATGGCGCGCAAGAGCGACCTAGATGCCGCGACCAGTCCCAAAACCGACGCCCTGCGCCGCGGGGCCATGGTGAACGCGCTCAATCCGCACCCCTACCTGTTCTGGGCCACTGTCGGCGGCCCCACACTGCTGGCGGCTTTCAGCCAAAGCGTGCTACAAGGCATGCTCTTTCTGGTTGGTTTCTACACCGCCCTGGTCGGCAGCAAAGTCGCTATCGCCGCCCTGGTTCACAGCCAGTCGCGCCGCCTCTCCAACACCTGGTATCGTCGGATCCTCGTCGTGCTTGGCCTGGTGTTGATCGGCCTGGGCGTGTGGCTGGGGTGGCAGGCTATCAGCCTGGTTAGTCTGTAACCCGATTCGGCGCGCAGCGGATGGTGTGCCTGCAACACTCGCCATTTTGTTGTGCGGATGAAGTCAAGCGCCGTGCGGGACTTTGGAGCGACTGGCGCATGTGCTACAATCTCCCTCCTAAGAGTGAACAGATCGAAAGAGCGAACAGATCGAACGGAGGATGTGCGATGCACTCAACGACGCTTTGGCAGGCTAATCGTCGGCGCACGGCGGCGCTTGGCTCGGCAACACGGCCACATCGACTGCTGCCCTGGCGCACGAGGCCGGCTCGCTGGCCCTCCTCAACAGCACCATCAGCCACAACACCGTGCAGGGCAGCGGCAGCGCGGCCGCGCTGCTAATCTGGGCCGGAGCGACGGCCAGAAACACCATCGTGGCCGCCAACCAGGGCAAGAACTGCGACCTCATTGCCCCGTTGACATCTCTGGGCAACAATTTGAGCAGCGATACCACGTGCGCGGCGGCCTTGACTGCGGCCGGCGACCGCAACAACGTCGCCCCTGTACTGGGGCCGCTGCGCAACAACGGCGGCCCGACGCTGACCCATGCCCTGTTGTGGGGCTCGCCGGCCATCGACGGCGGCAGCAACGCTGGCTGCCCGGCCACAGATCAGCGCGGCGTGGCTCGGCCTCAGCGCGGGACGTGCGACATCGGCGCGCTGGAGTTCAACGGCCGGCTGCTGTACGCGCCGCTGTTGCTCAGAAACACGCCGTGAGCGGCAACGACTCTTTGTTAGTTGTTGAGAAGCAACTATTCAGCCCTAGGTGCCGGGCACTTAAGGCTGCGCTGGTCCGGGCGTCTGCAGAGCCGGCTCAAGCTGTAAACCGGTTGCAAGTGCCCGGCACCTGAATAGTTACGTTGAGAAAACCGTACCGCATCCCCACACAATCCCCAAGCTCTCTCCACAGCATCTCCATATTCTTCTGCGAAAATCAGCCATAGATTAAGCGTAACGGCACTCAACTGCCACGCTCCTGGAAAGGCAACACACTATGGCTGATAACACCCGACCGAGATCGTTGTCCCTAACAACACGGCTGAACTGGCTCCTTGACGCTACAGTCTTCCTGGGAGCTGTCAGCGCAGCCATTACAGGCGTATACTTCCTCTACTTCGTCAGCGGCGGTTATCAGGGTGGTCGCAACCCCACCTACGGCATTACCCTCTTCTTCGACCACCAGACCTGGGACCTGATCCACACCTGGAGCGGCGTGGTCATGATCAGCGCGGTGGCGCTACACCTGGCTATCCACCTGAACTGGATCGGCATGATGAGCCGGAAAGTGCTGGCCACGCTGCGCGGCAAGGGCAACCTGTCCAAGGGCGCCCGCATCAACGTCCTGGTTGACCTGGCCATCGCCATCAGCTTCTTCCTGACCGCCGCCAGCGGCATCTACTTCCTGTTCGACGTCCGCAGCGGCTGGCAGGTGACCAGCAGCGCCCCGCTGTTCCTGTTCAGCCGCACCACGTGGGATCTGATCCATACCTGGTCGAGCGTAACTTTGATCCTAGCGGCCCTCATCCATCTGGCCATCCACTGGGGCTGGGTGACCAAGGTGACGGCCAAGATGTGGCGGAGCCTGGGGCCAAGGACAGATCGCCCCGCGCCTCGCCTGGAGCAACTCTCGTAGTTTCAGCACCGTTTTGGTGCGACTCAGGACTGCCGGTCCTGACACCATACACACTTGGAGGTTTTGAACATGGCTAAGAAGATTATCCTGGGAGTGCTTTTCCTGGGCTTGGTTGGAGCATTGGTAGTAGGCGCCGTCAACCGCACGGCCGCCAAGAGCATAGAAGGCAACGGCGCTGGACAACACGGCGCCGGCTGGGCCCAGGCCCAAGAGAACGGCGCGCTGCTGGCAGCCAATGCACAGGGCCGCGGCGGCCAGGGCGGCGGTCGTAACATAGGCCAGCCGACTGCCCCGCTCGGCAGCGCCGGTGGGACGGCAAGTGGTTGGCAAGGCGGCGGTCGCAACGGCTTGACTGAGCAGGCCCACACCGCCGAGCAGACGCAAAGCGGCCAAGGCTATCGCGGCGGCCAAGGCAACAACGGCAGCGCCGGCAATCGACAAGGCAGCGGCCCCATCGCCGAAACCCAGAGTCACGAATGGGTGAGCATTGCCGGCACCGTCACCAGCATCGACGCTCTGCAAATGACCGTGCAGACCGAAAGCGGCGAGATCGTAGTCGCCGATCGGCCCTGGAGCTTCGCCCAGGCTGCCGGTTTCACGGCTGAGGTAGGCGACCAGGTGACGTTGGACGGTTTCTACGAGAACGGCACCTTCGAGACCGGCCGGCTCATTAACGGTGATCTGGTCGTACCCATCCGGGAAGACTCGGGGCGGCCTCTGTGGGCCGGCAGTGGCCGAGGCCGCGGTCGTACCTGGTAAACTCCTGTCAATTACCACCACAGGTGGCTGAGCTAGCGGCAGAGCGGTGCAACCACCTGACACTCTCCTCCCTCTGCGAGCGAGGCCGGACACACTCACGTGATCCGGCCTCGTTTTGCGCCGACCAGCCATCAGCACCGCGTCCCTTACGTCCCTTGCACACTTCTGTGGTAAAATCATCCACACCTACTGAGCCAGCCCGTCGCAGTCACCTACCGTCTCTCGCCCATTACCGGTCACCATTTACCGCCCATCATGCCCCACCGCATTCTCGTCGTCGACGACGACAAACAAATTGTGCGTTTGATCCGTTCCTACCTGGAACAGGCCGGCTTTCAGGTAATCGTTGCCCATGATGGCGCAACCGCGCTCCACGCCATGCGCCGTGAGCGGCCAGACCTGGTCGTCCTGGACTTGATGTTGCCCGACCGCGACGGTTGGGATGTGACGCGCACCGTGCGCAGCGATCCTGCCCTGGCGGCGACGCCGATCATCATGCTCACCGCCCGCGTGGAGGACACCGACCGCATTATTGGCCTGGAGATCGGCGCCGATGATTATGTCACCAAGCCTTTCAACCCGCGGGAGTTGGTGGCGCGCGTGCGCGCCATCCTACGCCGCACCACCGGCGGCAGTCAGCCCACGCGCATCTTGCACAGCGGCGACCTCGCGCTCGACCCTGACCGCCACGAGGCCACACTGGCCGGCCAGTTGTTGGACCTGACTCCGACCGAGTTCGACCTGCTGCATACGCTGATGAGCAGCCCAGGTCACGCCTTTACCCGCAGCGAACTCATCGAGCGCGCCTTGGGATACACCTACGACGGCCTGGATCGTACCGTGGACAGCCACATCAAGAACCTGCGCCGCAAGATCGAACCTGACCCGGCCAACCCCACCTACATTCAAACGGTCTACGGCGTCGGTTATCGGCTGCGCAGCGAGGACACGCCGTGAACCGTCTCTCCCTGCGCCTGGCAGCCGCGATTATTCTGACCACCCTGGTCGCCGTGGGGCTGGTGGCCTTGTTCGTCAACCGCGCTGCCGGCAGCGAATTTCGGCGCTATCTCTCCGCTAACGCCACAGCAGCCGGGGCGGAGCTGGCGCCACTCCTCACCGCCTATTATGAGCGCGTCGGCTCGTGGGCCGGCATCGCCACTGTCCTCGACGCAGAAGGCGCTGCGCCGGGCCTGGGCCGAGGTGGGCGCGGACGAGGCGCAGGGAGTGGGCAGGGCCGCGGACCTGCTTTGCTGCTGGCTAATGCCGACGGCCAGGTGGTCTACGATAGCCAGGCTCAGATGCAGGGCACGCAGTTGAGCCGGGCTGATCGGGAACTCGCACTGCCCTTGACCAGCGCAGGCACCACAGTCGGCTATTTGCTGGTCCTGCACGGCGCCGGATCCCAGCTGGCCGCCCCAGAGCAGGCTTTTTTGGACCGCGTCAACCAGGCGCTGGTGGCGGCAGCGGCCTTGGCTGTGCTCCTTGGCATTGCCCTGAGCGCGCTGCTGGCACGCACACTGACGGCGCCGCTCCACCGCGTATCGGTCAGCGCGCAAGCCATCGCTGCCGGCGACCTGAGCCAGCGCGTGCCGGAACAAGGCCCTGTGGAGACACAAGCCATGGCACGCTCGTTCAATCAAATGGCGGCCAACCTAGAACAGGCCGAGCAACAGCGGCGCAACCTGATGGCCGACGTGGCCCACGAGCTACGCACTCCTTTAACGGTTATTCAGGGCAACCTGCAGGCGCTGTTGGATGGCGTCTATCCCTTGGAGCGGGCCGAGATCGCGGCCATCTACGACGAGACGCGGCTGCTCAGCCGGCTGGTGACGGACCTGCGCGAGCTGGCGCTGGCCGAGGCAGGCCAGCTTAGGCTGGAAACTCGGCCGGTGGACGTCCTGGCCATTGTGCGCCAAACCGTGGACAGCTTCGCTCCTCTCGCAGACAGCAAGCACATCACCCTCGTCGTAACCACCCCAGCCGCTCCCCCCTTGGTAGTAACGGCTTCAGCCGTTGCAGAGTCGGTAGTAACGGCTTCAGCCGTTGCTGAGGCGGCTGAAGCCGCCACTACGAAGAGGGAGTACCGCGCAGCGTGGTGGGCCCTGGCCGACCCCGATCGTCTGGCCCAGGTGCTGCGCAACCTGCTGACCAACGCGCTGCGCCATGCGCCCGAACACGGCCACGTCGAAGTGGGCATCGCCTCGGCGCCGGCTCACTCGTCCGCCAAGGCCCACCTCTCCGCCCGCGCCATCACTGTCTCCGTCGCCGACGATGGCCCCGGCATTCCTGCCGACGAGCTGCCGCACATTTTTGATCGCTTCTGGTCACGCAGCCGGGACGCCGGCTCCCCCGGCAGCGGACTGGGACTAGCCATCGCCAAATCGCTGATCGAGGCCCAAGGTGGCCAGATCGGCGTCGACAGCCGGCCCAACCAGGGTACCCGCTTCTGGTTCACCCTGCCCACTGCCGCACCGGACAACGATCACTGACCGCCCACGAGCTGTGACCGACGGTCTGCTCACGGGCAAACACCCCGCCACTACACTCAGCTATCACCTACCGATCCTATGCCTCTCATTGCCCAAGACCCCAAATCGGTTGTCATCGAGCGCTTCGGCCGCCATGTCTCCAGCGGCAAGGTCGAATTCTTCACCCAGGCGGGCCTGGACTTCGTCATGGGCCGCCGCGAAGGGATCTACGTCTACGACCTGGACGGCACGCGGCTGATCAATTGTCACTGCAACGGTGGCGTGTACAACCTAGGCCACCGCAACCCCGAGGTGATCGCGGCGCTGCAAGAGGCGCTGCAGGAGCTGGACATCGGCAACTCCCACCCCATCAGCGAACACAGGGCCCTGTTGGCCGAGCGACTGGCCCACCTGTGTCCCGGCGACCTGAACCGCGTCGTCTTCGGCGCCAGCGGGGGCGAGGCCATCGACCTGGCCATCAAGCTGGCCTGGGGCCACACGGGCCGGCCAGGCGTGATCTCAGCCCTGGGCGGCTATCACGGCCATACCGGGCTGGCCCTGGCCGCGGGCGATGCCCAGTACCGCCAGCCCACCTGGCCCATCGCGCCGGCCTTTCGCCAGATACCCTTCGGCGACCTCGCCGCGCTCGATGCCGCCATGGACGACACCACAGCCGCCGTTATCTTCGAGACCATCCCTGCTACCGCGGGCATCGTGCTGCCGCCGGAGGACTTCTTCGCCGGCGTGCGCCGGCTGTGCAACGAGCGCGGCGTGGTGATGATCATCGACGAGGTGCAGACCGGGCTGGGTCGCTGTGGCGCCGTCTGGGGCATCGACACCTACGGCGTCGTGCCCGACATCCTGGTCACTGCGAAGGGCCTTTCCGGCGGCATCTATCCCATCACGGCCACGATCTACCGCGATCCACTCAACCCCTTCTTGCACGACAACCCGTTTCTGCACGTCTCCACCCTGGGCGGCGCGGAAGTGGGTTGCTATGTGGCGCTCAAGGTGTTGGAGATTCTGGAGCGGCCCGGCTTCCTGGCCCATGTGCAGGCCATGGCGAGGGTGTTTGCCGACGGCTTGGCCGAGCTGCAGCGCCGGCACCCGGCCGTGCTGGTCGAGGTCCGTCAGCGCGGCCTGATGATGGGACTGAAGATGGCGCACCCCGCCTGCGGCCTGCTGATGACCGTGGCCGGCCTGCGCCATGGTCTATTCACCGTCTACGCCAACAACGACACCTCCGTCAGCCAGCTTCTGCCGCCGCTGATCATCCAGGAAAACGAGGCGCAGCAGGTGATCGAAGCATTGGACGGTATGTTGGCATGGGTGGGCAGCCAGGTAAGGCTGTCCTAGCAATCGTTCAGACATTGGTGGAAGGAGAGACAACATGACCACCCCACACGAGCGGTTTGCGGCCGGCGTATTGACCGGCGACGACGTTCAAGCCATGTTCGCCATGGCCAAGCAGCGGCAGTTTGCCCTGCCGGCTGTCAATTGCACCGGCACCGACACGGTGAACACGGTGATGGAGACGGCACGGGACGTCAACTCCCCCGCCATCATCCAGTTTTCCAGCGGCGGCGCGGCCTTCTATGCCGGCAAGGGACTGAGCAACGCCGGACTACAGGCCAGCATTGCCGGCGCGATCTCGGCTGCGCAGCATGTGCACCATCTGGCGACGTTGTACGGCGCGCGCGTGCTGTTGCACACCGACCACTGCCCGCGCAAGAGTCTGCCCTGGCTAGATGGCCTGCTGGAAGCAGGCGAGGCCTTCTACCGCGCCCACGGCAAGCCGCTGTTCAGCTCGCACATGATCGACCTCTCTACCGAGCCGATCCAGCAGAACATCGACACCTGCAAGCGCTACCTGGAGCGCATGAGCAAGATCGGCATGACGCTGGAGTTCGAGCTGGGCATCACCGGCGGCGAGGAGGACGGCATCGACCACTCGGGCGTGGACAGCTCCCGCCTTTACACCCAGCCGGCAGATGTGGCCTTTGCCTACGGCGAGCTGATGAAGGTCAGCGACCGCTTCACGGTGGCAGCCTCCTTCGGCAACGTACACGGCGTTTACAAGCCGGGCAACGTCAAGCTGGAGCCGAAGATCCTGCGCAACTCGCAGGCTTATGTGCAAGAGCACTTCGGTACCGGTGAGAAGCCGGTCAACTTCGTCTTCCACGGCGGTTCCGGCTCGACCTCCGAGGAGATCAGGGAGGCCATCTCCTACGGCGTGATCAAGTTCAACTTGGACACCGACATGCAATGGGCGTTCTGGGACGGCGTGCGCCGCTACTACCTGGCCAACGAAGCGTACCTGCAAGGCCAGCTCGGCAATCCGGAAGGCCCAGACAAGCCCAACAAGAGCTACTACGACCCACGCGCCTGGCTGCGCGCGGGCCAGGAAAGCTTCAAGCAGCGGCTGGTGCAGGCCTTCCAGGAGCTGAACAACGTCGGCACGCTGGCGTGAGTTGCGCTGGACCGCGCCGCTCACTCGCACGATCGCTCCGTCTCCGGCGCACCCGCCTCGACCCACGCCTTGATCAGATCCACCGCCGCTACCTCCTGCCCATTCACCGTCACTGGCGGCCCGTCCCGGTTGGCCTCCGTGATGTCGAACGGCATCCCCGGCGGCATACGGTTGTTGCGCAGCCGCCCGCGCAGCTTCGACTTGCTCCAAACGTAAGACCGAGTTTGCGTTAGCTGCTGAGCGGGCTGCCGGAGCTCTTGCTGGGCGAAGCGCTGTAGCGGTCAGACAGCAATCAGACCCTAGCGTCGCCGCTTGGTGGCCAGGTCGAGCAGGACGGCGAGGATGAACACCGCCCCCTTGATGATCTGCTGGTAGTAGGAAGAGATACGCAGCAAGTTGAGGCCGTTGGAGAGCACGCCGATGATCAGCGCGCCGATCACCGCGCCGCCCACGCCCCCAACACCCCCAAACAGGCTGACGCCGCCCAACACAGGCGCAGCAATCGCGTCCAACTCCCAGCCCACGGCGGCGTTGGGCTGGGCCGAGGAGAGGCGGCCGCTAAGCAAGATGCCGCCCATGGCTGCGGTCAGGCCGCTGATCATGTAGACGGCCAGCTTGATGCGGCGGGGTGAGACGCCGGCCAGCCGCGTGGTCTCCTCGTTGCCGCCGGTGGCGTAGACGTGTAGGCCAAAGCGCGTGTGCCGCAGCACCAACCAGGCGATCACGGCGGTGGCTGCCAGCAGGATCACCGGCACGGGGATGCCAAGGATCCGACCGTTGCCCAGCCAGACGAAGGACTGCGGCAGGCCGGCGATGGGCTTGCCCTGCGTGTACACCAGAGTCAACCCGCGGGCGACCGACAGCGTGGCCAGCGTGGCGACGAAGGGCGGGATGCCCCCGCGCACCACCAGCAACCCGTTGACGGCGCCGAAAGCCAGGCCGGCCAGTAAGGCCAGGACGATGCTCAGCGCCGGGCTGAGGCCTTGCCGCGCAGCCAGCCCGGCAGCCAGCGCGCCGCTAAGCGCCATCACCGACCCCACCGAGAGATCGATGCCCGCCGTCAGGATGGTGAAGGTCATGCCGATGGCAACGATGGCGATGATGGAGCTCTGCAGGACGACGTTGAGCAGGTTGGAGGGACGCAAGAAGCCGGGCGTGCTGAGGGCGAAGAACAGCACGATACCCAGCAGGATCAGCAGAACGCTGGCGCGGCGCAGCAGCTCCGCCAGGCGGCGACGAGGACGAGAGGTGACAACAGCAGAGGGGGCAGGGGCGCTCATGGGACCGACTGTGCTCCGCTTTGGCCTGCGCCGGTGGCGGCGCGCATGATGGCATCTTCGTTGGCCTGCTCGCGGCTGAACTCGCCGGTGATGCGGCCCTGGCGCATGACCAGCACGCGGTCGCTGACGCCGATGACCTCTGGCAGCTCCGACGAGATCATCAGCACCGCCACGCCCTGCGCCACCAGCTCGCTCATGATGGCGTGAATCTCCGCCTTGGCGCCCACGTCGATGCCGCGCGTCGGCTCGTCCAGGATGAGCACCTTGGGATTCAGCGTCAGCCAGCGGGCCATGATGACCTTTTGTTGGTTGCCGCCGGACAGGTTGCGCACCCGCTGGCGCAGGCTGGGGGTGCGGATGTTCAGCTTGCGCACGAACTCGCCGGCCAGCTCGTCGATGCGGGCGAAGTTGAGAAAGCCGAGGCGGGTCACCCGCTGCATAGCGCTGATGACCACGTTGTCGCGCACGGCCATGTTGAGGAAGAGCCCCTGCTGCTTGCGATCCTCCGGCACAAAGCCGATGCCGCGGCGGATGGCGTCGCCGGGGCCGCGCAGCTTGAGCGGCTGGCCTGACAGGCGGATCTCGCCGGCCGTGGCCGGCCGGATGCCGAACAGGGTTTCGGCCAGAGCGGTGCGGCCCGCGCCCACCAGCCCGGCAATGCCCACGATCTCGCCGGCATGCACCGTCAATGAGACACCGTGCAGCTCGCGGCCGTCGGCCAGGTCGGTCGCCGTCAGCACCGGCGCGCCCCGCTCCACGGCCGCGTGAGGATACATGTCGCCAAGCTGACGGCCCACCATCATCCGCACCACCTGATCTGCGTCCAGCTCGCCGATCGGCCGGGTGTCGATCAGTTGGCCGTCGCGCAGCACGGTCAGCCGGTCGCAGATGCGGAAGATCTCCTCCAGGCGGTGCGAGATGAAGATCAACGAAACGCCCTGAGCTTTGAGCGAGCGCATGACGTCGAAAAGGATTTCGGTCTCGCGCTCGGTCAGCGCCGAGGTGGGCTCGTCCATGGCGATCAGGGCCGCGCCGGCCGAGCGCTCACCGGTGTCGCCGTCGGCCGCAGCGCCGGTGTTCAGCGCCAGGGCCTTGGCCACCTCCACCATCTGCTGCTGGGCGATGCTCAGGCCCTGCACCTCGGCGCGCGCGTCCACGTCTACGTTGAGCCGGTCGAGCAACTCCTGGGCCTGGCGATACAGCCGCGGCCAGTCGATCAGGCCCAGCGGCCCGCGCCGCGGCTCGCGACCCAGAAAGATGTTCTGGCCGACGGTCAGGTAAGGGATCAGCGACAGCTCCTGGTGGATCATGCTGATGCCCAGCGCCTGCGCCGTGCGCGGGGAGTCGATGGCCACCGGCTGCCCGCGCAGGTAGATGCGGCCGGCGTCGGGCAAGAGCGCGCCGGTGAGCACCTTCATCAGCGTGCTCTTGCCCGCGCCATTTTCGCCGACCAGGGCGTGGATCTCGCCCTCGGCGACCGCAAAGTCCACGTTCTGCAGGGCGTTGACGCCGGGGAAGGCCTTGGAGATGCCCTCCATGCGCAACAAGGAGCCGTCCGTTGACATGGGAAACGATCCAGAGCAGGTACGACCCTCCCCCTCGCCGTCAGAGGAAAGGGGGAGGGCAGAGACAAGTCTCGCTACTTCGTCACCAGCGCCAAGTCGACCGGCACCGAGGCGGGCACGGTCTCGCCGTTGAGATGGCGAATGGCGAACTCCACGCCGAGCTGGCCCATGACGGCGGGCTGCTGGGCGATGGTGGCGGCCAGCGTGCCGGCCTCCACCGCTGCCACGGCGTCATCCACCGCATCGAAGCCCACGAAGATGATGCCCGTGCGGCCGGCTGCTTGCGCCGCCTCGATCGCGCCCAGGATCATCTCGTCGTTGTGGGCGAACACGCCGTTGATCTCCGGCTGCGCCTGCAGGATGTTCTCGAACACCGTCAGCCCCTCGGCCCGGTTGAAGTTCGCCGTCTGCCGCGCCACGATCTCCACGCCCGGGCAGCTGGCGCTCATGTAGTCGTTGAACCCCTTGCCGCGGTCGCGCGCCGCCGAGGTGCCCGCAATGCCCTCCAGCTCCACGACCTTGCCTTGGCCGCCCAACGCCTGGCACAGGAACTCTCCCGCCATCTTGCCGCCTGCCACGTTGTCCGAGGCGATGTGCGACACCACCGCGCCGCCCGCCGCCCCGCGGTCAATCGTGAACACCGGAATGCCCGCCGCATTCGCCTTCTCGATCGACGGCACAATGGCGTCCGCATCCGTCGGGTTGATCAACAGGGCGCTCACCCCTTGCTGAATCAAGTCCTCAATGTTCGTCGCCTCCTTGGCAGGATCGTCCTGCGCATCTACCACCACCAACTGCACCCCAGCCGCCTTGGCCGCCGCCTCCGCACCATCCTTCAATGTCACGAAGAACGGATTGTTCAGCGTCGACAGCGACAGACCCAGCACCACCGGCTTGGCGGCCGGCTGCGCGGGCGGTTGCGTTGCTTGGGTCGGCGCCGGCGTTGCCGGCGCAACACAGCTCGCCGCCACCAAGGCCACCAGGGTGACCAACGACACGATCAACAGTTTGGACTTCATGGTCTTCAACCTCCTTCTCACGGAAGAAATCGTGCTGCGTTGCACGCAGCAGAATCGTCTTTCGCTCTAGCGGATGATCCGGTAGAGCAACAAAGCCAGGGCGATGACCACACCGGTCACCACGGGCTGCCAAAACGAAGAGACATTGAGCAGATTGAGGCCGTTGTTGAGCACGGCGATTACCAGCACCCCGAGCAGCGTGCCGGCCAGGCTGCCCTCGCCGCCGGAGAAGCTGGTGCCGCCGACCACGACGGCGGCAATGGCGTCGAACTCGTAGGACAGCCCGGCCGTCGGCTGCGCCGAGTTCAGGCGACCGGTCAGGATCACGCCGGCCAGCGCGGCCAGGAAGCCGGCCAGCAGGTAGACGAAGGCGATGTAGCGCCGGGTGGCGATGCCGGCAAAACGGGCGGCCAGCGGGTTGTTGCCGATGGCGCGGATGGCCTGGCCGTAGCGGGTGCGATCCAGCAGGAGAAAACCCAGCAGGAACACCACGGCGGCTACAACCACAGGCATGGGGATCGGCCCCAGGGAGCCGGTGCCCAAGAAGCGGAACTCAGCCGGCAGCCCCGTGATCGGGCGCCCCTGGGTGTAGGTCAGGGTCAGCCCGCGGGCTATGGTCATCATGCCAAGGGTGGCGATAAAGGGCGGCACGCGGGTGCGGGCGATGATCAGGCCGTTCACCAGGCCCAACGCTGCGCCCACGGCCAGGCAAGCGGCGATGGCCAGCGGCGCCGGCAAACCCTTTTGCACCAGGTCGGCCGCCACCACCGCGCTCAGCGCCAGCACAGCGCCCACCGACAGGTCGATGCCCGCCGTCAGGATCACGAAGGTCATGCCAACGGCGATGATACCGTTGATGGTGGACTGGCGCAGCACGTTGACCAGGTTCTGGGGGGTCAGGAACCGGTCCGACAGCAGGCTGAGCGCAGCGCACAGCAGCAGAAACGAGATCAGCAGCCCGTAGCGCTGCAAGAGCATGCGCCAATCTAGCGAAGGGCGAGTGGAGGTGGCCGCCGTGCTCATAGGACCTCAAAAGGCAACGCCCGCGACAAGGATGACGTTGGCGTAGGGGGTGCATTCGCCGGTGCGGATCACGGCCCGCGCCGAGCGCGTGGCCTCTTTGAACACGACATGGGTCTCCTCGTCCACCGGCGTATCGCCCAGCGCCTGGCGCAGCCGCTCGTACACCTGGGGGCTGACCTCGGCCATCTCGGCGGCCACAACGGCGCGCTCCACGGTCATCTCGCTGAGCACGGCGCTGAGCACGTCGAAGAAGCCGGGTACCCCACGGCTGACTGCCAGGTCGATGCGCTGCGTCTCGGGCGGGATCGGCAGGCCGGCGTCGGCAATGACCAGGGTGTCCAGGTGGCCCAGGCCGGCGATGACGGATGAGACGGGTTGATTGAGCAGGGTGGTCTTCTTCATAGGCTCTCTCCGGCGGAAGGGTCAAGCAGCGCCAGCAGTGCGGCGCGGTCGGGCAGCGACGGCTGCGCGCCGAGCTGGGTTGTGGCCAGGGCGCCGGCTGCGTTGCCCCAGCGCACGGCGTCGGCGAGGGACCGGCCCTCGGCCAGCGCCACGGCGAAGCCGCCGACAAAGGCATCGCCGGCGGCCGTGGTGTCCACCGGCGTCACCGGGAAGGCCGGAAAATGCGCCCAGCCCTCTGGCTGCGCCAGCAACGCGCCGCGCTCACCCAGGGTCAGCACGACTGTGGACACGCCGCCGGCCAACAAGGCTTGCGCCGCGGTTGCGGCCTCCGCCAGGCTGTCGACCGGCAGGCCGGTGAGCAGGGCGGTCTCGCTCTCGTTGGGAATGAGCACGTCCACCGCTTGCAGCAGCTCGGTCGGCAGGGCACGCGCCGGGGCAGGGTTGAGGATCACGGTGACCCCGCCGGCGCGGGCAAGCTGTGCGGCGCGCAGCACCGTGTCCAGCGGACTCTCCAGTTGCAACAGCAGCGCCTGCGCAGCGGCGATAGCTGCCTCGGCAGCCTCGACATCGGCCGGTCGCAGCCGCGCGTTGGCGCCGGAGACGACGACGATGCTGTTCTGCCCGGCGTCGTCCACCTCGATCAGGGCCACGCCGGTCGCTGCGTCGGCGTCCCGGGCCACCCAGGTGTGGTCGACGCGGTTGGCGGCCAGGTTGGCCAGGAGCGGCTGGGCGAAGGCGTCACCGCCCACGCGGCCCACCATCGCCACCTGCGCGCCCACGCGGGCAGCGGCTACGGCCTGGTTGGCGCCCTTGCCGCCGGGCACCATGTGCAACGCATGGCCGATGATGGTTTCACCTGGCTTGGGGATGCGCGGGGAGCGCACCACCAGATCCATGTTCAAGCTGCCGACGACGACGATTTTGGCAACCATAGGCGGATCATCTCGCAAAGCGGAAACCAAGTCCTGGCTGTCTTTTGCTACGCACATGTGCGCCAGGGAATTCAAGCTTTCGCTGAGTGTTGGGGCAAACCCGGCTGAAGCCTGGACTCCAAGCCGTGGTCGGGCGGGGGTCAACCTGGCTCAGCGCTGCACCGGGCCGCCGGCCGGCGCGGCTGTGGAGCGCCGGACCACCAATTGCACATCTAGCATGTGACGGGTGGGCGGCGCCGTGGGGTTCTCGATACGCTCCAGCAGCAGGCGGGCGGCCAACGCGCCCATGTCGTACACCGGCTGCGCCACCGTAGTCAGCGGTGGACAGATGAAAGACGCCAGCGGGACGTCGTCGAAACCCACGATGGAGAGGTCGGCCGGCGTGTTGCGGCCCATGTCGGCCGCAGCTCGGATGGCGCCCACCGCCATCAAATCGTTGCAGGCAAAGAGCGCTGTGGGAGGATCGGGCAAGGCCAGCAACTGCTGCGCAGCGTCGTAACCGCTGGCAAAGTGGAAGTCGCCGCGGCGAATGAGCTCGCTGTCTACGGCGATGCCGGCCTCGGCCAGCGCTTGACGATAGCCGGCCACGCGGTCAGCGCTGGGCGTTAGCTCCGAAGGCCCGGTGATGCAGCCGATGCGGCGGTGGCCCAGCGTCAACAAGTGCTGAGTGGCCAGCCAGCCGCCGCGAGCGTTGTCGGCCAGGACAACATCAGCGTTGGCGCCGGGCAGCTCGCGGTCCACCAAAACCACCGGGACGTTGCGACGCTGCAAGCCGACCACGCGCTCGATGCTGTGGCCAGCGGCGACAAACACGATGCCATCCACCTGCTTGTCGACCAGGACGCCGGTGTAATGCAGTTCTTTGTCGAGGTTTGAGTCGGAGTTGCAGAGAATGAGGCTATAGCCGCGCTCGTAGCTGACATCCTCGATGCCACGGGCGATCTCGGCGAAGAAAGGGTTGACATTGTCGGGGACGATGATGCCGATAGTGTGGGTCTGGCCGCGGCGCAGGCTGCGGGCCAGCAGATTGCGCTGGTAGCCGAGCTCATCCATGGCAGCCAACACGCGTTGGCGCAGCTCCTCGCTGACCGGTCGGGTCGCGTTGATCACATGAGAGACCGAGGTCACCGACACCCCTGCTCGCTCTGCGACATCCTGCATCGTCGTCATGGCACACACCTTTGTGGGATCAGCAACCGTTTGCGCAAACGTTTGCCCGATTATAACACGCCGCGCCCCGGCTGTCAAACAGCGAATCCAGCGTTCCGTTCCCCCGACTCCTTCCCTCCCCGGGCGTGTGTTCGCCCAGCCACTGGGGCGTCTTCCACGACCGGGTAACGGGCCGACTCCTTTGGCCGTCGCCTCGCCCCTAGGCGTCGATCATTCTCGTGACCGGCGCCTTCGCCCGAGAGTTTTCCACATACCCGGCGTTGCGCCCAATCGGGTCGGAGTGAAAACGGCGCCTAACGCACTCGCTGCGCGCGCTGCGGCACGCGCGGGCCGTACTGTGCTGCCAGCTCTGGCGCCATGTCGGGGTTGACGTAGAGCGGCACCGGCATGATATCCACCGGCTGACGCACCTTGCCGCGGCCCAGCGCCGGGCAGCCCCAGGCGCCGTCGGGCACATTGCGCCGGTCGTGCTTGAACAGGCCCAGGATGCCGCAGGAATAGCAGTGCTCACGGCAGTCGTCCACCACCGCGCCTTTGAGCGAGTTCATGTATTCCAGGGTCAGGAACTCCTTGCTGACGCCCGCACTGATGTGCTCCCAGGGCAGCACTTCGTCGATCTTGCGCTCGCGGCGGGCGTACCACTCCGGGTCGAGGCCCAGCTCGGCGAAGGCTTGCATCCAGGCGTCGAACCTGCGCTGCTCCTGCCAACCGTCGAACTTGGCCCCTAACTGCCAGGCCCGCTCGATCACGGCGCTCAAGCGGCGGTCGCCGCGGGTCAGGAAGGCCTCGACCAACGTGTCTTTGGGGTCGTTCCAACTGAACTCGAAGCCCTTGCCGCGGATGCGCGCTTGCAGACGCTTGATCTGCGCCTCCAGCGTCGCCACGTCCTCCACCGGTACCCACTGGAAGGGGGTGTGTGGCTTGGGCACCAGCGTGCTGACGCCGACGCGCACCTTGGCCTTGCCGCCGATGTGCTTCTTGCCGATCCTCAGCACGGCGTGGGCCAGGTCGGCGATGGCGTCCACGTCTTCCATGGTCTGGGTGGGGTGGCCAATCATGAAATAGAGCTTGATGGTAGTCCAGCCGCGGCTGAAGACCTCCTCGGCCGTGCGCAGCAAATCCTCGGTGGCGATGGGCTTGTTGATCACGTCGCGCAGGCGGTCGGTGGCGGCCTCGGGCGCGAAGGTGAAGCCGCTGCGCCGCCGGCCGCGCGCCAGTTGCTCCATCAGATCGACCGAGAAGCTCTCGATGCGCAGGCTGGGCAGGCCGATGCTGAGTTTCTTGTCGCCGTGCCGGGCCATGATCGCCTCCACCAGCTCGGCCACGCCGCTGTAGTCGCTGCTGCTCAGGCTGAGCAGGCCGATCTCCTCGAAGCCGGTGGCCGCGATGATAGCGTCCACGGCGTCCAACACCTCCTGCACCGGCCGCTCGCGCACGGGGCGGAAGATCATGCCGGCCTGGCAGAAGCGGCAGCCGCGCGTGCAGCCGCGCTGGATCTCGATGGCCGCGCGGTTGTGGACCGTGTCAATGAAAGGCACGATGAAGTTGGTGGTGGGCGGCGGCAGTTTGGGCAGGATGCGCTTGACCACCGTAGGCGGCGCGGCGTCGTCGATGGGCTCCACCTGCGCCACCGTGCCGTCGGCGTGGTAGCTCACGGCATACAGGTGCGGCACGTACACGCCCCGAATGCGCGCCAGGCGACGCCAGAGGTCGAGGCGAGGGTGAGCGGTGAGCGGTGAGCGGTGAGCGGTGAGCGGTGAGCGGTGATCGGAGAGCGCGCCCTTGTTTCCTTGTCTACTTGTCTCCTTGTCTGCCCTCCGCCACTCCGCAAACGCCTCCATCACCTCGAAGATCACTTCCTCTCCCTCGCCGATGACCATGGCGTCGAAAAAGGCGGACATGGGCTCGGGGTTGTAGCAGCCGCTGCCGCCGGCGAGGATCAGGGGGTGCTCGGCCGTGCGCTGCTCCGCGCGCCGGGGCAGGCCGGCCAAGTCCAGCATGTTGAGCACGTTGCTGTAGAGCTGCTCGTAGGGCAGCCCGAAGCCGACGATGTCGAAGTCGGCCAGGGCGTGGCGGGTTTCCAGGCTGTAGAGCGGCACGCCGGCCGCGCGCAGCTCGGCCTCCATGTCCAGCCACGGCGCGTAGACTCGCTCGGCCAGCATGTTGGGCCGCTGGTTGATCTGGTCGTAGAGAATGGCCAGCCCGAGGTTGCTCATCCCCAGGTCGTAGATGTCGGGAAAGGCCAGGGCGACCCGAAGGGGTTGCGGCGTAGCGTTCCACTCCTTGACGACCGAGTTCCACTCGCCGCCGGTGTAACGCGCCGGCTTCTGCACGCGCAGCAATATGCGCTCCAAGAACCCGCTGATCTCAGCGGGCGTCATGTGAGGGTTCATGGGTGGCTCCTACTCGTTGGACACGTCGGACAAAGTTGCCAACCTTTCGGAAAGGTTGGCAA
>DAOUBX010000025.1:0-70954 GCA_034432445.1 Anaerolineales bacterium
CCCGGTGGTTGCCGCCAACGCACGACTCGCACGCCCAGCTTCATTGTTGGGTCAATCTGTCAATGTTCAACAGCGTGCTAGAGTGCACACCGCGAGCCAAATCGTGAGCTACTGAAACTATCACCTGTCACTCAAGGAGACACTTGCGATGATGCGCCTTATGTCGACTATCTTGACCCCTTTTGCTCTCTGGACACTGCTTTTGCCTGCTGCCGTGAGCGCGGCGGTTCCGCTCCAAGCGAGTGGTAGCGGTGGCTTCGGTAGCCTATGCCTTCCCTATCCCTTGGGTTGCCGCTGATAAGCCCGCATTCGTCCTCGCAGCGCTTGCGGCAGGAGACCCTTGATGATCACGCCATCTGGCGTGTGTTGCTCACGTTCGATCAGCCCGTGCACATGCCACAGGCTCACCAATTCCCCCGCACTGTAGGGGATCAAAGCCTCGATGGGTACCATGTCCTCGTTGAGGACCTCCTCCACACGCGCCAACAGCTCCTGCACCCCCTGTCCGGTATAGGCCGAGACCGGAATGGCGTCGGGAAAGCTGTGGCCCAAGATCGCGTCAGCCGCGCCTGGGTCGGGCAGCAGGTCGATCTTGTTGAGGGCTGTCAGAATCGGCTTGCTGGTTGCGCCCAGGTCGCGCAGGACCTCCCCCACCGTTCGTGCCTGTTGTAGCGCGTTGACGTGCGTTATGTCGACCACATGCAGCAGCAGATCCGCCTCGGCGATCTCTTCCAGTGTTGCACGAAACGCAGCCACCAACGTAGTGGGCAGTTTCTGGATGAAACCTACGGTGTCTGTCACCAGGACTTCCCTACCACCCGGCAGCTGGATGCGACGCGTGGTGGGATCCAACGTGGCAAACAGCATGTCGGCGGCCAGCACACCGGCTCCTGCACGTTCTGGTCCGGCCAAGGCGGTGAGTTGATTCAGCAGCGTACTCTTGCCAGCGTTGGTGTAGCCCACCAGGGAGATCGTGGCCAGGCCCGCCCTGCGGCGTTTCTGACGATGGCGCTGCCGATGTTGCCGAACCTCTTCCAGCTCGCGCTTGAGGTGTGCGATGCGCCGGCCGATCTCACGGCGATCTACTTCAAGCTGGGTCTCGCCGGGGCCGCGCAGGCCTACGCCGCCCGTGCCGCTGGCCGCCGCGCCGCCGCCCGCCTGGCGCGCCAGGTGAGTCCAGGCGCGCGTTAGCCGCGGCAGGCGGTACTCGTACTGCGCCAGCTCCACTTGCAACGCGCCCTCGCGCGTGTGCGCGTGCTTGGCGAAGATGTCCAGGATCAGCGCCGTGCGGTCCAACACCTTGATGTCATCGTTGTTGATGGCCTTTTCGATCTCGCGCTGCTGCCGCGGGCTCAGCTCCTCGTCGAAGATGACGGCGCTGGCGCCCAGCTCGGCGCGCAGATCGATGATCTCGGCCAGCTTGCCGGACCCGATCAACGTGGCGGGGTTAGGTTCGCTGATACGCTGATAGGTTTGACCGACAACTTTTATGCCCGCCGTTGCCGCCAGCTGCGCCAACTCGGTCAAAGAGTCGTCGATGCTGAACGCGCCGCGGCGCTGATCGGGGCCTTTGAACTCAATGCCCACGAGCAGCGCAGTCTCTTGTGGTTGGTCAGGATAGTAAAAGCGGTCGGTCGTCATGGTAAAGATAACCTGCGATAAGCGCCGGGCGCTTGCGTCGGCTTGAGCTGCCCATCGGGCGCAACCGTCCGGCGCCTGAAAAGTCACACGACAAGTTACAAGGGCAGCGAGCGCAGGCGGCGCATAGCTTCCTCGATCAACGCCGTCTCCTGGCCGATGCTGATGCGGATCCAGCCGGCGCCGCTGGGGCCATAGGCGTCGCCAGGGGTGAAGCTTACACCCGTCTCCAGCAGCACCTTGTCGGCAAATGCGACCGACGTGTACCCGGCCGGCGGCTTGGCCCAGATATACAGGCTGGCCTTGGGCGTCTCAGCTTCCATGCCGATAGCGCGCACGGTTTCCAGAACCATATCACGCCGCTCCTGGTACTGGCGGTTGCGCTCTTCCATCCAGGCCGGGTCGCCGTTCAACGCTGCCGTGGCGGCGTCCTGGATGGCGCGGAAGATGCCGCTGTCGATGTTGCTCTTAGTCTGCAGAAGAGCCTTGACGGCCACGGCATTGCCAACCGCCATACCCACGCGCCAACCGGCCATGTGGTGGCTCTTGCTAAGCGAGTTGAACTCCAGCGTGACTTCTTTTGCGCCCGGCACGGCTAAGACACTGGGCGCCGCGTAGCCATCGAAGCACACGTCGGCGTATGGCAGGTCGGAGCACAGCAGGATGTCATGGCGGCGGCAGAAGTCCACGGCCTCCTCGTAGAAGCTCAGCGGCGCAACGGCGCCGGTGGGATTGTTCGGGTACGAGATCCAGAGCAGCCGTGCGCGGTCTGCAACCTCGGCTGGTATCGCTGCCAAGTCGGGCAGCCAGCCCAGCCGTTGTTCCAAGGGCATGAAGTAGACATCAGCGCCAGCCAGTTTAGCGCCCATCTGATAGGTGGGGTAGCCGGGGTCTGGCACAATGGCGATGTCGCCGGGATCAAGCCAGGCCAGCGCAATGTTCGCTAGGCCCTCCTTCGAGCCGATCAAGGGGAGCACTTCTGGCCCTGGATCCAGGGTGACGCCGAAGCGTCGCTGATAGTATTCGGCGATCGCCTGCTTGAGCTGGGGAGTGCCGACATAGCCAGCATAGCCGTGGTGCTTGGGGTTGCGCGCCGACCGGCTCAGCTCCTCGATGATGAAATCAGGCGGGGGCGCGTCGGGCTCACCGATGTCCAGCCGGATGATATCGAGGCCCTCCGCGGCCAGCTTCTTTAGTCGCGCGCCATGGGCGGCGAACACGTACATAGGCACTTGATCTAGTCGTCTTGCGGGTCTCACCGGTGTCAATCTCCATTTCTAAGGTGTGTAACCCTCGAGGTAGGCCTCCAGCAAAGCGCCGACGCGCTCTAGGCTGATGGCACTGATCCTACTGGGCGTGTCTTCGGTCGTGTGGCGATACGGGTAATCGTCGCCAAAGATAGCGGCTCTCGGGCGACCCCAGTCCTGCCAGGGAAGGGTCCACGGAGTCGGGGTTTGACTCGTCTCGGGGATGAACCATTCGGCGTTGCCAAGGCGAGCTGCTAGTAGCCATAATCGCTCGCTCAGTTGCGGCTCGGCGTCAGGATGGTAACGAAAGCGCTGGTTTTCGCCGCCGACCGTGCTGATCACAATGACCTCTTGCGGTCGTTCGACCAGGGTTTGCGCCAAGTGTGCTGCGCCCGCGCCGCCAGCCGGCGCGCCGGGCAAACCCTCCGTGTCGCCGCCGTCCAGAAACGCCAGCCATACCTGCTTGCCAAGCAAGCTGCGGTCTATCGCACGCGCCAATTCCAGCAGCACGGCCACGCCGCTGGCGCTGCCGTTGGCGCCCAAAGTGGGGTCGGCGCGTCGGGCAGGGTCGCTATCGCGATCGGCAACGGGCCGGGTGTCGAAGTGAGTGGCGATCAGCACGGCCTCGCTGCCGGAGCCGGCTCGAGCCAGCACATTGCGCATGGGCACGCCGTCGTGGTCAAACTCTTGCGTCTCCACGGTCCAGCCAAGCCGGCTGAGCTCATCGGCGATCTGAGCTGCCGCCGCCTGGTTGGCGTTGGATCCGCTTGGCCGCGGTCCCAGAGCCACTTGGGCAGCCACGTAGCCCAGAGCCTGCTGACCGCTGAAGCTGGTCGTTGGGGTCGGCGATACGGGCGTGCCGGTCTCGTCCACCACGACCACGACGACTTCCTCGGCGATGGGTGTCATTGTGGGCAAAGGGGTCTCGGCCGCCAACAGATCACGGCCTGTGCGGTACAGCCAGCTCAAGGCAATGAGCAAGACAGCGCTAAGCACAAGCTCGATCCAGTTGGCGCGCACCCAGCGGCTCATCGCCCGAAGACGGTTAGACATGCCTGAAACACCTAATCGCTGCGGCTGCGAAACACCAACTTGATCGGCGTGCCTTCGAAGGAGAACTGCTCGCGAATGCGGTTCTCAAGGAAGCGCTGATACGTGAAGTGCACCAGCTCGGCGTCGTTGACAAAGAGCACGAAGGTGGGCGGCGCTACCTCGGCCTGCGTCGCGTAATAGAACTTCAGCCGTCTGCCGCTCTTGGAAGGCAACTGATGCTGCATCAGTGCATTCTGGACAAGCCGGTTGAGCTCGGCGGTGGGAATGCGCGTGTTACGTTCTTTGTAGATCTTCTGCGCCAGCGGAATGATCCGGTTGACGCGTTGCCGCGTTTTGGCTGAGACGAAGAGCACCGGGGCAAAGTCCAAGAACTTCAGCTCGTTGCGGATGTGCTGGGTGAATTGAACCGTGGTGTAGCTGTCTTTTTCGACCAAGTCCCACTTGTTCACCACGATCAAAATGCTCTTCCACTCGTCCAACACGTAGCCAGCCACGTGGCTATCCTGAGCAGTCACCCCCTGGGTGGCATCGAGCAACAGAGCCACTACGTCCGCGCGCTGCACGGCGCGCAGCGCGCGCATGACGCTGTACTTTTCGATCCCCGGCTCGATGCGGCCGCGGCGGCGAATTCCCGCCGTGTCGATCAGCACAACCGGCTCACCCTGCCAGAGAAGCTGAGTGTCGATGGCGTCCCGCGTGGTGCCGGGGATGTCGCTGACGATGGCCCGCTCTGCACCCAGCAGTGCGTTGAGCAGAGAAGACTTGCCTACGTTGGGCCGGCCGACGATGGCGATCTTGAGGCCGGCCTGCTCCTCTTCTTCGGGCACAGCGGGAATGCGCTCCACGATGGCGTCTAGCAGGTCGCCGGTGCCGAGGCCGTGCAGGGCCGAGATGGGCACAGGTTCGCCCAGGCCCAGCTCAAAGAACTCGACTGCGCCCAGCCGGCGATCGACGTTGTCGGCCTTGTTGGCAGCCAGGATGGTGGGCTTGGCCGATCGGCGCAGCACTTCCGCCACGTCCTGGTCGCCGGCGGTAATGCCCTCTTTGGCGTCGACCAAGAAGACGATGACGTCGGCTTCTGCAATAGCGGCTTCTGCCTGCTGGCGGATCTCGCGGCGAAAGTCCGCCGAGGCCACGCCTAGGGCTTCGGCCCCACGCTGCGCCTGCCGGTCGATGCCTTCGACAAGCTCGATGCCCCCGGTGTCCACCAGCGTAAAGGAGCGCCCTGACCACTCGGCGTCAGCATACAGCCGGTCGCGCGTGGTGCCTGGCACATCTTCCACAATGGCCAAGCGCTGCCCGACAATGCGGTTGAACAGGGTCGATTTACCTACGTTGGGCCGGCCAACCAAGGCGACGATCGGTGTGGTGGTCATGTGTTGCCGTCTTGCACCCGGTTGCGCAGCACCCCGATGCCGCTCACGCTTACCTCGACCACATCGCCAGGGGCCAACGGCCCGACGCCGGCAGGCGTGCCGGTCATAAGAACGTCGCCGGGTTCCAATGTCATGACCGCGCTGGCATAGGCTAAGAGTGTTGCGATGCCGAACACCAGTTGGCTGGTGTGTCCTTCTTGGCGGAGGTGTCCGTTGACAATGCACCGGACCCATTGGTCAGCAGGGTCCAGATCGGTCTCGATCCACGGCCCTAGCGGACAAAAGGTGTCGAAGCCCTTGGCGCGGCTCCACTGTCCGTCACGGCGCTGCAGGTCGCGAGCCGTGACATCGTTGCCGCAGGTGTAGCCCAGCACACATCCCAGCGCATCCTCGGGTCGCAGATGTCGCGCACGCTTGCCGATCACCACCACCAGCTCGCTTTCATGTTCTACTTGCTGCGACAACGCCGGGAGGTTAATGGCTTCTTCCGGTCCGATCACTGCGCTGGGTGGTTTGAGGAACAGCAGCGGCTCGCTGGGCACAGCCGCGCCGTGTTCGGCAGCATGCTCGGCGTAGTTGCGGCCGATCGCCAGGATCTTGCCTGGCCGGCAAGGCGCCAACAGCTTTACTGCGGACAGAGGCAGCGGCCTACCGACGGCAACCAGTTCGGCAATTTCCCTCTCGAAGGGAGACCCCTCCCATGGCTGAAAGCTGTCGCCGTCCACGTGACCGAAGCAGACCTGATCGGGGCCGATCAGCGCGCGTGCAATCCTCATTATGACAACCTCACATCGTTGATGACCAGGTGATAGGTGCAGCCTAACACGCCGGCGGCCTGGCGCATCATGACCATGCGGCGCAAGAAAATCTCGAAGTACTCCATGACCTGGGCATAAGCTGTGTCAATGTGTAGAACGAGCGCAATCACCCGCTGCGCTGGATCGACGCGCACTTCGGCGTGCGTGGCGGCGTAGTTCACGCGATCATGGATGTCGAAATCCTGGGGGTTCGGATTTTGTACACGGCTGCGGTGGACATCCGCTTTGTCGGCCAGCACGACGGCAGCGGCCACAGGCGATGCGGGCGTGCCGTACTCCTCCTCGTGATTGCCGATTGCGCCCATGACGATCGCTACTTCGTCCGGCGGCATGCCGAGACGGCTCAGGGTTTGCTGAGCCATCATGGCGCCGGTGAGCGCATGGGAGCCGCGGTTGATCAAATTGCCGACGTCGTGCAGATAGCCGGCGATGTACGCCAGCTCGCTGCTGCGCTCAGGGTAGTCCAACTGCGTCAAAATATCTGCCGCCAGCCGTCCTACCAAGCCGGCGTGGCGGCGGCCGTGCTCGGTGTAGCCCAGGGTGCGTAACTGGGCGTTGGCAGCATCGATGAATGCTTCCACCTCAACGTCCCGTTGCACGTCTTTGATGGTCACTCGCTGTCTTTGGTTCATCGTAAAAGCCTGCTCCATCATTTCCTACCCGACTCCCAGACCAAGCGCACCGGCAACGCCCAGAGACAGAAGCCACCACCAGGTCTGGACGGCGGCCAAGCGCCGGTCGGACGGGGGTGAAGTCCGGCTTAACAGCAACAGCGGTCCGGTTGCGACAGCAACCGCCAGTCCTGCTGCCAGCGGACGTCCCGCCCACAGCAGCGTTGCCACCATGAGGAGCGAGCCGCCGCCTGCCAGCAAAAGCCCTTGGGTTTCGGCGGCCGCAACGGCGAGCCCGGCCCGCAAGAGCACGAACAAACTCACGCCGAACGTGAGTAGCCAGCCCAGCTCCGGCCAGCTTGGTGCATCCGGCGCCAGCCATACGCCAAGGACAAAGGGGGCAGCACCGAGCGCTAGGGCCTGCAGCCAGCGGGCAGCGCCGGCCTGATCAACCCGCAGAAGGACCCAGCCGCCAAATCCCAGCACAGCCACTGCTCCCGTAAGCGCTAACGCTGCCTTGCCGACGAACACGGCCATGGCAGCTGCCAAGGCCATCGCCGGCAGCCAGCCGTGCAGTACGTGGGACAACCAGCCTGCTTGGCCAGCGATACCGCTCGGCCCGGCATAGGGCAAGCGGAACAAACGACCGCTCGTTTCTGGCGCTGGTTTCGACGGATCGCCGCTGCTTTGGCGCCATAAAGCACCCCAGGCAGCGTCAGCCAACAACAACGCCAGCAGGAGTGTTGACCAGGAGACGTCTACGACGCGGACACCGGCGGTTGCGCCCAGGCCGATCAGAACCGCCCACCCTGCCGCCAGCCGCCAGGGTGATCCGAGACTAGTAATGCTCAGAGTGAGGAGCACGCCTGAAGCTGCGTCGGTGTTGCGATTGTTCATGCGCAATAACCCTCACCGCTGATCCGACAACAAGAGCCTATCCAAGCAACCGGCGGCTGCAAGCCGGCCCAAAGTGCGTAACCCAGGGCCAGCTCCGGCTGTTCGGATAGGCTCTTCTTTGAGCGCTGAACAGTACAGCGCCACGTGCTCGCAGCTCAGACACGCGGGCGGGCGTTACTACTTGCTTTCCTCGCGTTCCTTCTTGGCGGCTTCGATGATCTCCTGCGCAATGTTGGCCGGCACCACGGCGTAGTGCGAGACCTCAGCCGTGTAGATGCCGCGGCCTTGGGTCAGTGAGCGCAGGTCGGCGGCGTAGTGCTGCATTTCGGCCAGTGGCACCTGGGCATCGATCACGCTCTTCTTGCGTTCCTGGCCGATGCCCTGCACGATTGCACGCCGGGTGTTGAGGTCGCCGATGATGTCGCCGACATATTCGTCTGGCACAATGACCTTGACGGTCATGATGGGCTCCAGCAACACCGGCCCAGCCGCTTCGAAGGCTTTCTTGAAGCACTCACGGCCGGCGATCTGGAACGCAATGTCCTTCGAGTCCACCGGGTGCATCTTGCCGTCGAACACCTCGCAGCGCACATCGACAACCGGGAAGCCGGCGATAACGCCCTGCTCCAGAACGGACTTGATGCCCTTTTCAATCGAGGGGAAGAACGAGCTCGAGATCACGCCGCCGAAGACGCGGCTGGTGTCATATTCGAAGCCGCCGCCCCGCTCCAAGGGCTTGACCTCCATGTGGACTTCGCCAAACTGCCCGGCGCCGCCGGTCTGCTTCTTGTGGCGATACTGCTCCGCGGCGCTGCGCGTGATGGTCTCGCGGTAGGGTACCTTGGGCACGCTGACTTCCACGCCCACGCCGAACTTGCTCTCCAGGTTGCGCACTGCCACATCGATGTGTGTGTCGCCCATGCCGGACAAGATCGTCTGTCGCGTGCCGGGTTCGAAGCGCCAACGCAACGTGGGGTCTTGCTCGGTCAGACGCGTCAAGGTGGTTCCCATCTTGGCCGAGTCTTGTTGTGTCTTGGGTGCGACGGCGACCTCGTACAGGGGGTTGGGGTAGGTCGGCGGGTTGATGGTGATCTGGGCCTCGCGCGTGCACAGTGTATCGCCCGTGATCGTCTCGGTCAGCTTTGCCACGGCTCCGATGTCGCCAAGCGCCAGGCGGTCAACCACGATCTGCTCTTTGCCGCGCAGTACATACACCTGCCCCAAACGCTCTTCGACACCCGCGCGCGGGTTGAACAAGCGCGAGTCGCCGGCCAGCTCGCCGGACATGACGCGGAAGTACGTGAGCTTGCCGACAAAGGGATCGGCCAACGTCTTGAAGACAAAGAGCGCCAGCGGACCACTTGCCGAAGGCGCCAGCGTGATCTCCTCGTTCTTCGCATTACGAGCCTTCACGCCGTCAGAGGCGCTGAACGGGGGCACCAACGCCAAAATGGCGTTCATGAAGGCCTGGACGCCCAGATTGTGGGTGGCCGAGCCGAAACAAACGGGCACAATCTCGCCCGCCTTGATGCCTGCTTCCAGCCCGCGACGGATCTCGTTCGCAGTTAGCTCCTCCCCTTCCAGGTACTTCATGATCAGCTCATCGTCGCCTTCCGCTGCAGCTTCCATCAGCTTGGTGCTGGCGTCGGCAATGTCGCCGGCGAGATTGGCTGGCGCAGGGCTCTGCTTGCCCTCGTGACCGATGAACGCCTGCTTGCTGAGCAGATCGACCACGCCTTGGAAGTTGGCCTCGCGGCCGATGGGCACCTGAACTGGCACGAAGTTCACGCCAAAGATCTCACGCAATTGTTTCAGCACGCGCTCTGCATCGGCGTTTTCACGATCCATCTTGCTCACGAAAACCAGCCGCGGCAGTCCGGCATCGACTGCTACTTGCCAGGCCAGCTCGGTGCCGACTTCCACACCACTGACGGCATCAACAACCAGCACCGCCGCGTCGGCAGCCAGGCTAGCGCTGTAAACCTCACCCTGGAAATCGAGGTAGCCAGGCGTGTCGATCACGTTGATCTTGTACCCTTCCCACTCCACCGGGATGGTTGTGAGGTTGATCGAGATGCCGCGCCGCTTCTCTTCGGGGTCGAAGTCAGACACAGTGTTGCCATCTTCGACACGTCCCATGCGCGTCAAGACGCCGGTGTCGAACAACATGGCCTCCGATAACGAGGTTTTGCCCGAGCCGCTGTGGCCCATGAGCGCTACGCTGCGGACGCGCTCCGTTGCGTAAGTTTTCATGAATGCGATATCCTCCTAAGCGCTATGGTCTGCTCTTGTAACAGACTACGCCGCCAGCGTCCACGCTCACAAGCGACAGACAGCCGGCGGCCGAGAAGATTGTATCCGATAAGCGATGAACTGTCAAAGGCGGATCGCAACTACTCAGCACAAGGCGGTGAACGGTCGAAGCCGGAGGCAAGTGGATACTCCCGGCACAACCGTCGTAATCATCCCTTGTAGGCCCGCACGATGGAGAGGTTCTTGTTAACCAACGCCAGAGCGCGGCGCTCAGCTTCCCACAGGATGCGCTCCTCATCCAGAGTAAGCAGACGACGTTCTTTCATGAGCCAACGACCGGCGACCATGACGTGGTCAATATCGGCCGCCTGTGCGCTGTGTAACAGGCTAGCTACCAAGTCGTGGCGCGGACGCCAGTGGGGCCGGTCGCAGTCGAACAAGATCAGGTCGGCCAGGTTGCCGGGGACGATGGCGCCGCTGTTGGGCCAGCCGAGGGCCCGCGCGCCGTTTTGAGTGGCCATGCGCAGGGGCAAGTCGCCGGGCATGATTTCCGGGTTGCTGTGGTGCAATTTTTGGATCAGCGCGGCCAGCCGAGCCTCCTTGAGCATGTTCAGATCGTTGCTACTGGCTGTGCCGTCAGTGCCCAACGCCACGTTGACGCCTTGCTTCAGCAAGGCCGGCACGGGCGTAACGCCCATCCCTAACTTCATGTGGCAGTTTGGACACTGCACCACCGTTGCCCCGCGGCGAGCCAAGATGGCCTGGTCCACCTCGTTGACGTAGATGCAATGCGCGGCGAGCACTGGCACGTCGAACACGCCGTTGGCCTCCAGCAGTTCCACCGGTGTGCGATCGTACTTAGCCAGCGAATTGTCGACCTGTTCCTGCGACTCGGCCAGGTGAATGTGGATGCCAACTCCCAGGCGGGCGGCCACTGCTGCCGTGCGCGCCAGGAACTGAGCGTCGCACATGTAGGGCGAGTGCGGGCCCAGCACCGTGTGAATGCGCCCGTCGGCCGCGCCTTGCCAGCGTTGCACAAAATCGACGGTGCCTGGCAGGTCCGTGCCGACGTTGTGCGTTTCGCCGAAGACGCACCAGGCCAGCAACGCGCGCAGCCCGGCCTGCTCTGCTGCTTCGGCCACGCGATCCATGTAGAAATAATGGTCGGCGAAGGCCACAGTGCCGCTGCGGATCATCTCGGCCGCGGCCAGCATCGCGCCCCAGTACACATCCTCCTCCGTGAGCTGCGACTCGACCACCCACACCCGCTCGTTGAACCAGCGGTCCAGCGGCAGATCCTCGGCCCAGCCGCGCTCGAAGGTCATAGGCGCGTGGGTGTGGGCGTTGACAAAGCCAGGCATCAAGACGTGGTTGCGGGCGTCCAGCGTCTCGTCGGGCTGAAAACCGGCCGGCGCCTGGCCGACGCCCACGATACGATCACCGTCGATGGCGACATCGGCATTGCGCAGGATCGTTCCCTGGCTGTCGAGAGTGACAACATCTGCGTGGGTGATGATGATTTTACTCATCGGGAACACCTTTTCAGAGAAGCCAACCTGCCCCGTTGGGCGGAGATGGTGAGCCTGGTTGGCGCAGTCGTCGCTGGTTGTTCGGTCGATTTGGGCCCAGGCCATGGATGTGGTCGACCGCGAGCATTATAGCATAAATGCCGGCAACGGCTCACACAAGTTTTTTTTCGTAACTACTCAGGTGCCGGGCACTTGCAGCCGACGGGTAGACCAAATTGGCCAGGCAAACATGGTTGTAGGCGCAGATTCAAGTGCCCGGCACCTATGGCTGAGTAGTTACTTTTCTTCAGAGATTAGTTGGACATTTACAAAACACGCCGGATGCCTCGGGTAACATGTGGATGATCCGTAGTCGATGGCAATTGAAGTGCTGAGGCGTAACTGCTCAGCCCGGTGAATGAAACACCTGCACTTGCATCGCAGGTGCAAGTGTTCACCGTCTGACAGCACGACGCCTGCGCCTGCGCCGACGAAGCCTTAAGGAGCGCAGCGACTGGTGGGCCGCAGGCGAGGTGCAGGTGAGCGGCCACAGCCGCTGGCAACACGCTCCGCCAGGCTCTGGGGGGCCTTCGTACCGTCAGCCAGTTATGGTGGTCGTTCAGCACTTCGCTATTGTCGTGCTGGCAACACGCTCCGCCAGGCCCTGAGGGGCCTTCGTAGTGTCAGACAGGGATTTCCAATCCTTGGATAGGCGCACGCCTGAGCAGTTACCAACAATCATCCTATCGGCGTCTACTACTGGAATGGCAAATGGGAGGTGTTCAATCAGTCTTTGGCCGCCATGCCGGCCAACGCCGCCTTCAACGTCCTGGCGCCTGAACCAGGTGTCAACGTGTTTGTGCACAAAGCCACCCCAGCCAACACTTTTGGTAACTATACCTTTATCGCTAACCCCCGCGCCAACGGCAATCGGCACGCGCTGGTGTTCACAACGCTGAACTGGAACCCTGGCGGAGGCAGCGGCATTTACAACAACCGCGTGACCGGTGTGTATTACGTGAGCAACCGCTGGACCATATTCAACCAAGACACGGCAGCCACGCCGCCCAACGCGTCGTTCAACGTCTATGTCGTCGCCAACAGAGCCTATCTACCGGCAATCCAACGCTGACCGGCTGAATAAGAGAGCGGTGTGTGATTACGGCCCGGCAAAGTCGCAAACACACACCGCTCGCAATCGGCTCACACCTTCTCAGCCGTCGACTCGTGTCCGTTGACGTTCACCGCGGCCGGCGCTGGGTTCAGCGCTGCGTTCAGCACATCGTCTACCCGTTCGGCGAAGACAAACTGCATTTCCTTGCGCACGGCCTCGGTCAGGTCGTCCAGGTCCTTCTCGTTGCGATAGGGCAGGATCACGGTGTCCAACCCAGCTCGCCGGGCCGCCAGTACCTTCTCTTTGATGCCGCCGACGGGCAAGACTTTGCCGCGCAGGGTGATCTCGCCGGTCATGCCCACGTTGGACTTGACCGTGCGACCGGTGAGCAACGAAACCAGCGCTACCGCCATCGTTACGCCCGCGCTAGGGCCATCCTTAGGCACGGCGCCGGCCGGGATGTGCAGGTGGATGTCGGAGCTCTCGAAGAACTCGGGGTCGATGCCTAGGCGGGTGGCGTTGGCCCGCACCCAGCTCAAAGCGGCCTGCGCGCTTTCCTTCATGACGTCGCCCAGTTGACCGGTGATGGTGAAGCCCTTCTTGCCCGGCATCCGGGTGGCTTCCAGGAACAGGATGTCACCGCCGGTCATGGTCCAGGCCAGGCCGGTGGCCACGCCGGGAATCTCCGTGCGCTCGGCGACTTCGTCGAAGTACTTGGGCTTCTTCAGGTAATCCACCAGGTTTTCTGGCGTAATCACATAGGGGCCGCCGGTGCCGTTTTCTGCCACCTTGGTAGCAACCTTGCGGCAGATCGTTCCGATGGTGCGCTCTAGGTTGCGCACGCCGGCCTCGCGAGTGTAATCGCGCACGATCCGGCGCAGCGCGTCCTCCTCGAACAGCACCTCGCCAGGGCGCAGACCGTTCTCCTTGATCTGGCGCGGCACCAGATAGCCTTGGGCGATCTTGACCTTTTCCTCGGTGGTGTAGCTGTGCAGCTCGATGACCTCCATGCGATCCAACAGCGGCTCCGGAATCGTGTCCAGCATGTTGGCCGTGGTGATGAACATCACCTCGCTGAGATCGAAGGGCACGTCCAGGTAGTGATCGCGGAACTCGCGATTCTGCTCCGGGTCAAGAACTTCGAGCAGAGCCGAGCTGGGGTCACCGCGGAAGTCACGCCCTAGCTTATCCACCTCGTCCAGCATGAAGACCGGGTTGCGCGACTCGACCCGGCGCAGGCTTTGGATGATACGACCAGGCATGGAGCCGATGTAGGTGCGCCGGAAGCCACGGATCTCGGCTTCGTCGCGGATGCCGCCCAGGGCCAGGCGTACAAACTTGCGGCCCATGGCGCGGGCGATGCTCAGCCCCAGCGACGTCTTGCCGACGCCGGGCGGCCCCACGAAGCACAGGATCACACCCTCGCGCTCGCGGCGGATCTTGTCCGCCGGAGACTCCTCCTCGACAGCGTCCTCTTTGCGCTCTAGCTTGAGCTTGCGCACAGCCAGGTACTCAAGAATACGGTCTTTGATGTCATCCAGGCCGTAGTGATCCTCGTCCAGCACCTGGCGAGCGTGGGCGATGTCCAGGTTATCCTCGGTGCGCTGCTGCCAGGGCAGGGTCACCAGCCAGTCCAGGTAGGTTTTGATGACGCTGTACTCGGCGGCCTGAATCGGCATCTTGCGCATGCGGTCTAGCTCGCGCCGCGCTTCCTTTTCCGCCTCTTCCGGCATGCCGGCAGCCGCAATGCGCTCCTCCAGCTCTTTGATCTCGGCTTCTTGCTCGTCGCCCTCGCCCAGCTCCTTCTGGATGGCCTTCATCTGCTCGCGCAAGTAGAACTCGCGCTGCATCTTCTCCATCTCGCCCACGGCCTCGGATTGGATTTTGCGTCCCAGCTCTAACACCTCAAGCTCCTTGGAGAGCAAGGCGGTGAGCTTACGCAGCTTCTCCGTGACGCTGTCGATCTCGAGCAGCTTCTGCGCATCTTCGATATCAATGCGTAGGCTAGAAGCAATCAGGTACACCAATTGGCGCGCATCGTCTACATTGAGCGCCGCCATCTCTAGCTCTTCGGGCAGGTGAGGCACCAGGTTGATGAGTTGGCGGAACTGATCTTGGGCTGTGCGCGCCAGCGCCTCTAGCTCAACCGTCTCTTCCAGCACATCGGGGATTTCGTGCACGCGCGCCTGCATGTAAGGCTGGGTGCGTACGAACTCATCGATGCGGATGCGTTCGAGCCCTTGGACGATCAGCCGAATGGTGCCGTCTGGGGCGCGCAGCATGCGGTGCACCACAGCCATCGTGCCGACCTCGTAGACTTGATCGGGCGACGGCTCGTCCACCTCAGGCGCGCGGCTGGTGACCAAGCCGATGATGCGCGGCTCGGCGTCTCCCAACGCCTCGTCGATCAAGCGCACAGAGCGCGGCTGCCCTACGGTTAGGGGCAGCCACATCATGGGATACACAACAACCCCGCGCAAGGGCAGGATGGGCAAGATTTGTGCTTTTCCTTGGGGCTGGTCGTCAGATTCAGCGATATCACCTGGGCCTGTCCCGCTCGACCCAGGGCGCTGTACTTCCAATCGCTCTCGGTTTTTGCCAAAAATAGACACGATAAGGACCTCTCTGTTCTGATTGCTTTGTTTCTCGTCGCACTACTTGTCGGTTGACGCCAAGGTTCGTACCGGTACTTGTTGTGGCATGGCTTTGGGCAAGTTGATCACCAGAAAACCATCAACGTAGGTGGCGCTGGCGTTGTCAGCGTCAGCCAAAGCAGCCGGCAAGTAGACCTGGCTGACGAAACCGCCTTGCTGGATCTCGAGCTGATGAAAGGTCATCTTGCCTTCCACCGTTGGCAGATGCCTTTTGCCGCTCACCGTAAGCAACCTCTCGGCCGCAGCTAATGTGATCTGAAAGGCATCCGGTTCCAGGCCGGCCACCTCTACCGTCACGACCACGGCATCGTCCGTTTCATATACATTGGTCGGGGGCCTGAAGTATGCGCCCTCAAGGGCGTCACGCCTGCGCTGCAAAACACGGATCCGACCTAGTCCAGCGTGTTGATACAAGAATTCGTCGACCATGCACAATACTCCGGATGATGACATACTTGTCCACAGCGTCGCAGTCGACAGACTTGTGCAGGCGCTGGTTGAGAACCGTCAGGCCCGCTCCTCTTCAGCAGCTATCGCTACCGACACTGGGTGTTGAAGGCTGTGTTGTCCGCCATCGGTGCCGGGCACTTGGCTCTGCGTTTGCCAAGGTCTCCGCGGAACTGGATTAAGCTACGAGCCGTTCGCAAGCACCGACAGCTAAATGGTTAACTTCGCGGCTCCAATTATACCACACTCAATCAGATATGAGAGACTTGATCGTCCCTTTTCTGTAAAGTCTAATGCAAGTCTAATAATCGGATGTCTGACTTGTGGAAAAGCCTGAGTTGCCATAGAATGCGCCTGCCAGATCTTCCCGTTACCCTCTAGCAAGCGAGCACGGCGCATGAGCACAACACAGTCCTTCGAACTCAGCAATTTCATCGATGTTCTGGCTTCTGGTGAGCCGACACCGGGCGGCGGCAGCGCGGCAGCCTTGGCCGGTGCGCTGGGCGCCGCGCTTGCGGCTATGGTAGCTCGCTTAACGCTCGGCCGAGCTGCGTATGCTGAGGTCGCGCCGGAGATGCAACAGATCGTTGCTGCGGCCGAACAGTTACGGCAGCGCCTCGTGGAGCTAGTGGCCCAGGACGCTGCGGCCTACGACGGGGTGCGCGCAGCTTACCGCCTTCCCAAGAAGAGCGATGACGAGCAGGCCACCCGACGCGCAGCGATCCAAGAGGCGCTCAAAGAGGCCACTCGTACACCTTTGGCCACAGCCGACTGTTGTCAGTCTGTCTTGCAGCTGACTGTGCGCGTGGCAGCAGCTGGCAACCGCAATGCCGCCACCGATGCGTGCGTTGGCGCCTTGTTGGCGTACGCTGGGCTGCAGGGGGCGGCCCTCAACGCGCGCGTCAACCTGGCTGATCTGCAAGATGTTGCTTTTGTAGCTCACTGCGAAGAGAAGATCGCTGAGTACCTCGCCGGGGGACAGCAGCTAATGCAGGAGACCTTGCGAGCAGCAGGACACACCTTCTGATTGTTGCGCATGGCCCAATTCTCCGTCCGACAACACCGTACAGTGAGCGCGTGGCGGCCTGGCTGGCGTCTGATTGCTCTGTTGCTGTATGTCTTGCTGACTCTGATAATGACTTGGCCCCTGGCGCGTCAAGTGACTAGGGCTATTCCCGGGGACAGCTTTGACGGGTGGCAGAACTACTGGAATCTGTGGTGGATGCGTCAGGCGTGGCTGGTCGAGCACCAGTCACCCTATTTCACCACGCTTCTGCACTACCCGACAGGCGTAGACCTGCGCTTTCAGACCATGGCGCCGTTCAACGGCTTGACCTTCCTCAACGTACAGTTAGCAGGAAACATTTTCCTGGCCTACAACAGCGCCGTTCTGTTCAGCTTCGTGATCGGCGGCTATGGCGCCTACTTACTAGCTCTGTACGCCTTGCGTCAGGTTCACGCATCCTTGTCCTCACCGCGGCGTGCGTTCATCACGCACGCCGCCGCGTTTGTCGCTGGCATTGTCTTCGCCTTCTCTCCCTATCATTTCGCCCATCTGTTGGGACACTTGCAGCTTATAGCCTTGCAGTGGATCCCGTTCTATGTCCTGTATCTGGTGCGGGGGCTTGACCGAGCAGCTAATCGCCGTCTTGCCGCAGCCGACATTTTCAAGTTGGCAATGTTTTTGATACTCGTCGGCCTATGCGATTGGTATTATGTCATGTATTGCCTGTTGTTTACCGGCCTTGTGCTGGTTGTGCGTCTGGTGCAACATCAACTGGGCCGGCAAGGAATTGTGCTGATTGTTGGCGCCGGCGGTCTGGCAGGCCTCGCCTTGCTGCCTTTGCTTGGGCCGATGTTGCAGGGAGCGCGCGCCTGGGGTGGGACCTCCCTCCTGCGCGACTACTCGGAAACGATCAACCTCTCGGCCGACCTCTTGGCGTTTTTCACGCCACAGGTGTTTCATCCGCTCTGGGGCGACTGGGCTGCTGCCCGCAGCGCTGCGTTCACAGCTACGCGTAGCGAATTCACCGTTTTTGTGGGATATGGCGTTTTGTTTCTGGCGGGTGTAGTGTTAATCTATGCTATGCGAACCTCGGCTCGCCGCGATGCTGTGATTTGGCTCTTGGGCGCTTTCATGTTCGGCCTACTCGCTTTGGGCCCTGTTTTGCATGTTGCAGGCCGTACTGATCTGCTCCCCGGCGGACGTGCTATCCCTCTGCCCTACGCTTTGCTGTATGACTATGTGCCGTTCATCAAACTGAGCCGTTCAGTCAGCCGCATGACGGTCATGGTCATGCTTTGCTTGGGCGTGACCTCGGCCTTCGGCTTGGTGTACCCAACTACTTGGCTAGCGCAGCGCCGCCGACGCCTTGCCTTGGTAGCACCGCTGGCGGCCGCCGGGCTGATCCTCTTCGAGTTCCTTGCCATCCCCTACCCCATGAGCCCGCCTGACACCCCTGCTTGGTACTTCGCACTGGCCAATGAACCCACAACGCGCGCTGTGCTCAACTTGCCGGCCAACTGGCCAAGGCCTGGCTATTTGCTCTATCAGACCGTCCATGGCAAACCTTTGTCCACAGGTTATGTCACGCGCGATGATCCGCAAACGTTGCTGGAGCGCGCCCCGGTGCTCAGTCACTTCCGTTGGCTGGGACCTGATATTCACACGCAATCATTTGACCTGCAAGCGCACGGCATGCAGGTGCTGTATGACCTCCTGGGCGTGGGGTGGGTGGTTCTGGATCGCTACAAGATGCCGACCGGACTTGGGCGTACCTACACCGAGTCAGCCGCGCAGGCCATCTTCGCTGCCGCCGATCAAGCGCCGATCTTCGCCGACGAACGTTTGACCGTCTACGCTGTGCAGGAACCGGCCCAGCGACGGCCATACCTGGTGCTGGGAACGGACTGGACACCCCGCCAAACTGATGAACAAGGGCGCGTGTGGCGAACCTTGAGCAAGAAAGGAAGTGCTCTGGAGATTGTCAATCCAGAGTCCGGCGACTTGACCCTCGTCTTAACCGTCCAAGGGATGCCAAACAGCAAGGTGCGCGCCATCGCGGCGGATGGCACGCACCTTGGCGAATGGACCCTGAGCGGAGGCATGGACGTGCTGCGTACTCAGCCCTTCTTTCGCAGCGCTGGCCGAAGCCAGTTGCGGCTGGCGACGGCCAACAATGACAGCGCAGCCGAGCTTGTGATCTACGCCGTTGACGTCCTGCCCGCACCTTGACTACTGACCAGAGGGCGACTCTGCGGGGTGTTCTGTTGGCGTGAACCCTGCCCCGACCGGCTGACTGGCAGCCACCGCTTGGGCGTACACCTCCAGCGTGGCCCGGGCGATGCGCGACCAGGCAAACTGCGTGCGCACCGCCCGTCGCGCGCGCTGCGCACGCACGCGCGCAGCTGCAGGGTCCTCCAGCGTGCGCAGAATGCCCCACGCCAGCGAGTCAACATTGTCCGGGTAGATCGTAATACCCGTCTCCTCGTGAGTCACAACAGCGCCCAAACCGCCAACGTTCGACACAACCACCGGCGTACCGGCGGCCATGCTTTCCAGAGCCACGATACCAAACGGCTCGTAGCGGCTGGGAAACACGCAGCAGTGAGCGAGTAGGTACAGGCGGTCGCGGTCCTCATCGCTCAGGAAGCCGGAAAGCAACACCTTGTGTTCCAGCCCCAGCTCGCGCACACGGTTCTCCAGCCGAGTCATGAGCGGGCCCGTACCACCGATGATGAAGCGCGCCTGCGGACGACGCGCCAGAACCATCGTTGCCGACTCAACCAGCAAGTCGCTACCTTTCTCGTACACCAGCCGGCCTATGTTGAAGACGATTTCCTCATCGGGCTGGGCATAACGCAGCCGGAACGCGCTGTGATCCAACGACCTGATACGATCATAGCGCGCCGTGCGAACACCGTTGGGAATCACCGTGATCATAGTGCTGGGGACGCCGAAGAAGATCTCGACCTCGTGGGCCATGGCCGGGCTGCAGGCAATGATCTTTTGGGACTGCTGCACCAGTTCCCGCTCTGCGCCGTCGATGCGCCATTCCAGGTCATGCATCACGTGCCCGCGCAGCCGACCACGCTCTGTGGCGTGGATCGTTGTCACCAACGGCACGGTATGCGCCGCGCTGTAGGCACGCGCCGCAAATCCCGTTAACCAGTCATGCGTGTGCACCAAGTCGAATCGGCCTACTTCGGCGTGCAGCTGCTCGACCCGGCGCAGCAGTTGCTCGTTTACTGCTTGCACATCCTGGAAGTAAGAGGCGTGCAACGGTCGCTTTACGGCAACGCGGTGCACGTGCAAACGTCGGGATGACTTTCCGCCGCCCGCTCCGTTGCCGCTCTCGTCAACAAACGCCGGCGTGACCAGATGCAGCTCAAGGTTGGGGTCAGCCGCTAGAAGCTCGGGGGTCAGCTCCTGCACATGCTTGCCCATGCCGCCCGCAACGTGCGGAGGATATTCCCAGGACAAAACTAGAATACGCACTACTTAAACACCTACCTTGTGACCTATGTACTACTAAATTCCACACAGCGCCGCGGCGCCCTTCGGGCGGAAGCAGAAGACGGAGACGCTTCAGCGAACTTCTGTATGGCAAATGGCGATTTCCTGGTGGGGGACCAGCCTGAAGCAGCCCTTGTCACTGGGCGTTGTCCTGCACGTACAACGGAGCTTCAGCCCACTGGCCGCAGCCGGTCTGCGGCTCACAGGCGTGATCGTCCCAGACGAAGCGCCCTGCGAGGCCGTTCCAGCCGCGCACCGCCACAGTGTGCAGAGCCTGGCGCACCAACGGACGCGCCAAGCTGCCGTGTTCCTCGTAAGCCAATGCTGCCGCGTCCAGCAGCAGATTGGTGGCGTCGTAGGCCAAAACTGCCTGCGGGCTAGGCGCTGTGGCCGCCAGATGCCGATAGGCGGCGCTGAACTGCGGCGACACTGCTGCGGCCGGCGGACCACTGCTCAACCAGGCGTCTGCTGCACAGGGTGCAGCGCGCCGAGCGAACACCGGCGATCCGACCTCAGGCCCACCCACCAGCGCCGTCGCGCCACCCGGCAAGGCGCAGAGCAAGGCTGCGCCGCGTTCGGCATCACCCAACCAAGCGACACCGCTGCCGCCAGGTACGTCGGCCGGGCCGGCCGCGAGTGGCAATACCTGCAGCGACACACCCAAGCGGTCAGCGGCGGTCTGGGCGCCGGCTAACGCGCCGGGTTGATCGCTGAAGACCACCGCGCGGTCGGCCGCACCCAAACGCACAAGCTCTGCCACGGCGGCGCCCCCAACCGCAAAGGGCGAGGCCGAAAGGCCCCAGCCACCGGTGACGTTGCCCTCCAAAGGCACGGGCGCAACCCAAGGCAGGTCTTGTGCTGCCAGCTCGGCCGCGGCTCCAACAGCCGTCGCTTCCTGTAGGGGGCCGATCACGCCGACCACGTCGCGATCCAGCCCTAGCTTGCTTGCCTGCATAGCGGCTTCCTCTGGACGGCCGTTGTCGTTGAGCGCCACCAGGGCGATTGCGTGACCGCCAATGCCACCCTGGGCGTTGCGCTCGGCAATCGCTAGCTTGACGGCGTACAGCGCAGCATAGCCATCTTCGCGGTACAGCTCCTCGAACGGCGCCACGAGACCGATCTTGATCACCGGACGCGTGCTGCCGTAACAGCCAGCAAGAGCCACGCTTAGGCATAGTAGAACTGTCACCCACCACAGCCGTGTGCGTCGGGTGACAAAAGCAGCTATGCCCACTAGTGGCTCACGTTGCGCTGTAATCATAGCAGAAAGCAATCGTCTGCGACCTTGCAGTTTGTTAACAGACGCCCCCAACTACGGCTGACTAGGAACCGCCCCAGGGGAATACAACTTGGTGTTCACCTCGTGCTCAGCAAAGGTGCGCGCGAACACGTGCCGGCCGTCTTCGCCGGTGGCCACGAAGAAACAATACTGCGTCTCGGCCGGCCGGATAGCCGCCTCCAGCGCTGATAGCCCGGGACTGGCAATGGGCCCCGGCGGCAGCCCTGGGTTCAAGTAGGTGTTATAGGGGTCTTGCACGAACTTATACTCCTCGACCGAGGCCGGCTTCCACCACCAGTCACCCGGCCGGCCGCGAGCATATTGCACCGTGGGATCGGCCTGCAAGTAAGCGCCACCAACTTCAGGCGCGCAGTACCCTGAAAGCCGATTGCGGTAAACGCTGGCGATCAATGGCCGTTCGTCGGCTTGAACCGCCTCGCGCTCCACGATGGAAGCCAGCACCACGGCCTGGTAGAGGCTTAGGCCGGACGCAGTCGCGGCCGCCCGCAGCTGCATGGGCACCTTCTCGTCGAAGTTGGTCAGCATGGAGCGCAAGAGGTCCGCCGGTTTTGCGCGAGCAGGAATGCGGTACGTGTCTGGGAAGAGATAGCCTTCTAAGCTGGCGCCGGGGGGACGATCGCTCAAGAAGTTATACTGCCCAATGCCGAGCGCCACCGGGTCACCTAGACGGACTGCAGCCATGAAGGTGGACGCGTCCATGATCCCCTCATCTTCCAGCATCTCAGCAATCTGCTCGGCGCGCCAGCCCTCGGGCACGGTCACGACGACCTCCCGCACAATGGCGCGCTGCAAGGCGCGAGCAATTTCGGGCATGGTCATGCTGGCGGTCAGCTCGAAATCACCGGCCTCGAGGCTCTTATCGATGCCGTTGTAGCGCATGTAGAGCGTGAACAAGCCCGCATCGCTGATCAGTCCCATCTCCTCCAGGCGATTGGCCACGGAGGTGGCTGTCTCCCCAGGTTCGATCGTAAACGGAATCGGCACAGTACCGGTGCCCAACGCCGTGCTCAGCACGGGCTGTTGCGCGCGCAGATACAAGCCGATCAACGTGTCTTCCAGGTTGTCTAAGCTCAAGGCCTGCCCGGCAGCTTGGCCCGGCCGCAGCAGACCAGGTGTCGAGCTAAGCTTGTCAGGCTGAGTCTGCCACTGCTGTGCCAAATGCTGTCGGCCGACGAAAAACATCAAACCCACGGCGCTCAGCGCCGCCAGAGTAATCCCTAGACGTAGGTATAGACGCGGATCGAGCAAGCGCAGAAACCAGGCCCGTGGCGATGGACGGGTGGGAGCAGGCTTGTCGCCGGGGAATAGGGGGCGGCGCGGGCGTGGCGGCAGAACACGCTGTTTGGGTACCGCACCCACAGTGCGGCGTTTGGCGTGTGGTGAGTACGATCGGTCGAAGTTAGCCATAGATGAACTCCGTCAGCGATGCATCTGGGTCACCGGCATCGACCGACGCCGGTTGCCCGCGCCGCTGATCGAGATAGTCTTGTAAGATCACGGCTGCCGCTGCTGCATCCAGCGCCTGCCGCGGTCGTCGTCGGCTCCCTTGCACCAGTCGCTGCTCGGCCGCCTGCGTCGAGCCGTATTCGTCCCAAAGCACATAGGGTAGACGCAGTGCCGTGGCCAGCCGCCAAGCGTAGCGGGCAACCTTTTTGCCCTGCGGGCCTTCGCTGCCATCGGCGTTGAGCGGGTGACCGACGACAAGGCCCACGGCCCGGCGTTCAGCCGCTACCCGTCCCAGCCGCTGGAAATCCTCCTGGCGCGAGCCGCGGTGCAGGACCAAGAGCGGTGTAGCCAGCAATTGGGTAGCGTCGCTCACGGCAACGCCAATGCGTCGTTCGCCGACATCGATGCCCAATAGGCAGCCGCTGCCGGGCAATGGCTGCGAGCTCGCGTCGTCAGGCCCGTCTGGCGCTACCGCCTGCTCAACAGACATACCGGCGACGCCGGCTGGCAATGCAGTCTCCAAATGCAATCTCCATAGATGCCTTACCGGCAGTCCAGGACAACTATTCAGCCCTAGGTGCCGGGCACTTAAGTCTGCGCTGGCCAGGGCGTCTGCAGAGCCGGCTCAAGCTGTAAACCGGTCGCAAGTGCCCGGCGCCTGAATAGTCACAGTCCAGGTTAGTTGTCATCGCGCCAACTGCACGCGCACGAGCGTGCGGAACGGCAACCAGGGCACGCGGTCGGCCACCGGCATGGGCAGCCAATCGTAGTCGAAGCGGCGCAGAATCGGCAACAACCACTCTGGGCTGAGCGAGATCTCTGGTGGTTTTTGCAAACGCCATTCCGCTTGTAACTTGCTGACCGCTTCCGTTGGTGGTAGGCCACGAATTGTGGCGCGCACGGCCGCCGGGTCAATGTCAAGCACCGCCTGGGCACTCGCAGTCACGTCAAACTGGATCACCGGTGTGCCGTCGTCGAGCTGGCTGACTGTCGCCGGACCGCGCGTGTAGGTCACTGTATCGGCCAGCAGACGGCCGCGGCGGGGCAGGTTGTCGCTGAGGGCCTGCAACGCCAGCTCGTCAGCGGCCTTGCCATCGACGGCGAGCGCCGTTGCCAGCAGACGCAACCTCAAGTTGACCTGGTTGGCCACCTCGTCGGTAAAGCGATCGTAGGTCTCCTCAACGACCAACGTGCCGACAGTCTCCGGTGGGACGAACTCCCCCTCCTCGAGCAGTTGGCCGAGCGCAGCGTAGGCTTTCTGCTTGACCTGCTGCTCTAGCCGGTTGCGCAGCCGGTCCTTGTCGCCTTGGGTAACCACCGCCACCGGTTTCACGTTGCCGCCGCCCGTAGCAGCGGGGTTGACAACGTTCACCAGCGGCGCCAGCGGCCCTTCCACCGTGTTGATCGCGAAGGCGCGCACGTTGCCTGACGGGCCGGGCTCCAGCGCTGCGATCGGCACGGTAACGCGTGCACCGATGCCACCCGGCAGCTCGGCCGGCGCCAGGGTCTGAAAGCGCACGTTAGCGCCGGTCGAAGTCGAGACAACCGTGCCGGCCGGAATCTGCTGGGGGGTTGGGCCGCGGTTGGTGAAGACAACGCTCCCCTGGGCTGCTTGGTCAGGCGCCGACTTGGTGCCCGTCGCCTCGATCGAGTCGTCCCCTTCCACGCGCTGACCGATACGGCGGGCAGGCACGATGCGACGCTGAGTGTCAACGATGTCCACGGTAGGCAACGCAGTGACGGTCACCGTGCCCGTCACCGGCTCCAGCGCCGGCACAAGGGTGACTGTCGCCGCAGGAACGATGAAGGCCAGCGTCCCCGACACGGCAACCACGGCCACGACTAGCAACACAGCAAGGAATAGGGTCTCGAGCCAGGCCGGCAACGGTCGCGCGGGGTCGCCTTGAGTCAAGGTGATGCGACGAAAGCGCGCCGGCAGAAAACCTCGGCGCAGCGCGCTGACCCTGACATGCGGGCTGCGACGGGGCGGCGGTGGCTGATACTCACCGACGACAGCGGACGAACTGTGCCACGTCGCTCGGTTTACGGCGCTGTCCACGGTCCCAAAGACCGGTAGACCGGCCTCAGCCGCCAATCGACGCACGGTGCTCTGCCGGGTGACGATGGCTACCGGCAGGCCCAACCCTTCCGCTTGACGACGCAGCACCTGAAAACTGACCAAGCCGGACCGCGCCAACGTGGTTGCACGCCGCGGGACGACAAGAACCAGCCGGCCGTTGCTGCATTGTGCGACAATCTGGCGCAAACCGGCGGCTGTGATGTCTGGGGGCAAATCAACCACGTGGGTCTGCCCGCCGCCTGATGAGTTGTCGAAACCGGGGCCACCGGCGTTGTCTTGCGTTGCAACGTGGCCCACAGTCAGAGTACTTTGTGGATCGCTCAGCACAGGTTACTTCTTCGCCCGCGACGCAGCCAGTTGCTGTTGCACCAGCCGTGGCACATCAGCCAGTGCGCCGCGCAGGCCGGCCACATCGCGGCCACCGGCTTGCGCCAGCGTGGGCTTGCCGCCGCCACCGCCGCCCACCTGCTCCGCCACCGCCTTGACCAACTCCCCGGCGTGCAGGCCGCGGCTGACCAGATCGGGTGTCACAGCGGCGACAAAATACGGCTTGCCGGCGATCGCGGCGCCCAACACCACCACGCCCGACCCCATTTGGTCGCGGAACCAGTCCGTCATCTGGCGCATAGTATTCGCATCGGCGGCGGCCACGGCTGAGGCCAGCACGCCCACGCCGTCCACCTGAACCACGCGCCCCATGAGCGCCTCGAACTCATGGCGGGCCAGTTCCTCGCGCAGGCGGCCGATTTCTTTCTGTTGGCTCGATACCTGGTCCAACAGGCTGAGTACCTTGCGATCGACCTCGGTCTCGGGTACACCCAGGAAGGAGGCCGCGCGCTGCAGCAGCCCCAGCCGTTCCTGGATGTACTCTTGCGCCGCGCGGCCGGTGAGGGCCTCAATACGCCGCGTGCCTGCACCGACGCTGCCCTCGCTGATGATATGAAAGATGCCGATCTCGCCGGTGCTGCTCACATGGGTGCCGCCGCAAAGTTCCTTGCTCCACACTGCTCCCGGCTGGCCGATTTCCACCACGCGCACGACGTCGCCGTACTTCTCGCCGAACAACGCCATGGCGCCTTCGGCCACGGCCTCTTTGTACCCACTCCAGCGGGCGCTCACCGGATAGTTGGCGAACACGGCATCGTTGACCGACTGCTCGATCAGCCTGAGCTCTTCTTCACGCAACAAGGTCGGGTGTGTGAAGTCAAAGCGCAGACGATCAGGCGCCACCAGCGAACCGGCCTGGTGCACGTGCGTGCCCAGGATGTAGCGCAGCTCGCTGTGCAGGATGTGCGTGGCGGTGTGGTTGCGTGCGATGTCTTGGCGACGCACGGTGTCCACTTTGACCACCGCCGGCGCGCCTACCGGCACGACACCACGCCTCACGACACCCACATGGGTGATCAGCCCGGGCGCCGGTCGCTCGGCTCGGCTGATCTCGACCTCCCAGGCCGGCTCTGGGCTGTCCTCGGTGATCATGCCCGTGTCGGCCACCTGGCCGCCGGCCTCCACGTACATCGGCGTGATCGGTAGGACAATCTCAACCGATTGGCCGGTTGTAGCGCGCTCGACTAACTGGCCGCCGGCAATAATAGCCTCCACGCGCGTGTGCGCCTCGGTAGCCGTGAGGTAGATGTGCTCGACGCCGCCGTCCGGCAGCCGCTCCAGCGCTGTCAGGTAGGCCGACAGGTCCTTCTCGCCGGTTGCGCCGAACTGGGCCGCGGCGCGCGCGCGTTGACGCTGCTCGGCCAGCGCTTGCCGATAGCCGACCATGTCCACGGTGAAGCCATTCTCCGTGGCGATATCGCGGGTCAGGTCCAGCGGAAAGCCGTAGGTGTCCCAGAGCCGAAAAACCTGGTCGCCGGGCAAAACGGTTGCTCCTTCGCTGCGCAGCCGCGCCATCAGCTCATCCAGCAAGGTCAAGCCCACATCCAGCGTGCGCAGGAAGCGCTCTTCCTCATGCTGGATGTTCTTCAGGATGAACTCGGAGCGCGCCCGCAGCTCAGGGTAAGCATCGCCCATCGTAGCGATAACGACTTTAGCCACCTCAGCCAGGAAGGGCTCTTGAAAACCTAAGAGTCGGCCGTGGCGCGCCGCACGGCGCAGCACGAGGCGTAAGATGTAGTTGCGCCCCTCGTTACCGGGCAACACACCGTCGGCGATGAGAAAGGAAATCGCCCGGCTGTGATCGGCGATCACGCGATAGGAGGTGAGCTTGGCTTGACGTTGGGCGTCCGTATGACCAAGCAGCTCCTGCGTGCGCCGCATGATCGGCGTGAACAGGTCGGTATCATAGTTGCTGGGGGCGTTCTGCAGCACGGACACGAGGCGCTCCAGGCCCATGCCGGTGTCCACACCGGGCTGCGGCAGCGGCGTGCGGGTGCCGTCGGCAGCCTGGTTGAACTGCATGAACACCAGGTTCCATACCTCCAGCCAGCGACCGCAGCCGTTGTCCAGCGCTACAGAGCAATCTGACCGGCCACAGGTACAAGCGGCCGGGCCCCAATCGTAGTGGAGCTCGCTGGTGGGGCCGCACGGCCCTGTATCACCCATCGACCAAAAGTTGGTTTTCTCGCCCATGCGCATGATGCGCGCTGCCGGCAGGCCGATTTCGTCGCGCCACACCTGCCAGGCGACCTCGTCGTCGTGAAAGACTGTCGCCACCAGCCGATCAGGGGCGATGCCATAGACGCGCGTCAAGCACTCCCAGGCAAAATGGATGGCGTCGCGCTTGAAATAGTCGCCAAACGAGAAGTTGCCCAACATCTCGAAAAAGGTATGATGACGAGGCGATGGGCCGACCTCTTCCAAGTCGTTGTGTTTACCGCTGACGCGCATGCACTTCTGGCTGCTGGCGGCACGCACGTAAGGGCGCTTTTCCAGCCCCAGGAAGGTGTTCTTGAACTGGACCATGCCTGCGTTGGTGAACAACAGTGTGTCATCACCGACGGGCACCAGAGGTGAGCTGGGCACAACCGTGTGTCCATGATCCGCGAAATAGTCCAGAAACGCCTGGCGTATCTCGGCGGCGGTTTGCGGGCGAGCAAGCTTCATCACGTACCAGACTCCTACCCAGCCGGTTGCGCTGTGCACAGGCTGGCTAAAATTGCATGCCGTCCACGGGGGACGGCGCTCCGCATTGTATGCCAGAAAAGGGCAAATGTCAAAGGAGTGTGCTCCGGCAAAATCCACGCCTTTACAGGCTGACGGGAAGATGCTACAATTCTGGCGCCGACGGAGGACGTCGGCAGACCGGCGCCTAGGCGCGCCGGCGGCCATCTTCGGGTCGGCTGCGGCATGTTTCGCCGTCGTCTGTGTCCCTGCGTCGCAAGGAGAACCCTCATATGCAACGAGCTATGGTCTATGTCGCCGACACTGACCCCCTCGGCCAGCAGCGTGTGGCCGATCAGGTTGTCCGGGTGCTGGCCACCTACCCCAGCGCCCTGTGCGTGGAGGCGGAAGCTGAGCAGCTGCAAGCCCTGGAGGAACAGGGTTTTGTGGTGGACATTATCGAAGACGCCACCAAGATCAAGCTGCGATCGGTGCATTTCGACACCAGAGAAGAGGCTCCTTCCCAGACGGCTGTCAGCCGCAAGGTGTTGGCCAAGGAAGTGGCCGATCGCCAAGATGCCTGGATCGTCCAGTTCGTCGGGCCGATCAAGCCTGAGTGGAGCAATGAAATCGAAGCGCTCGGCGGCCACCTGAACGACTACATTCCCAACAACGCCTTCTTGGTGCAGATGACGACGCGGGTCAGCCGGCAGGTGCAACAGCTGCCGTTTGTGAACTGGGTCGGTCCCTATCGTCCGGATTACAAGCTCAGCCCGCTGCTGACCGGCAGCACTGAGCCGGCGACTCCAGACACCATCGGCGCCCGCACGGTCGATGCCGAGGCTTTCAGGCCCGACCCACGCGGTAATCTCACCGTAGTTGCCTACAGCGAGGCTGACCTGGACGCCATTGCAGAACGCGTGCGAGAGTTGGAAGGAACCGTGGTCACCACCAGCCAGGCCACCTTACGCGTCTCAATGGACGTGGGCCGCGTCGAAACCCTGGCGCGCTTGCCGGAGGTCAAGTGGATCGAGCCCTACCTGCCGCCGCAGCTGCACAACAACGTTGCCGGTGGACTGATCGGCGTGCGGCCGGTGTGGGAAAGCCATGGTCTGGACGGCGAGGGGCAGATCGTGGCTATTGCCGACACCGGCTTGGACACAGGCGTGGACGACGACACCATGAGCCCGGAGTTCCGCGGCCGTATCGCCAGCCTGCACAGTTGGCCAATCCAGCCCGGCTACCGCTCGGCGCTCAACAACACCTCCTGGGACGACGGCGCGGTCGACCGCGACAGCGGCCACGGCACGCACGTTGCCGGGTCAGTGCTGGGAAACGGCGCCCTCTCCGATGGATCCATCCGCGGCATGGCGCCCCGCGCCCATTTGGTGTTCCAGGCCGTGGAGCAGTGGGTAGATTGGAAGCGCAGCAGCGGTTACCAGGACGGTTACTATCTTCTCGGCTTGCCCGACGACCTGAGCGAGCTCTTCGGCCAGGCTTACGCCGACGGCGCCCGCATCCACAGCAACAGTTGGGGCGATAGCTTGCATGGGCAATACACGACCGAAACGCAGACGATCGACCAGTTCCTGTGGGAACACAAGGACATGATCATCCTGTTCTCTGCCGGCAATGACGGCGTCGACGCCAACCGCGATGGTGTGGTGGAACCCGATTCGCTGGCCTCGCAGGCTTGTGCCAAGAACTGCATCGCCGTCGGCGCCTCCGAAAGCCAGCGCGACACGGGTGGCTTCAACCCCGGCGGCATCTGCAGCACCCATGGCGGCTGTTGGCAAATGAGCTTTCCGGTCGCGCCGCTGCGCCACGATCGGCTGAGCGACAACCCGGAAGGCATGGTCGCCTTCAGCAGCCGCGGTCCGGCCGACGATGGTCGCATCAAGCCAGACGTGGTGGCCCCCGGCACCAACATCCTCTCGGTGCGTTCCAGCCAGACCCGTGACACCGGCTGGGGGCTGCTGCCGGCCGATGTCCCCTATCGCTAGCACTACATGTTCATGGGCGGCACCAGCATGGCTACGCCGCTGGCAGCCGGCGCCGTGGCCCTGATCCGACAATACTTGCAGCAAGTGCACCTACATCAGCCAACGGGTGCGCTGCTCAAGGCGGTGCTTGTACATGGGGCGACGCCGCTGGCCGGCCAATACAACCCGCCTGAAGTACAGCCGCCGCCGGATATCAACCAGGGCTGGGGACGCGTCAACGTGGAGAATGCGCTCTTTCCCCCATTTCCTGCCCATTGGACATTTCGCGACGATCCGGCGGACGCCGTGGGCACCGGCGAGATGCGCACCTATCAGTTCGAGGTGGCAGATGCCGCTGTTCCCCTGCGCGTTACCCTGGTGTGGACCGATTTCCCCAGCAGCCCCAGCTCGGGCGGCGGCCTGGTCAACCGTCTGCGCGTGTCTGTGGTCGCGCCCGATGGCTCTATCACCCAGGGTGGGCCGCTCAACAACAACGTGCAACAGGCGCTCATTGCTGCGCCGCAGCCGGGCATCTACACAGTGCGCGTGATCGGCCTGAACGTGGTTTCGCAGGTCACCGCCAACGCCAAGCAGGATTTTGCCCTGGTGGTAAGCGGAGGTCTGGCGTTCGTCGATGTCTACGTGCGGGACGATGAAGCCGACAACGGCGTCGAGCCGCGCAGCGAGGCGCGCTTCCGCTCGCCCGATATCTGGATCAGCTCGGTCGACAACCCCACCGCGCCAGCCAGCGCGAACCCAGAGCCCGGCAAGCGCAACTACGTCTTCGTGCGCGTGCACAACCGCGGCACCAGCCCTGCCGGCGATGCTGAGGTGCGCCTGTTCTGGAGCAGGCTGACCACGCACCCCGCCCGCCGCCTGTGGAGCGCCAAAGGCATCCAGGTCGACGGCGGCGCAGGCAATGTGCAGCGCGTGAGCCTCCCTGCCGCCAGCGATATGGCGCCAGACCAAACGGCGATCGTTTCTTTCACGTGGACGCCTCCCGCCCTGGCCAGCGCCAAGCCCAACTACTATTGCCTGCTGGCCACCGTCAGCCACCCGGCCGATCCACTGCTACAAGATGATGTGACGGCGGCGCGGTGGGAGGACAATCTTGCATGGCGCGCCGTTGCCGTGCAAGAGACTGCGCCAGGCGAGGAAGCCAGCTTCCCGTTCTACATCACGGGCGCAGACGGCGGCGCAGCGCAAGCGACCCTGCGCATCGACTGCCAAGCCTTCCCGGCCGGCAGCCGCGTCCGGCTCAAGCTGCCCAGCCGTTTGCTGCAAGGTGCGACCGCTGTGAATCTGCAACAAGTCTGGCAGTCGCCGGCCGGCACGCTTAGCCGGCTAGAGGTGACCAGCCGGGGCATCGCCGAGCTAGCCGGAGTGGCTCTCAAAAAGGGCGAGAACACCTTGCTGCGCCTGGAGGCGCTGCTGCCAGCAGCAGCCACGGCCCAGGACTACCCTGTGATCGTCGAACAGCGCATAGCCGGCCAAATAGCTGGTCGTATCAACCTTGTTGTGCGGGCGGCCTAGCGTCGCACCCAGTCTAGCCAGTGACAGGCAGCGTCAAGTGCATCGCCTTGCCGATGCTGGATTTCGACTGCGGGACTGATCGGCGAACCGCCAGCGTCGACCACTTGCACGTAATGGACGTTGGCGATGTCGCCCAGGGGAAAGTCGTATTGGCCCAGATCGGCCGCGCCCGCCTTGCTCGCCACAGTCTGTTGATTGCCCCACTGGTCGTAGCGCCAGAGCTGCACGCCAGGCAGTGGATTGCCCGCGGCGTCGCGGACGGTGCCGCGAATCGATGGCCCCGGGCAATCGCCGGAGGAATGGCGAACCACGCCGGCAGGCACGAACGGGAAAGCGGCCTCGGGCGCAGACTGGGGCGCAACCGTGGGTGTGGGCGTAGGCGGCGCCGGGGTAGCGGTAGGCCGCTCGCCAGAACCTGTGCTGACCACAGCCGGCGTCTCTGTTGGTGCGATGGGCTGCGCAGCAATCGTGGGCCTGATGGCAATGCCCGGCGTCACAGCAGGCGCAGTGTCCTGTTGCACGATCACCTGAGGGGCAGCCGGGGACGCCGGCGCGGTTGGCTCAGCAGAAGCTTGTGTGCGGGCGCTCGGGGGACCGGTGCGCGGCAGCAGCGCATTGAGGTTGAGGTCGCCCACGATTTCTTGCGCGGTGGCCAGGAAATCGAGGCGTGGGATGGTCACTTCCACTTGCCCGACAGCCTTGGCTGCGGCATAAGCGCCGACTAGCGCCGCCAGCAACACCAGGAGAAACGCTGCTGCGTAAAATCGCCTTTGATGCATGGTAGAACTTGCTCGTTTGCACCTTCGATGCTATAATTGCGCTCGTTCGGGCGAGTAGCTCAGTCGGTTAGAGCGCTGCGTTCACATCGCAGAAGTCAGGGGTTCGAGTCCCTTCTCGCCCACCAGCACATGCGAACCGGCTTCCACCAGGAAGCCGGTTTTTGGTTTCCTTGCCGCAGGGATTATACTTGCCATCAGCTTGAGAACAAGTCCGCTTCGCAACGATATTGCGCCATGCCCATCAATCCCTTCGATCAGTTGCATAGCTGGTGGCTCTCACAGTTGACCTGGCGTCAATTACCCACCCTGTGGGTGCTGGCGTCGCTCGGCGTGGGAGTGGCTGTTGCCAATCTTTGGTGGCTGATGGCGTACAGCAGACACAGCCTGGCCAGGCAGATCACCGCGGTCGTGGCAACCACTGCCGGCGGCAGCCTGACCTGGCTCATACACATGGCGTGGCTGATCGGCCCTGGCTACGCGGCGCTGCTGGCGGGGGCTGCATCACCACGGCTGATGGGCCTGAGCCAGATCGACTGGGGCGCCGGGCTGGGCTGGGGCGCGGGCGTGGCGGTGATGATCCTGGCTGTGCTGCTGGCGGCCGGCCTTAGTTACCGGCGCAGCCTGCCCGCCGCGCCGCCATGGCCCTCCCTTGCGGCGGCCATTGCCGGCAGCGCGCTGTTAGCATTCGAGGCAGGCGCCTTACAGTTTCAGTGGGCCTTCTATCGCAGCGCAAGCATCGAAGCCGCAGCAAGCCTGGACGCGGCTGCTCCTTTGGCTGCAGGAACCTGGCTGGCCGTCGTAATCGTCAGCCTGCAAGCCGCGCTCAGCCCCTGGTTCTGGCGCGACCTGCGCACGCCCGGCCTGGCCGAGCGACAGGTGTTGCGCGCTGCACTGCTAGTGGCAAGCGCGGTGGTCTTTCTGGTTAGCCGCAATTTCTGGCTGATCTGGCTGCTCCACGCCAGCGTTGCCGTGCTCTTGCAGCCAAGAGTGACATCCCAGGCGGCCTGGCTGCCGTCTAACCTGCTGTCTTCCTCGACAGAACAGCAAAAAAGCTCTCGCCAGCCCTGAGAGCCGGCGAGAGCTTGATGGCGCGCAAGAGATCCGGTCTAGACAACCTGGAGCACGAAGTTAAGCACGATCAGCAGGACTAGCAGCGTAGCCGCCAGAATGAATGTGCGCCGCAGGTCCTTGAAGACATAGCCGTACTCCGCCTCCCAATCCACTGCTGTCGCCTTGACAACTGGAGCGGCCTGGCGGGAAGCGCTCGGCGCAGATGCCTTTGGTTTGTTTGCCGGTTTCGGAGCGCTGCTGTTTGCCGCAGGCGTGGCAGACGGCGGCGTATCCTTCAACTGCGCATACGTGCGGGGACTTTCTGAACGTGGTTTGCGCACTTTTTTGGCCATGAGGGCTAGCTTTCCTTTCGCGGTCCGATCTTGTGCGGCATTATACTCCACGGCCACGGCGCGGTCAACTACGCCAGCCTTGGCGGTTGCGACGCAGCCGGCCGAACACCTTGCCCAGCAGCAGACCGGCCTCCTCCATACCAAGCCGCGTGACCACAACGCCATACACGACTGCGCCCAGAGGGGCAGCCACAGCGACCAGCAGCAAGTTGCTCTCAAAACCAGAAGGCAACGTCCTCTGCGCCGCCACCACCAAGGGCGCCAGCACCGCAGCCATCACTCCGGCCGCCGCCACGGTTTTGCCCAACGTTGCGCCCGTGCGCAGGCCGGACAGATCGCCCAGCCGCCGCCGCAATAGCCACCACATGATGAGCACATGGCCGGTGTGCTTGGCCGAGTCGGCAGCCACCAGGCCAAGGTAGCCGAACGGCTCGAGCAAGAGCAGGGCGAACACAAGATAGATGAACACCGAAGCCACGCCGACCAGCGCCGGTGTCAATGTATCGTTGCGGGCGTAGAAGGTGTAGTTCAGCAGCCAGTCCACCGAGGCCGACACCAGGCCCAGCAGATAGATGTTGAGCGCCCGCACCACGGCGGTTGTGTCGGCCGGCATGAACTCGCCGCGCTGGAAGATCAACTGCACGATGGGCGTGCCGAGCACCCAGAGGCCCACCGTGGCCGGCACGATCAGCATCAGCACGGTGCGCAACCCGCGCCCAAGCACCTGGCGGAAGGCTGCCTCATCGCCGGCCGCGAAGAACTGCGCCAGAGAGGGGAGGGCGGCCAGGCTAATGGCTACGGCGATCAGGCCATGCGGCAACTGAATCAGGGTCGTGGCGTCGCGCATCCACGCCAGGCTCTGCTCGCCTGTGCCAGAGGCCAACCGCCTATCGATGATGACTTGCACCTGGCTGACCAGCAGTCCCGCTAGAATGGGCAGATAGAGCCGCCAAATGCGCGGCAGCGCCGGGTGGCGCAGACGGAACTGCAAACGCACGCCGGAGCGCCGCAGATCTGGCGCTTGCAAGAGAAGCTGGAACAGGCTGCCCAGCAGCACGCCCAGCGCCAGCGCATAGATGCTGAGTCGCGCCTCCAGCGTCAAGGCGGCCAAGATGATGCCTAGGTTATAGATGGCAGCAGCGAAGGCCGGGAAGGTGAAGCGCTTCAACGCGTACAGGGTGGCCATCATAGCGCCCGACACAGCCAAGAACCACACGGCCGGCGTCATGATGCGCAGGAGCAAGGTGGTGGTAGCCAGCAGATGCGGTGGCAGCCCGCCGGCCAAAAGCCGCGCCAGCGGACCGGCAAACACCTCCACCAACAACACCAGGCCGGCCACCAACACGCCCAGCACCGTCATCACTGCGCCGGCCGCCTGCCCCAGCTCGCGGCGGCGCTCTGGACGCGCGTAGTCGCTCAGCACAGGAACCAGCGCCGCGCTGAGCATTCCCCCGACCAGCAGGTCGTAGATCATCGTCGGGATCGTGCTGGCCGCCTGAAATGCGCTGACCAGCCCGCTGGCGCCGAAGAAAAAGGCAATGACCGTCTCCCGCACCAGCCCCAGCAGGCGGCTGGCGATGTTGCCAACCGCGATGATGCTGGCGGAGCGCGCCAGAGAGGGAGCCACGGTCGGCGCCACGACCGCGTTGACGTCCGGCAAGTCCGGACCGAGGTTTTGAGCCATGAACCCGAGTCTACAAACGCATGATCTGCCGCAAGAGCGCGGTCGTGGAGCGGCCGGGCAAGTAAGGTAGGTAGACCACGTGGCCGCCATACGCCTCCACCACGGCGGCCTCAGGTGGTGTCTTGTGTTCGGCGGCGGCGTCCCAACCGGTCGGTCCCCAGTCGCCGCCTTTGACATAGATGGTCGGGCGAATGGCGGCCATCAGACGCTCAGCGGTCAGCTCGTTAAAGATCACGACGACATCGACGGCGCGCAGGGCCGCCAGGATGGCCGCACGGTCGGCCTCCGGCACGACCGGCCGACCGGCGCCCTTGAGCTGACGCACCGACTCATCACCGTTCAGCCCAACGAAGAGCGCATCACCCAGGTTCCGCGCCCGGCTTAGGTAGTCCACATGGCCGCGGTGGAGCAGGTCGAAGCAGCCGTTGGTAGCAACCACGATCTGTCCCTGTGCATGCAGGTTTGCAGCCAAGGTTGCGGCCTCGGACAGCGACAGGATCAGCCCGGGATGAGGCGGGTCGGGAAGATGCACGGTCATCCGCCGTTCTCCTCCACCATCAGCGCGCCGGCCAGCTCCTCTGGCGTCACCACCGCGTTACCCAGGCGGCGCACGACCAGTCCTGCGGCGGCATTGGCTAAGTGCGCAGCCGTCGCCAAGGACAAGCCGGCAGTCAACGCCAGCGTGAGCACGGCCACCGTGGTGTCCCCGGCGCCCACCACGTCGTACAAGCTGCTGACGCGCACGGCAGGACTGTGGATCACCGCCTGGCCGCGGCGCTGGCCAGACATGCCGTCGGCCCCGCGCGTGATCACCAGGTGTTCGAAGCCAAAGCGCGCTGTCAACCGGCTCAGGGCGCGCTCGAAGTCCGCGTCATGCTGCAAGGGCTGCCCCACTTCCCCTTCTGCTTCGGCCCGATTGCACTTGACCAGGTCGAAGCCGGCAAAGCGGGCCAGGTCGGCCTGTGCGTCCACGACGGCCAGCGCGCCGTGCTGCCGAGCCAGTTGGCGTACCCGATCGGCCACGGCCGGCGTCGCCACACCGCACTGGTAATGCGAGACGATGATGGCTTGGCAGCCTGTGGCCAGGCTCTCCAGGCGTTCGAGCAGGGCCGATTCAACGGCTTGGCCGAGCGGGGCGCGGCTAAGCCGGTCCAGCCGGGCGAGGTGCTGCGGCACCCGCAAGACGCTTTCGGCTACCAGGCGCGTCTTAGTCGTCGTGGGGCGCGTGCAGTCTACCAGCACGCCCGCAGGATCAATGCCGGCCGCCTGCAGCGCTGCCAGCAGCCGCCGACCGGCCTCGTCGTCGCCGATCACCCCGGCCACAACAGCCTGGCTGCCCAATGCAGCCACGTTGTGGGCCGGGTTGCAAGCGCCGCCCAGCACGCTGAAGCTATGCGTTTGCTCCAGGACGGGCACCGGCGCTTCGCGGCTGAGGCGCACGGCGCGCCCCACCAGGTACTCATCCAGCATCAGATCGCCTACGACCAGGACGCGATGTTGGGCGAGCCGCGCGACCAGGTCCGAGACGCCGGGACGAGGTGAGGTCATACGTCTTCTACGATACCCAATGCGGTGAAGTCAGGGCTGAAGGCGTGAGAGACATCAGCCCAAGCTCAGGGCACGAAGCGTTCGATGACCATGCTGGCATTTTGGCCGCCAAAGCCAAACGCGTTGCACATCGCCACGTCAACCACGCGCGCCTCGGCTACGTTGGGCACGTAGTTGAGGTCGCACTCTGGATCGCGCTCGAAGTAGTTGATGGTCGGCGGTACCATGTTGTTCTGGATAGCGCCAACCAGGGTTGCCGCCGAGATGGCGCCAGCGGCGCCCATCATATGTCCCACCATCGACTTGATAGAGCTCACGCGCGTGTCATACGCCGCCTCGCCCAGCGCCCGCTTGATGGCGGCGGTCTCGGAGGGATCGTTCAACGCGGTGGCCGTGCCGTGAGCGCAGATGTAGTCAACGTCGGCCCCCTCAACGCCTGCCTCCTTCATCGCCAAGCGCATGGCTTTGGCGGCGCCGACTCCGCCAGGGTCAGGAGCTGCCAGGTTATAGGCGTCGGCTGTCAGGGCGTAGCCGGTGATCTCCGCCAGGATGCGCGCGCCGCGCGCCTGCGCGTGTTCAAGGGTCTCCAGCACCATGATCGTGGCGCCCTCGCCCATCAGCAAGCCATCGCGCGTCTTGCAGAAAGGACGGCAGGCAGTTGCGGGATCGTCGTTGCGCGTCGACAGGGCGCCCAGCCGACTAAAAGCGGCCATCAACAACGGTGTCTGGAAAGAGTCGCTGCCGCCGGCGATCATCACATCCACCTCGCCGCGCTGCAAACGCCGCATGGCCTCGCCGATCGACGCAATACCGGTGGCGCAGGCCGTCACCTGGGAGTTGACCGGCCCCGTGATGCCCAGCTGAATGGACACATAACAAGGCGTTGTGCTGATCAACACGGAAGGCCCCAGGGCCGGTCGGATGCGCTTGGGGCCGCCCTCGGCCAGCAGCAACACCTGGCCTTCCATGATGTCCAAGGCACCAAAGGCGCTACCGATGTCGATACCGACGCGGTCGCGGTCCTCGCGGTCGAGATCAAGGCCCGCATCAGCCACGGCCTCGACGCTTGCAGCCCAAGCAAACTGGGTGACGTTGGCCAGGCGTTTGGCCTCCTTGGCGTCCATCACTTTGGTAGGATCGAAGTCCTGTACAGAAGCGGCAAAACGCGTTGGGTAATCGGTTGTATCGAAGCGTGTTATGGGTCGGGCGGCTGACGTACCGGCCACCAGCCCTCGCCAGGTTTCGGGCCAGTTGTTGGCCAAGGGGGTCACGGCGCCGATACCCGTGATCACCACACGTGGTTGTGCACCATTATGATGCATAGGAAAGTCCTCCGCAAGGCGCCTATCCAATGGGATTGAGGCAGACGGGAAATCGAGAGCAGCAAGCATGCTATCGCCTGCTGCCAGCTTGTTAAACACAGCACTTACGCTTTAGATACGCCGAGAACGGCGAATTGGGCACAACAAAGCGGCTTACTCGATCAGCCCCCCACCCAGGCATACCTCGCCGTCATAGAAGACCGCCCCCTGGCCCGGGGTGATATCGCGCAGGGGATGTTCGAAGACAACGTGCACACGGTCCTCCGCCAGCGGCGTCACAGTCGCCGCCGCCGGACGCGCCTTATAGCGGATTTTGACCTGAGCTGCAACCGGTCTGGCCGGCGCCCGGCCGGCGATCCAGTTCACCTGCCGAGCCGTCAACGCGCTGCGGCCTAGCTCGTGCGCTGCGCCCACAACGACTGCGTTCTGAGCCGGCTCCAGGCGCAGCACGTAGAGCGGCTCGCCGGCCGCTATGCCCAGCCCCTTGCGCTGACCGACCGTGTAGAAGGGCAAGCCACTGTGCTGTCCCAGCACTTTGCCACTGCTGTCGACAATCGGCCCAGGTCGGATAGCATCCGGCGGCGCCCAGTCGCGCAGGAAACGCCGATAGTCGCCGTCGGCCAGAAAGCATAGGTCCTGGCTATCGCGGCGGCTGGCCACCGGCAGGCCGCGCACGGCTGCCATTTGGCGCACCTGCGCCTTGGTAAACTCCCCCACGGGAAACAAGACGTGCGCCAGATGCTCCTGCGTCAACACGTGCAGCACGTAGCTCTGATCCTTGTCGGGGTCAAGACCGGTGAGCAAAAGATAACGTTCGGCAACCGGAGAATCGTGAGCGATGAACGACGTTCCCTGCTCCGGCTGCGCGTCGGCCGCCGGCAGACGATCGTTCGACACATGCCGGACGCGCGCATAGTGGCCGGTGGCCAGATAGTCTGCGCCCAGGCTCATGGCGTAACGGTAAAGATAATCGAAACGGATGTGACGGTTGCACTGGATGCAGGGGTTAGGCGTCTCGCCCGCCAGATAGCCGGCAACCGTGAAGTCTACCACGCGCTGCTTGAACGGCTGCTCGACGTTGATTAGATAGAAGGGAATGTCTAGCAAGTCGGCCACGCGCCGCGCGTCGTTAACCGCCTCCAGCGAGCAGCACTTGTTGTTGCTGCCTTCGCCGGCCGACAGCTCGGCCCACAAGCGCATCATCACGCCGGTGACCGCATACCCCTGTTCCTTGAGCAGTGCAGCAGCCAGCGAGCTGTCTACACCGCCACTCATGGCAACCACAACCTTGGGCTGAGACATGTTAAAAGGTACTCTTCGCAAACGGCGACATCTCGCGCAGCCGCGCGACCAGAGGTGGCAAGACTTCGAGCACGCGGTCAACGTGTGCGTCGGTGTTGCTGTGGCCCAGGCTGAGGCGCAGATGGCCGACAGCGTCGATGCGCGGCACCCCCATGGCCGTGAGCACGTGGCTTGGTTCTTGCGCGCCGCTGGTACAGGCGGAGCCGCTGCTGGCGCAAATGCCGGCCATGTCCAAGCCGATCAGCATGCCCTCCGCCTCCACCCCGCGCACGATGAAGCTGGCGTGGTTGGCCAGCCGCTCCGAAGGATGGCCGGTCAGGTAGACGTCAGGGATCGCCGCTAACACGCCAGCGATCAGCCGGTCGCGCAGCCGCGCCAGTCGCTGGCCTTCGTTGCGCCGGTCGACCTGCGACAGCTCCAGCGCCTTGGCCAGGCCCACGATGTAGGGCACGTTCTCGGTGCCGGCGCGCTTCTTGCCCTCCTGTCCGCCACCTGTGATCTGGGCCAGCAGCGGCACGCCACGGCGCACGTAGAGCAGACCGATGCCCTTGGGGCCGTAGAACTTATGTCCACCGAGCGACATCAGGTCAACGCCCAGGTCGTCCACATTGAGGGAAAGCGTCGGCGAAGCCTGTACGGCGTCGCTGTGGAAAGGGACACCCCGGCTGCGGCAGATCGCGCTCAACTCCGCCAGGGGTTGGACGGTGCCCACCTCGTTGTTGGCTGCCATGATGCTCACGATCACCGTGTCAGAACGGATGGCCGCGGCCAGGTCAGCCGGGTTGACGCGCCCCGTGGCGTCCACCGGCAACTCAGTGAGCTCGAAGCCGAAATAGTCGCGCAAGTGATGGGCGGTTTCGAGGATGCCCTTGTGCTCGACGGCGCTGACGATGATGTGGCGACCCTTGCCGCGCTGTCGCTGCGCCAGAGCCACTCCGCGCAGAGCTAAGTTGTCGGACTCGGTGCCACCGCTGGTGACGATGATCTCGTTGGGACTGCACCCAAGTACATCGGCCATCTGTTGGCGCGCCGCGCGCAGCGCCTTGGCAGTCTCGCGGCCCAGGCGGTGTAGGCTGCTGGGGTTGCCGTAATGCTCGCTGAAATAGGGCAACATCGCCTGCAAGACCTCGGCGCGCAGCGGTGTAGTGGCAGCATGATCGAGATAAACAAGGTCGGACAAGGTTTCTTTCCTCCAGTCGCTACGTCGGCAACCAGTATACCACACGGCGCAAGACGTCCACAAGGACGCTATCTCACACTTTGGCGCAGTGTCCGGGCAGAACCTGCTTGTGCTGGCTTTGCCATCTGCGCCGTTCTGCGGTATCATCAGGAGGCTGTTCGTAATCGGCCCGCTCACTCCGCCCTCCCGGTTTGCCCTATGACTCCTACACTCGATCCTTTCTTCCGTCCTCGCTCGGTGGCCGTTGTCGGCGCCAGCGCTGATCCCAGCAAGCTGGGTCATGCGGTGCTGCACAACGTCTTGACGCACGGTTTTCCCGGTCCGGTTTACCCCATCAACCCCAAAGCGGATAAGATCTTGGGCCAGCAATGCTATCCGAGCGTTGTGGCCGTGCCGGGCAACGGCGAGCCAGACCTGGCCGTCATTGTAGTGCCCAGCAAAGCAGTGGCAGCCGTGTTAGAGGAGTGCGGACAGAAGGGTGTGCGCGGCGTCATTGTCATCACCGCCGGTTTTCGCGAGGTAGGGCCACAGGGCATGGCGATGGAGAAGGAACTGATCGCCATTGCCCAACGCTACGGCATGCGCATGATTGGCCCCAACTGCCTGGGCATCATCGACACCTACGTGCCGTTGCAGGCCAGCTTTGCCCTTGGCATGCCTGATCAGGGCAAGATTGCTTTCATGTCGCAGTCAGGCGCGCTGTGCACCAGCATCCTCGACATGGCGCTGGCCGACCACATCGGCTTCAGCCGCTTCGTCAGCCTGGGCAACAAAGCCGACCTAAACGAGATCGACTTCCTGGAGGCGTGGGGCGACGACCCCAACAGCCGCGTGATCACGGCCTATCTGGAGGGCATCACGGACGGCGCCCGCTTCATCGAGGTAGCCCGACGGGTCAGCAAACGCACCCCGGTCATCGCCATCAAGTCGGGGACAACCCAGGCCGGCAGCCGCGCCGTATCCAGCCACACGGGCACCTTGGCTGGGTCGGAGCGGGCCTACGAGGCAGCGTTTCTACAAGCTGGCGTGTTGCGCGCCACCTCGGTGCAGGACCTCTTCGACATGGCGGTGGCCTTCGCGCGCCAGCCGTTGCCCGCCACCAGCGCTGTGGCCGTGGTCACGAACGCCGGTGGACCTGGCATCATGGCCACCGATGCGCTAGAGCGCGCCGGTTTGAGCCTGGCCACCCTGTCGGCAGAGACCCAAGCGACGCTGCGCGCCGGCTTGCCGGCCGCAGCCAGCGTGCTCAACCCGGTCGACGTGCTCGGTGACGCCATGGCCGACCGCTACGCGCTGGCTATCAACGCCGTGGCCGATGATCCCAACGTCGGCGCGATCTTGGTCGTGTTGACGCCGCAGATCATGACCCAAATCCGCGAGACGGCCGATGCCGTGACGGCCGTCGCCAGACGCAGCGGCAAGCCGATCCTCACCGCTTTCATGGGCAAACAGACCATCAGCGAGGGCGAACGCATCCTGACCGAACACGGACTGCCCAACTACCCTGTGCCGGAGCGTGCCGTCAACGCGCTGGCCGCCATGGTGCGTCAGAGGGAGTGGCAAGAGCGCCCCTTGCCACAGTTCGAGCGTTTCGACGTCGACCGCCAGGCCGTAGCTGATGTTTTGCGCAGCGTGCGCGCCGACGGCCGGCTGACGATCGGCGACGCCGAGGCGCGTGCGATCCAGGCCGCCTACGGCATCCCCTTTCCCCGCTCGATCGTGGCCAAGACGGCGGATCAAGCTGCTGCGGCTGCCGAAGAGATCGGCTATCCGGTGGTGATGAAGATCACCTCTCCGGACATCCTCCACAAGACCGATATCGGCGGCGTCAGGCTGAACTTGCAGACGGCCGACCAGGTGCGCGACGCCTTCGACTTGATGGTATATCGTGCGCAGCGCTTTCAGCCAACGGCTGAGATCTGGGGCTGTCTGGTACAACAACAGGTGCGCGGGGGCAAGGAAGTGTTGTTGGGCATGAACCGCGATCCGCAGTTTGGCCCCTTGCTTGTGTTTGGCCTGGGCGGCATCTATGTCGAGGCCTTGAAGGATGTCACCTTCCGCGTGGCGCCCATCGACCGCCGCCAAGCACGCGAGATGCTCAGCGAGATTCGCGCCTATTCCCTCCTGAAAGGCGTGCGCGGCGAGCCCCCAAGCGATCTAGACGCCATCGTCGACGTAATTTTGCGCCTTAGTCAACTCGTCACCGACTTCCCCGAGATCGTCGAGCTCGACATCAACCCGTTGATGGTGTTCGAGCAAGGCAAAGGTGTGCTGGGAATCGATATGCGGTTGGTGCTCAAGTAGCAGTTCTTGAGGAGTTAGCTCATGGCAACGCTCTACGTTCTCTCCACCGAAACCTATTCCGGCAAGACCGCAGTGTGCATTGGCTTGGGCCTGCGCATGCGCGCCGACTGCTGCAGCGTAGGTTACATGAAGCCGGTGAACACCAGCGCCGTGCTGCATGCTGGTCAACCTTATGACGCCGACGTGGTCTTCATCAAGGAGCTGTTCGACCTACCCGAGCCCCTGGATACGTTGGCCCCCGTGCAGTTAACGCCGCAGCGCATCGAGGCGCTGATGACGGGCGGCGCACCGGAGGAGTTTCGCCAGCGCCTGGTGGAGGCCTATCGCACGGTGCGCGCCAACCACGACGTCGTGATCCTGGAAGGCGCCAGCAACCTGCGCGAGGGCTACGTGGTCAAGCTGGCGCCGCCGGAGCTGGCTCAGATGAGTGAAGACCTGGATGCCAAGGCGTTGGCCGTGGTACGCTACGAGGATGCACGTTCGGTCGATCACTTCCTGGCGGCCCACCACCGGCTGGGCGATCGGTTGCTGGGCGTAGTGGCGAACGCCGTGCCGGCCATACATCTCGAGTTCGTCGAGACCCATCTGCGCGACTATCTGGAGGCGCAAGGCATACCGCTCTTTGCCGTGCTGCCGCGGCAGCGCATCCTACAAGCAACCACCATTGGCGAGCTGGCCGACGGTCTGAACGCCGAGATTCTGGTGCGCGCTGACCTGCGCGAGGAGTTGGTGGAGACGTTGATGGTCGGTGCTATGGGCGTGGATCAGGCGCTGCACTACTTCCGCCGCCGCGCCAACAAGGCGGTCATCACCGGCGGCGACCGCTCTGACATCCAGTCGGCTGCGCTGGAGACGTCCACTAAGTGCCTGATCCTGACCGGCAACCTGCATCCCAGCGCGGCCATTCTGGCCCGCGCCGAGGAAGCCGGCGTGGCGGTTATGCTGGCGCCGCAGGACACGCTGACGGCCATCGAGATTGCTGACAGCTACTTTGGCCGCAGCCGTTTCCTGCAACGCGCCAAGATCGAGACTTTTAGTAAGCTGCTAGACGAGCGCTTCGACTTTGCGCGGCTGTATCAAGCGCTCGGCATGAAGTAAGCCAAGAAACCCCGTTGCAAAGCCGCTGGTCGTCCAACTACGACATCGAGCTTTGCCATGTAAACTGCCCAAGGAGGCTCAGTTACCCACTATGACCATTATCGAAAACATCGTTGGACGCGAGGTATTGGACTCGCGCGGCAACCCCACCGTTGAGGTGGAAGTCGAACTGATGGACGGCGTCGTCGGCCGGGCTATCGTGCCGTCGGGTGCGTCGACCGGTGTCCACGAGGCGCTGGAGCTGCGCGACGGTGACAAGAAGCGCTACGGCGGCAAGGGCGTGCTCAAGGCTGTCGAGAACGTCAACGACATCCTGGCCGAGGAGTTGATCGGCTGGGATGCGCTGGACCAGGTCGGCATCGACGAGTTTATGATCGGACTAGATGGCACCCCCACCAAGAGCAAGCTAGGGGCCAATGCCATCCTGGGCGTCTCGCTGGCCGTGGCCAAGGCGGCCGCGGCAGCGATCGGCTTGCCGCTGTACCGCTACCTGGGCGGCGTGTCGGCTCGCACTCTGCCGGTACCCATGATGAACATCCTGAACGGCGGCAAGCACGCTGTCGGCAGCACAGACTTCCAGGAGTTCATGATCATGCCGGTGGGCGCCCCCAGCTTCAAAGAGGGCCTGCGCTGGGGATCGGAGGTCTATCAAAGCCTGAAGAAGGTGTTGCACGACGCCGGCTACAGCACCAACGTCGGCGACGAGGGTGGTTTTGCACCGAGCCTGGGCGGCAATGTCAAAGCTATCGAAGTAATCCTGCAAGCCATCGAGAAGGCCGGCTATCGGCCCGGCGAGGACATCTGGATCGCGCTCGACCCGGCCGTCAGCGAGCTTTATGACGCCGAAACCGGTCGCTACAACCTGAAGATCGAAGGGCGCGAGCTCACCAGCGCGGAGCTGGCCGATCTGTGGGTGGACTGGACCAGCCGCTTTCCCATCATCAGCCTGGAGGACGGCATGGCGGAAGACGATTGGGAAGGCTGGAAGCTGCTCTACAAGAAACTCGGCTCCAAGTTGCAGCTGGTGGGCGACGATCTGTTGGTCACCAACGTGCAGCGCATCGAGCGCGCCATCACCGAGCAGGCTTGCAGCGCCCTGCTGATGAAGGTCAACCAGATCGGTACGCTGACGGAGTCCATTGCCGCCATCGACATGGCGCACCGCGCCGGCTGGTCCGTGGTCACCTCGCACCGCTCCGGCGAGAGCGAGGACTCAACCATCGCCGATATCGTCGTGGCCTTCAACTGCGGCCAGATCAAGACTGGCGCGCCGGCGCGCTCCGACCGCGTGGCCAAGTACAACCAGCTGCTACGCATCGAGGAGGAGCTCGGCGACAGCGCTGTGTACCCCGGCATCAAGGCGTTCCGCGTGCGTCCCTAGTCAGCGCTGAGCGCAGCGTGCAGGCAGGGGGAGGAGCGACAAGGAAAAACGTGCCGCAACTATTCAGCCCTAGGTGCCGGGCACTTAAGGCTGCGCTGGCTAGGGCGTCTGCAGAGCCGGCTCAAGCTGTAAACCGGTCGCAAGTGCCCGGCACCTGAATAGTTACAACGTGCCAAGTAATGCGTGACCCGCAGAGGCTGTGACCCCGGCGGGTTACGCATTACTTGTTTTCTGGGACGCCGCCAAAGGAGCTTTTGGTCAGGTGCGCCGCGCAATCCGCCTGGATTGCGCGACCAAATCACGCGCGCACCAGGATCCAGGCCACCGCTTCGGCCAAGTCGGCCACCACCGGGACGTCGTAACCGCTAGCGCGCAGGCTGGGCAATTGCGCCTGGCCGCGGCCGGTGCGCACGAACAGCGGCTGGCAGTCGACCGCCAAGGCCGCCTCGACGTCGCTGACCGCGTCGCCGACAAAGTACGAGGCCGACAAGTCTAGCCCCAGGTCGCGAGCCGCTTGCAACAACATCCCCGGTTGCGGTTTGCGACAGCTGCACCCTTCGTCTGGCCGATGGGGACAGGCGTAAATGCGATCCAGGCGACCACCTTGGGCAGCCACCTCAGCGGCGATACCCCGGTTGATGGCCCACATCTGGTCCAGCGACATCAGGCCCCGCCCCACCGCAGACTGATTGGTGACGACCACGACGGCAAAAGAAGTGGCGGCCAACCGCCGCAAAGCCGCAAAGACACCCGGCAAGAACCGGACATCGCCCCAGGACAACACATACGAGGGGGGATTTTGATTGATCACGCCGTCGCGGTCGAGGAAGACCGCGCGCCGGAGGCCGTTGTCAGGCATGGTCAAGCTCACCCGGGTAGGCGTCGACGCGGCTGGCCAACAAGGGGTTGTCGCTCGGCGGCTCGCGGCGAATGCGCCGGCGCAAGGTGTAGAGCAGGACATGACAGATGACCATGAAAGCGTCCTCGACCTGCTCCATGCTAGACGAGGGGACGTGGACTGTGGCCTGGCAGATCTGGCGCAGCCGACCGCCGTCGAAGCCGCAGAAGCCCAGGGTGGCGGCGCCGGCAGCGTTGGCGAGCTCGATGGCCGCCAGCACGTTGGCAGAGTTGCCGCTGCCGCTGATGCCGATCACCAGGTCGCCCGGCTCGACGAAGTTGCGCAGCGGCTCGACCATGCCTACCTGGTAGCCTTCGTCGTTGCTCCAGGCCATGAGCGCCGGCACGTTGTCCACCAGGGCTATGGCGCGAAAGCGGTGCCGGCCGGCCACGTTGGCGCCCTTGTTCAAGTCGCCGGCGAAGTGAGAGGCAATGGCGGCGCTACCCCCGTTCCCGCAGACGTAGACCCGCGCGCGACGGCGCCATGCCTCAAGCAACAAGTTCACCGCAGCCGTGATCTGGTTGGCCGGCAGCGCAGCAATGACGTTGGCCGCCCCCTCAAGATAGACGGTGACCGCCGGATCGACGTGTGAGTTGCTGACATCCATGCCTCGAACCTTTCCTGTTTGCATCTTTGCTACTCAGACGCCCGCCACTTATAGCCGATTGCAGACGCCGATTCAAATGCCCGGCAACTAGCGCTCCGGTAGCTGTGCTTTGGCGCGCTCCAACCGCAGCACCCGTCGCGCCGTCTGCAAGAGGATCTGCACGTCGAGCCAGATCGTCCAGTTGCGGATGTAGTACATGGTCAAGCGCATTTCCTCATCGAGGGTGCGCTTTTCGCCCACTGCCCACGGCCCGGTGAGGCCCGGCTTGACGGTGAGCAGGTTGGGCAGCCAAGGAGAGTGGACCTCGATCTGACCCAAGGAGACCGTGCGCGGGCCTACCCAGCTCATCTCCCCGCGCAAGACATTCAGCACCTGTGGCAATTTGTCTAGTCCGGTGTCGTAGAGAAAACGCTGCAAGCCGGTCACGCGCGGGGCCGCCAGGGCCGCCGCTGACGCGCCGTTGCTGGCTACGGCCAAGCTGTCGAGCATGTCGCTCAGCGGATGGGCAAACAAGGGCCGCGGCGTGTGGCCCAGGCCGGTGTGAAACTTCCACGTTGTGAAGGAGCCGCCGCCGCCGGCTAGCACAGCATGGCGTTCGATTACCGGCCCGGTCGTGGACAGGCGCAGCGCCAAAGCAATCAGCCCCATCAGCGGCAAGCCGATGATCAAGGCAAACAGCGACAGGGTGTAGTCCAACAGCCCTTTGAGCAAGGCGTCCAGACCGGTGATGCGCTGGCGGTTGACGAGCAGCAGGGGCACGAACGCATCCTGGGTCACACGCACGCCCGTTGTCAGGATCTCGTAGAAGCCCGGCGAGAGCTTGATCTCGATCGGCAGCTCATCGCCGTTCACTGTGGCGCGCGCAGCGTGGATGATCTCTTGAAAGGTCTCCCAGGCGATGGCGTTGGTGACAACCACGACCTCCGACACGCCGTAGTGGCGCACGACATCGGACAAACGATCAGGGCCGCCGAGCACGCGCAGGTCGGCGCCGTCTCCTGCCGCATCCCCCACGGCCACCCGAGCGCCGATGGGCAGAAAGTCATCGATGAAGCCAATCACTTCGACGCCGGCGCGGCGCGCAGTTCGGAACTGCCGAGCGATGGCCCGGCCCTGTTCGTTGGCGCCTACGATCAAGGCGCGCGCACGCAGATGGCCGCGGCGGCGCAGGCTGTAGATCACGCGACGGAACAAAAAGCGTCCCCCGCCGACGAAGAAGACGCCAAAGAGCCACGCCAACACCAGCCAGCCGCGGCTCAACGTGGCCACGCGCACCCAGTAACTGAGCATGATGACCGCCACTACGCCATACACGCACGACTTGGCGATCTGCACATACATGTCCAGCCCGCCCAACGCATAGCGCACATCGTACAAACGATTGGCGGCGAAAATCAGCAGCCAGATGGGGATGATCAGCAGGCTGACCCGCAGATAGACCGGAAACTCCTCGAAGGCGCGCTCGGGCAGCAGGTTGCTGGCGATGCGCAGCCAGTAGGCCGCGCCGAATGCCAAAGCCACCCCCACGGCGTCCAGCGCTACCAGCGCAGCTACCAGCCCGCGCCGCGTCGTCTGGCTCATGGCGCTCTCCTTGTGGGCTGGCCGGTGGATGCTTGCAACAGCGCGGTCGGGCGTGCGCCGGCAAAGGGGTAGCGTCGACCGACGGGCGAGATCATCAGACCGGCGTTCATCAACACGCGCGCACCTGTGTTGTCGAAGCGAAAATCCATCCGCCGCAGGCCGCGCGCCTCCAGGGCCTCGGTCACGGCCGGCTGGTACGCCTCCTCGCAGTAAAGCATCAGGAAGCCGCCGCCGCCGGCGCCGGTAATCTTGCCGCCCACCGCGCCCAAGGCGCGCGCAGTCGCATAGCTCTCGTCGATTAGGTCGTTGCTGACCCCGGCGGCAAAACGCTTCTTCTGCATCCAGTTCTCGTGTAAGAGCTCACCGAACGCGTGCAGGTCGCCGCTTGTGAAGGCGCGCTTGACGTCCTCGACCATGGCCTTGACCCGGTGCAACGCTTCCACGGTCGGGGAGCTCGACTGGCGGCTGGCTTGGGTCTGCTGCTTCAAGATGTCGGCGGAGTTGCGCGAGTGGCCGGTGAAGAAGAGCATGAGGTTGGCTTGCAGGCGTTGGTGCGTCTCCCAGGGGAGGTCCAACGGCGTCACCTGCGTGCCTTGGGCGGTGAAAACGATCTCGTTGAGCCCGCCAAAAGCGGCTGCATACTGATCCTGCTTGCCGATGGGCATACCCATCTCCTCGATCTCCATGCGACAGGCCAGTTCAGCCAGCTCTGCCTTGCTAAGCTGCTCGCCGCAGGCCGTGCTCAGGGCCTTGATGATGGCCACGGTGACGGTGCTGGAGGAGCCCAGGCCGGTGCCCGGAGGAATTTCCGAGGCTAGGAACATCGACAAACCGCGGTGGATGCCAAAAGCATGCAAGATGGTGCGCGGCAGCCCCAGAATGCCATCGACCGGCAGCGAGCTTTCTCCCTCCGGGTCCTGTCGATAAAAGGTGCTGTAGTCAGAGGAGGCGATTTGCAAGGTGTCGCCGTCGTAGACCCGCAGGATGACGTAGAAATACTTGTCGATGGTGGTGTTGATCACCACGCCGCCGTATTGGTTGAAATAGGCGGGCAGGTCGGTGCCGCCGCCGGCGAGGCTGATGCGAACTGGAGCGCGAGCAATGAGCATGGGACGGTGGATGGTTGACGGTTGATTGGTGCTAGGTGATCGGTGATCAGTAGTCGGTAAGCGGTGAGCGGTGCAGCGCTTGAGAAGCGGCGGTTCTCACTGCGCCCGGCTTGGGACGCCAGGGCTTTCAGCGGCGCAGCAACTTGGTGCCGCGGTCTGCCAGGCGCTGCACGTTGAAGGTAAGCCGTTGGCGAGCGCTCATGGCCGCCGCCGCTTCTCCTGCCGGGCCGGCCGCCGGCGGCAGCAGGCGATAACGCAGCTCGCGTACCATGGCTGCAGGGCGGTCCAGCAGCCACACCTCCAGCGGCGCACGCTGCGTCCAGCCGATCTCGTCCTTCTCCACGGGGCTGACAAGCACCTCCAGGCTGAGCGCAGAGGCTACTAGCCTACGGCGCAGGGCCGAGGGCTTGAGTGCGCGCAGCACCTCGTCCGCCACGGGCGCCGCCAAAAGCTGCCCGGCCAGGCTCAAGCTGACGTACAACAGGACGGCCATGCCCGCAAGCCGGGCGCTGGCTACGACATAGTCCCACTGCAAGGGCCGACCGGCTGGCGCTGAGGCTGCAGGGCCAAACCGACGGACAAGCTCGGCGATGTCGCACAGCCAGCGCAGGCCCACGTAGCGATGCTTGCGCATGTGCAGCGCCAGATGCAGCAGCGTATCTTCGGGTGAGAGGCGCCGGTAGGCCTCGCCCTCCACCACGCAGGGCTGCGCGCGTCGACGCCACATGTCCAGATCGACGGTGATCAGGCCGCGCGGCGCAACATCCCAGTGCAGCTCGACCAACCCCGGCTTGCCCGCCAGCGGCGGCAAGACGACACCTAAGTCGTAGCTGTTAGCCAGTTGAAAATCGACCTGGCTTTTGCTCGGCAGACGCGCGCCCAAAGCCTCCAGAGCGGCGCAGGCCGCTGTGACTTCGCTGTCGCGCACGAGCAAGTCCAGATCGGTGGATGGGCGCAGCAGGGGATCGCCATACACAAGGTCGGCTAAGACGGGGCCCTTGAGCACAATCGGCTCGATGCCTGCGCTGCGCAACGCCTGCACCACTTGTCCAAGCCGGTGTAGTTGCAGCATGCCGTCGAAGGCGATCTGCGCAGCTGCCCGCTGCATGGTCTGACAGGCTTGCTGCCAACCGTCGTCGGCCGGCGCCACCTTGGCCCGGATGTCGAGCGCCGCTAGGTTGCGCCAGACCAAACCGACCACGCCGTGGAGCTGAGCCAGGTCGGCCAGGCGCTGCCAGTCCACGCCCGCGCTCGACAGGGCGCGCACACGCTCAGCATCGGCGTCGTCCAGCGTCGCCCGGCACAAGGCCAGCAGCAGCGCAGCCGTCCGGTCCTGATCGGTCGTCATAGGCAGATCTCAAGCTGCAACCCGTCTGACCGTGCCGAGCTGTTTCATCACCTGTTCGGCGCGGCCGTAGTAGTCCTTCAAGTCGGGCTGCCGGCTGGCCCACTCGGCGTAAGCGGCGATGATCTGGCGCAGCGGGGTTTGCGGCTGCCAGCCCAAGCCTTGCAATTGGGTGATATCCGAGACAATGTGCCGGGTGTCGCCAAAACGATATTCACCGGGCACGACCACAGGGATGTCCACGCCCAAGACCTCAGCCACCAGCGCGCCATACGCTAACACGGTGACCGCCTGCCCGCCGCCGACGTTGAACACCTGATAGGCGGCCCGCGCGTCCTCCAGCACCAGCATGTTAGCCTGTGCCACATCACCCACGTACACATAGTCGCGCAGCTGTTGGCCGTCCTCGTAAGCCACCGGCGCATGGCCGGCCAGCATGCGCGTGACAAAAATACGGCAAATGCCGGAATAGGCGTTGCGAAAGCTCTGGCGCGGGCCTTGGGTGATGGAATAGCGCATGGCTACCGTCGGAATGCCGTAGCGCCGGCCTAGGTTCAGCGCAATCATCTCCTGGGCATACTTGGACATGGCATATTGGTTGTGCGGGTTGACCACCGCTTCGTCGGTGGGCAGGGGCGTCAGCACAGCACCGCAGTGCGGGCAGCGCACGTCCCATTGGCCGGCCCGCAGTTGGCTCTCCGAGCGCAGCGACGGATACTGCACGCCATGTTCGGGACAGGTGTACTTGCCCTCGCCGTAGATGGATTGGCTGCTGGCGACCACCACCTTGCGCACCGGCAGATGGTCGTTGACAATGAGCTCGTAGAGCAGCGCGGTGCCGGTGGCGTTGACGTCGAAAAACCGGCTGAAGTCGGTAAGATAATCCTGATAGGCCGCCAAGTGCACAACCACATCGACGCCGTCTAGCGCCTGGCGCAGAGCGCGGCGGTCGCGCACGTCGCCGCGTATGAACTCCACATCGGCCGGCAGGTAGTCGGGGACCTGGCCGTCTCGGTGCACGGGCGGGGTCAAAGCGTCCAACACGCGCACAGCGTAACCTTTGGCCAGCAGCAGGTCAACTGTGTGAGAGCCGATGAAGCCGGCGCCGCCGGTCACGAGGGCTTTGGTCATGGGGTCAGTCCTGGGCGTTCAGCGGCTTGGTGGGTCAGGCCGGTAGATCTCCTTGACCTGATTTTGCTCATCCATCAAAACTACCGTTGGGCGATAGCCGACCAATTCCTTCTCATCCAGCCAGCCATAAGCCATTACGATCACCTTGTCGCCGGGCGACACCAAACGCGCGGCTGCGCCGTTCAGCTGTACCTCGCGCTTGCCCCGCACGCCGGGAATCACGTAGGTTTCCAGTCGCGTGCCGTTGTCGATGTCGACGACCTGCACACGCTCCCAGGGCAAGATGCCGGCCAGCTCGATCAAATCCGGATCCAGGGTGATCGACCCCACGTAGTGCAAATCTGCTCCCGTAACCGTTGCCCGATGGATCTTGGCTAGTAACACGTGGCGCATCATGTCAGTTCACACCCACCATTTGTCATCCGCTGCGCTGGCCGGTCTCTTGGGGATAGTTCCCCATCTCCGGCCACGCCAGTTTGCGTTTTTACCGTTCCGTTAGCCGCAGGTTGAGATTACGTGCCACCTCCACGCGGTCGTGCGTGGCATAGTACCAGTCGATGGTGCGGCGCAGGCCGTCCTCGAATGTGGTAGCCGGCTCCCAGCCCAACAAGGCGCGCGTGCGGCTCAGGTCGGCAGCGCGGCTGAACACCCCGACAGGCTTGCTGGTGTCGAAGTACAGCTTCTGCGGCCGGAAGCCGGTGATCTCGAAGATCTTGGCAGCAACGTCCTTGATCTTGATGTGCTCGGCGGTGCCGATGTTGACGGCGCTGCCGTCCTCGACGTGAACCACAGCACGCATCAGGCCCTCGACGATGTCGCCCACGTAGGTGAAATTGCGGTCCTGTTCGCCCGTGCCCCAAATCTCGTAAGGGTCCATGCCCACAAACGCCTTGGCGATCAGAGCGATCACGGCATGCGTCTCGTTCTCCCGCTCGCCGTAGGCTGTGAACAGGCGGCAGGAAACACACTTCATGCCGTACTGCTTATGGTAAGCGCGCAGGGCCATCTCGCCCATTAACTTGGCCCAGCCATACTCGCCATCGGCCAGGGCGCGCCCGGGCACAAACGGATCGGCCCATTCCTCGCGCAGATAGACCAGGCCACCCTCGGCGATCTGCATCTCGTTCTGCAAGGTTGTCGGATAGACGCAAGCTGAGCTGGTGAAACATACCCGCTCCACACCGGCCTGCCACGCCGCCTGAAACACGGTGCCATCGAGCACCATGTTGGTTGAGCACTCCACGGGATGAGTGTCGATGTAACCGCGACCGCCGTGCGAGGCTGCCAGGTGAAAGACCACTTCCATGCCCTGCACTGCGCGCTCGGCAAAGCTGCGGTCGCGCAAGTCGCCGAGCAAGAACTCGACGTGCTCGATGGAGTGTTGCAGGTTGTCTAGCTTGCCGCTGGACAAGTCGTCGGCCACGCGCACGTGCGCGCCCTGGCGCACCAGCGCGTCCACCAGGTGGCTGCCGATGAACGACGCGCCGCCGGTAACCAAAATTTTCTTGCCGGACCAGTTCATTGTCTCTTCTCTTTCGTCTTAAACTGCTCAGGTGCCGGGCACTTGCTGACTGCGGAAGCGTCCTGCGGGACCGGCACTGACAGTCGAGCGATGCCGGGTCAAGCGGCCAGCATCTTCGACACAAGCTCTTGGTAGAATTGCTCTAGGCGATCAACCAAATGTTGCCAAGAAAGCTCGCCCTCCGCCAACGCGCGGGCGTTAGCCGCCATCTGCTGGCGCAAAGGAGCGTCGTGCAACAAGCGCAAACAGCCATCGGCAAAAGCCTGCGGCTCATCGGCAGTCAACAGGCCGATCTGATGCTGGGCAAACACAGGGCGCAGAATGCGCATGTCCGTGCCCACGGTCGGCCGGCCGACGGCCAAGTAGTCGTTGAGCTTGGAAGGCCAGATGTTATCGGTCGCAGTCATGCGCCGGAACGGCAACACCATCACATCGCTGGCCGACAAAAACAGGTTCAACTCCTCGTAGGAAATCCAGCCAGTCTCGACGACATCCGCGGCACAGTCCGCCGGCACATAGCTCCAGAAGTCCGGCAGCTTGTGGTTGCCGGCGCAGACCAGCTTGACCGGACAGCCGGCCTGCTGGCGCAAGCGCTGAAAAGCGGGAAACAGCAGCTCGGCCGTGGTCTTGCGCATGACGCCGACATATCCTAACACGAATCCCTCTTTTGGCAAACCTTGCAGCCTGCTGCGCGCCGCGTCAACAGGATAGGGTGTCAGACCTTCAGGATCGCAGCCGTGCAACAAGTTGATCATGCGATCGCGCGGTATGCCCAAGGCCGCAGCGCGCTCCAGCAGAGGTTCACCCATAGCGACGCAGCCATCCGCCAAGGGGTGAAACTTCTCCTCGCAGAAGGTCTCCACAGGCTCCATGAACAGCCGGATCCAACGGGTGCGCTCGTGGGCCGTGCCACCGCGGCCGTACCAATCGGCCCAGTCCAGGATCACGGGAATGCCTTGGGTGCGCTTAAGCCACAGCGCGGGCAGCGCCACCACCGGCCGCGATTCCAGCCCATGCACGAGGTCGAACTGCGCACGCTGGAAATGGCGAATACGCTGCAGGGTGTCCCACGGGTCCCAGCCGGTGCGCGCCTGACCGCTGAGCAAGTCCGGCGACTCGACGATGGTCACACCGTCGGCCTCGAATTGCCGAAAGCCCGTGCGCGCCTTGGGCGCAATGCTGACCACCGTCACGTCATGCCCGCGCTGCACGAGATGACGCGCCTGATGATAGGCGCGGAAGAACGCGCCGCCGCCCTTCCAGGTGACGTTGTGGGTCAAGTAGAGAATACGCATGATGTCTTCAGAGGTCTTTCCGCGCGTCTGGCATTTGCAAGCGCCGGGCACCGGGGGCTGCGCTTGCGCCGATTTCGGCAATATCATCGCCGGTTGCAGATCGGTCACAAGTGCCCGGCACCAGGGTAGTTACCCTGCACCTTTCCCGGTCAGCATAACCCAGGGGGTTTTGAGCATAATCCACAGGTCCAGCCCCAGCGAGCGCCGCCGGATATAGTCCAGGTCGATGGCCAGCATACCGCTGAAGCCTACCTGGCTGCGCGCCGTCACCTGATAGAGGCCGGTGATGCCAGGGGTAACACTGAGCCGCTGCTTGGCCGCCTCGTCGTAGTGCTCGAACTCGTAAGGTACGGGGGGCCGCGGCCCCACCAGGCTCATTTCCCCCCGCAGCACGTTCAGCATCTGCGGCACCTCGTCCAGGCTCAACTTGCGCAGCCAGCGGCCGACCGGCGTGATCCGCGGATCGGCCACCACCTTGAAGATCGGCTTGCCGCTCTCGTCTGCGGCAAAGGCCGCGTCCTCTTTGACGAAGCGCGCCAGCCACTCCTTGTGCGCGCTGTTGTCGCCGCCGGCCACCATGGTGCGAAACTTGTAGTAGCGAAACGCCGCGCCGCCCTTGCCCACCACAGTCCCGCGATAGAAAACCGGGCCGGGCGAACTCAGCTTGACGGCCAGGGCGATGAGCAGCCAGAGCGGCAGGCCGATCAGCAACACCGCCAGTGCCACGCTTATGTCGAGCAGGCGCTTGGTTACCGCATAACCTGCCGGCGCATGGCTATCAGCCCAGGCCACCGTGATCAACTCGTTCCGCTCGCCCATCAGAGATACCCGAGTCCGTGTAACTGACGCTGCGTGTCCTCGTCCAGACCCACACCGTCGCTGTGCACATCGCTCAGCTCGCCGTAGACACGGCATTCGGTCAACCACGCCTCGAGCATAGCTTGCATCTCGTGCACGACGTCCGGATGGTGGGCTGCCACGTTGGTGCGCTCCTGCGGATCGGCCGCCAGGTCGAAGAGCATCTCGCGCTGGGCCATCTGCCGGCGCACGTAGAACATGGGGTTACGCAGCACTTTCTTGCGCATCTCGGCGTTGGCCAGCTGCTGAACGTAGCCGCGCAGGCGTTGGCGCCAGCCGACCGTTGCGACCGGTTGCGCCGAGCCGCCGCGGTAGTCGCCTGGCGGCTCCACGCGCAGATACTTCCACCGCTCGTCGCGCACGGCCAGCAACCGATGATTAGCGGGCGAGGCTTGTGTTTCGGCGTAGGCGGCCACGCGCGACGCTGCGCTGCGCCGGCCTTTGCGCACGAGAGGCAGTAGGCTGTACCCTTGCATGCCGGCAGCTAAGCGCCCCAGCCCCAGGGCGTCCAGCACCGTGGGGGCCACATCAACCAGCTGCGCAAGCGTGGCGTTGGCCTCGCCGGTAACCGGTACGGCGCTGGGAAACTTGATCAGCAGCGGCACGCGCATGACCTCTTCGTAGGCTAGATGGCCGTGGACGAAGTCGCCGTGCTCGCCAAAAGCCTCGCCGTGATCGCCGGCCACGACGATCAACGTGTCGTCGAACTGTCCTCGCCGGCGCAGGTGGTCCAACAAGCGGCCCAACTGCTCGTCCGTGTAGGCGATTTCGCCGTCGTACAGATCGATCAGCCGCTGCACGTCGGCCTGGCCGCGCACGCGGCGCACGCTCTCGGCGCTGCCGTCGATGCGTCCTCGGTAGCTTGGATCGCGCCAGCGATCATAGCCGGCCGGCGGGTAGTAGGGGTCGTGCGGGTCCAACACCCACACGAACAGGAACCAAGGGCGTGTGGCGGTCTCCTGCTCATCTAGCCAAGGCAAAGCGACCGCGTTGACATCCTCGGCCAAAGGCAGAACCACGGTCGTATCGTGCTCGAAGTAGAGCTTCCAGGCGCCGGTGTTGCTGACCGTGCGCCGGTCGGCCAGACCGGCGTCCTTGTACAAGTCAACAAAGCGATCGAAGCCAATGGCAAAACCAAGCGGCGAGGAGACATTGCCGATAGCGCTGACGGCCATGGTATGATAGCCGGCTGACTGAAGCAAGGCCGGCAGACGCGGCACGGCGCGCGTGAACAAGTCCTGCCGCGTGCGCACGCCGTGCGCCGGCGGATAGCAGCCGCTCAAGATCGACGCGGCCACCGGCTTGGTCCACGTGCTGGTGGAAAAGGCCTGTGTGAAGCGCACGGTCTGTGCGTCGCTGGCCAAGGCGTCGAGGACCGGCGTGGTCGGTCGGGGGTAGCCGTAGCAGCTCAAGTGGTCGGCGCGCAGCGCATCTATGATGTAGATCAGGACGTTGGACATGGCACAGTAGGCGAGAGACTTGAGTGGTGCGCTAAGAAAGCGGTTGCTTGGTAGACTGGTTGAGCGGTGGGTTGTCGACCGGTGCGGTCAGGACTGGTGTTGCGTGGCTACTTCGTCGTACAGCGCGGCCAGCTTGGCGGCATAGGCGGGCAGGTCGTGCTCGGCCAAGGCTTGCCGGCGGTTGCGCCGGCCCATGTCCTCGCGCAAGGCGGGGTCATCCAGCAGCCGCACGATAGCCTGGGCCAGTGCTGCAACGTCGCCAGGGGGCACCAGCAGGGCGTTGGCAGGTTCTCGCAGAATGTCGGGCAGGCCGCCAACGGGTGTGGCGACCACGGGCAGGCCGGCCGCCATGGCCTCCAGCACTGCCACAGGCACGCCCTCGGCATAGGACGGCAGCACCAGCAAGGCGGCCTGCTGCAAGAGCCGCAGCTTGGCTTCCCCACGCACAAAGCCGGGGAAGTCGATAGCCACCAGGTGCGGCGCGGCCAACGCAGTTAGTTCCGCTGTCGGCTCGCCGCCGCAGATGGCGAAGCGCGCCGCAGGTTGGGCCGCCAGCACGAACGGCGCCGCGGCCAACAGATCGCGCACGCCCTTGCGCTGGGAGAAATCGCCCAGGAAGAGCACCAGGTTCGCACTGCGTGCAGCCGGATCGGCCGGTGGGCGGACGGCCGCGCAGTCCACAGGGTTCATAAGGGTGACGATCCGTGTGTTGGCCGTGAGCCTGGCCAGCGCCCGCTGCCAAGTCGGCGACAACACCACGACACAGGCGGCGTGTTCCAACGCCCAGCGCGCAACGCGCTGCCTGAGTATGTTGTCTTCACCGGTCACATCGGTCGCTGTAGCGGCGTCACCCGGCAGATGCCAGTGAAAGATCACCGGTACAGCCGCCAGCCGTCCTAGGATCAGGTAGAACACATGGCGGTAAAAGCTGCTACCACCGCCCACCTGCAGATGGAGAACGTCCACTTGACGTCGCAGCAGCAGCCAAAGCATCTTGCCCAGCGCGCTAACGAAATGGGCCACCTTATGCGCCGGCCCCTGCCGCGTGCCCTCAGCCAGATAGGTCAGTCGACAGCGCTGCGGCAGGTCAGAGTCCAGAATAGCGCCGGCCACCGCTGAGATGCCGCCGTAGATGCGCGGCGTAGGACCGACCATCAGGACGCGCAGCATGGCCCACGATCAAGTTCTGCCAGTTCCGCCAGTTCCACCAGCTTCGCCAGTTCTCTGAACGCTCAGAGGTTGGAAAACAAGGGAACCAGAGGAAGCGGGGGAAATGGAAGAGCTGAGCATGTGGCGGTCGATCGCTAAGATCAGGCCGGACATCATCCAGAAGTACACGGCGACCGTGGGCTGCGAGAAGACGTTGTCGCCCAGCGCGCCGATGAACATGCCGGTGGCGCTGATCAAGAAGGCCAGCGCGTACAGACGCATCGTTGCTGCCGGGCCATAGCGGTAGATGCGAATCGCCGTGCGCACGATGATGAACAACGCGATCAGGAGCGCAACAGTGCCGATCACGCCCACATCCAGCAAGTAGCCGATGATCTCGTTGTGCGGCCGCTGGCCGACGAGGAACTTCTCGCGGCGGTCGAGGCCGGTGGCGGTGAGCGGCGCGGCGAGCAGCACGTAGTAGTACTCGAACGCCTTCATGCCCACCCCGACCAGCGGGCTGGTGGCGATCCACTCGATGGCAAAGTCCCACAGGCGCAGCCGGCCAAACAGCGTGCTGTTGGGGTCGAGCGTCTCGGCCAGCCGCGTCTGCGCCGGCGCATAGGCCCAGAGCAAGCCAAGCATGGCGACAGGAAGGGCAACCAGCAACCGGCGATAGCGAATCAGGCCCAGCAGCATCGCAGCGGCTGCCAACGACAGCCAGGAGCCGCGGATGAAGGTGAGCAACAGCGTGACGACGCTGCCCACCAGAAGCACTCCAAGCGCCCTGCGGTTGCGGTAGATCGCAAGTCGCTCTGGCCGATCTTGCCCGTGCTCTGGCCGCTCATGCTCAGTGGGCTCCCAATCATCGGCCGACCCCGCTTGCGGCGGCCGCTCCAGGAAGAACACCAGCAGCAACGGTATGAGCAACACCAAGTAGAACGCCAGCGTGAACGGCCCGCCGGCCAAGCCATACACGCGGTTGAAGCGCTCCCCGGCCCAGATAGTCTGGCCGCCGCCCGTGGCCACCTGATAGAAGCCGACCACGATCGGGATCACCGGCGACAGCATCATCGCCGTCACCATGCGCATGACCTGCTGCGGCGTACGGACCACGTCCACGATCAGCCAGATCAGCGCGTAGTAGCCCACGAACCGAAACGCACCTTTGATCGATTGCAGCGGCACCGGTGACCAGATCAGCGTAATGAACGGCACGGCTAGAAAGATCAGATAGGGCAAGGTGATCGGCAGCCGGCCCAGCGATTGCCGCGTCGTCAGCACCCGAAATAGCACGCCGACAATCAACAGCGAGGACAGGATGATGTCTGGGCTCAGGCGTAGCCCGCCCACAGGCACGGGCAAATCGATACCGTTCAGGTTGACGCCGGCAAAGGCATAGAACAACAATGCCCACTCCGGCCGCGCGATCACGACCCCCGTCCAGGCCACTGCCACCATGCCCCCAAGCACAGCCAGCGGCACCAGAGGCGACTGCAGCCAACCCTGCGCCAGGCCGATGGCAACGCAGACGATCAGGCCAGTCGGCGCGAGGAACCAGGCAGGGTGAATGCGCAGCGGCTTGGTTGGTAGGGCGCGCAGGCGGATGCTTTGCATGGTGAACTTCAGGGAAACGGGCTAAAGATAGCCCAGGCCGGCCAACTGCTGGCGAATGGCAGCTTCTTCTTCGGCCGACAAGCCGGCCACGGTGGCTGAGGGCGTGACACTGTAATCGGCGACTTGCACCGGTCGCAGCGGCGGCGCAAAGAGCTCCTGCAACACGCGGCCATCCATGCCGGCGGCGACGGGCAAGCCCATGAGATGCAGCAGCGTGGGCGCCAGATCGACGATCGCTGCGCCCTCCAACCATTGGCCCTGGTGTACACCTGGGCCGGCGAGGACGAACAGACCGGTGGGCCGATGGGTGGCGCTGTACTCGCTGAGTTGGGCCAGCGGTAGATCGGTGACCAACGGCCCGGCGGCGTGCGATCCGCCGGTGTAGGCGTCGTTCATCTCGACCAGGATATCAGGGATCTCGTCCAGGTGCGGGCCGTCGAACAGCTCTTCACGACGAATGGCTCGCCTGACGATGGCGGCGCCGGTCTCCGGGTCGCGCAGGTCGGCCAACGCGGCCAAGATCGCGTCCCGCACCTCTTCGTAGGCCGCGCCCGGTGGCACGACGCCGTGTGCCTGCCGGCCTTGCAGGTTGACGATGATGCCTTCCACTGTGGGAAAGACGTTGAGACGGTACGCTTGGGTCCGCGTCCAATCGATGGCGTCCAAGTTTTGATGACGGGCGAAGAGCGCAACGCGCGCCTCAGCGGGGAGCCGCGCGCGCAGGCGCTGCCGCCACTGCGTGGGCAGCCGCCGCCGCACCTGCGAGATGGCGCGGTTGGCCAGGCTGGGGTGTGATCGCGCGCCGGGCCGCAGAGCTAGCAGCCCTTGCGCGGCCAGCCAGGCGTTCAGGTGCACCTGCCGGTGGGGATAGGGCCCCATGCCGTGGTCCGACATCACCAACACAGCCGTCTCCGCCAGCGGTAGCACAGCCAACAAGCGGCCGATCTCGGCGTCCGCCACCTCGTACTGGTGGTTGATCACCTCGCCGAACTCCCGTGCGCCGGCAGCGTCGTAGGCGGGAAACGCAGGGTCTGTGTACTTCCAATACAGGTGAGGGATGTTGTCGGTGCTGTTCCACACCACCAACGCCAGATCATAGGGCTCGGCGGCCAGAGCCTCCAGCAAGATGTCGGTGTACTTGCGCACCCAGTAGTCGGAGGCCTCGACCGTCTTGGCTGGCGACAGCGAGAAGTTGAAATTGTCAGGCATGGCATCCCAGCGGCCAAGCCGAGCCGCCATCTCCGGCGGCCAGACGTGCGCCGTGGGGCCAAAAGGCCGAGGAAAGCCGCTGACCAGGAAGCCGTTGACCGGAAAAGGCGGATAGGTCATCGGAATGCCCACGGCAGCCACGCGGCGTCCGCGGTGCCCGGCAAACTCCAGAAAGCTGCGGCCGACATAGTCACGGCTGGCGGCGAACTCATCGCGATAGGCGCCGTACTGGCGCAAATCCATCTTGCGGAACTGGTACACGCCATGACGGCCGGGATTTTGCCCCGTGAGGAAGGTTACCCAGGCTGCGGCCGAGATAGGCGGCACGGTCGACGCCAGCGGACCGGCGACGCCGGCCGCCATCAACCGCGCCAAATGCGGCATGCGCCCGGCCTGCAACAGCGGGCGAGCAATGTCCCAAGTAGCGCCGTCGAGACCGATAACCACCACACGGGGGGACGACTGATCTTGCGATACACCCATAGCGGCCGGATTGTACCACGTCCAACAGGTTGTGCCAAAAGCGCGCTAACTGCTCAGGTGCCGGGCATTTGTAGGCGATTTGCGACCTAGGTTGGCTTCACAGACACGTTTGCAAACCAGAACCAAATGCCCGGCACCTATGGCTGAGTAGTTACAAAGCGCGCTTGAAAAACTGTAAGCTTGCCTTGGGGCCTTTTTCATCTGGCGTTCATATTAGCCGGCTATGATGAGCGCATCACGACGGTGCATACACCCCCCGTGCTCACTCGCGCCGGATGGGATGCGCCTTTTCCGCGTGCACAGGAGGTCAACATGCAAACAATCAAAGCGAGGCAACTCACACTGGTGGCGCTAGCTCTCGGCATTGCCTTGGCGCTTTTCGCCGCTGGCATGGCCCTGGCAGCGCAGCCTGCGGCCGAGACGTTGCCGGCCGCATCTCCAACCACTGCAGAGCTATCCGCAGTTACTCAGACAACAGGCGTGTTGCAGCTTGCTGCACCGCCGACCACTACCCAGCCCGCAGTCGCATCGCTCGTGCTGACCAAAACGGTTGGATTGGACTCTACCACTTGCGCAGCAGACGATGCAGTCGTCGTGCTGCCCGGCACCCAGGTCTTCTACTGCTACACGGTGCGCAACACGGGGAGCGTCACATTGACCAGCCACGACCTGTTCGACAGCGAGCTGGGCGCACTGGCCTTTAACCTCAACTATGCCTTAGCGCCGGGGGCTTCGGTGTTCATCACCGCGCCGGCGACCATTGACGCGCCGGTGACCAACCTGGCGGTGTGGATGGCGCAGAGCGCGGCGGGCGGGGCGCCGATCATGGCCGCCGACACCGCCACCGTGCACACCGCCGCGCTCGATGTGACCAAGACCGTGGGCACGGATCGGTCAATCTGCGCCGCCACCGATGCGCTGACCGTTACCGCCGGCAGCGAGGTGGTCTACTGCTACCGGGTACGCAACACCGGCAGCGTGGACTTACCCGTGCACGACGTAGTGGACAGCGCGCTCGGCCCAATCCTGAGCAGTTATCCCTACACGCTCACGCCTGGAGCCAACGCGTTCATCACCGTCGCTGCCACCTTGGACACGGCCGTCACCAACACCGTGACCTGGACGGCGCGCATCCCTGACCTGGGCCTGGCCGTACAGGACACAGACACGGCCTCGGTGCAGGTGGCCTCGATGGCCGTGGCTAAGACCGTGGGCATCAACCCGCTGGCTTGCGCCGGCAGCGACATTGTCGCCGTGGCCGCGGGCAAGTCGGTTGTGTACTGCTACCGCCTGACCAACACCGGCAGCGTAGCGCTGCCCCTGCACGATGTGGTGGACGACCAACTGGGCACGATCGCTGCCAACCTGACTTATTCCTTGTCGCCTGGCGCCACGACTTTCATTACAAGGGCGGCCGTTCTGAACGCACCCACGACCAACATCATGACGTGGACTGCCAGCTTGCCCGCGCTAGGGCTGTCGCTCACCGCCACGGACAGTGCGCGCGTGGAGACGGCGTCCATCGTGGTCACCAAGACCGTCGGCGTTGACCCCAACGTCTGCGCAAGCAGCGACAGCCTCATCGTCAAAGCAGGCAGCCGCGTGATCTACTGCTACGAAGTGCGAAACACGGGCAGCGTAGCCCTGCCGCAGCACACGGTGGTGGACGACAAGCTGGGCACGCTGGCTGCAGCGCTGCCTTACACGCTCACGCCGGGAGCCAGCGTCTTTATCACGGCGCCCGCCACGGTGGACGAAGCCACGACCAACGTCGTCACCTGGACGGCTAGCGACCCATCGCTCGGCGTGGCTACGACGGCGCAGGACACTGCCACGGTACGTGTCGGCGATTTGGCAATTACAAAGCGCCTGACCGCCCCCTATCCCGGCGACAACGTCGTCATCAGCGGCCAGCCGGCCGAGTTCACCGTCGAGATCCGCAACACCGGCGTGACCACCATCACGCACCTACCGCTACAGGACGTGTTCGACCCCACCTGCATCCAGTTCACCGGCGCCAGCATCCCGCCTGATGCAACGAGCCCTACCTTGACCTGGACCAACCTGATCTCCACCACCGGCGCGCTGGGTCCTGGGGCCAACGCCGCGCTGACGCTGACCTTTACGCCGACGACGGCCTGTCAGAACAGCAGCAACACCGCCACCGTGACCGGCGCACAGGATCACCTGGGCTTCACCTACACAGTCTCCGGCCAGGCCACGTTCGAGATCAGTCCACCTCAATCGGAGATCGGTGGCTGGGTGTTCGACGATCGCAACGCCGACGGTGTGTACCAGCCCTGGCTGGGCGAGACGGGCATCGGCAACGTGACCCTCACCTTGACGGACGGCCGGACGACCACCAGTGGCTGCTGCGGCTGGTATGCCTTCCTGATCCGCCAGCCCGGCACCTACGTCGTGACGCAGATTCAACCTGAAGGCTGGACCAGCACGACCCCCAATCAACGCACCGTGAACGTGCCACGGCTAGGGGTCAAGGTGCAGGTGGATTTCGGCGAAATCCGCTCAACGCCGACGCCCACCCCCACGCCGACGAACACGCCTACGCCCACCGCGACGGCAACGCCAACGGCCACCCCAACGTCGACCATGACGCCGACGCCCACGGCCACGGCTACGCCAACAGCAACGCCCACCACCACGCCAACGTCGACGCCGACGGAAGTCCCTGTGCGGCCACGGGCCTATTTGCCGTTGATCCTGCGCCTGGCGGAGTAAGCGCAGAAGAGCCAGGTGCTCCAAACGCAGGAAGTCGCCGCAGCACGTCCAGACACCTCCCTCGGGCTCAAGGGTTCTGCGTGTCTTGGCGCAGCGGCGACTTCCCTGCTGCGCCGGCTATGGCCGGCTCGCTATGGCTGGCCTTGCAGCTGGTCTTGCACGCCACGCAGGCTACGCTGGACGCCGACATCGTCAGGGTTAAGCTGCAGAAGCGCCTGATAGACCTCAGCCGCCTCGGCCAACTGACCGGCCTGGGCGAGGGCATCGGCTAGACCTCTGAGATAGGTGGTGTTTTGGGGGGCTAAGGCGACCGCCTGACGCCAGGCCGCGGCGGCTTGCTGGGGTTGTCCGACGCCGGTGTAGGCGCGGGCCAACAGCTCGAAGGCTACAGGCAGGTCGGCGCGCCGCGCAATAGCCTGGGTTAGCGACGCGATTGCCGGTTCGTAGTTGCCCAGCAGCAGATGAACTTGACCCAGTTGGATCAACGGCCACGGCGCAGTCGGGTTCAGGGCAGCGGCGCGTCTGAAAAAGACGATGGCCTCGTCGGTGCGGCCCAGCCGGCGCAGCGCATTGCCCAGAAGCTCGCTGCTCTCCGGGTCATCTGGCCGCAACTGCGTCGCCTGCTCCAGCGGCGCCACGGCGTCGGCGGGACGATCTTCCAGCAAAGCCAGCCGGGCTTCAGCCATTAGTTGGAAATAAGGCGCCAGGCCGCCGGCAGCCAGAGCAGTGCGGAACATCTCAGCCGCTTTGGCGTTGTCCTGGCCCCAATAGAAGCCACCCAGGGCATAGAAGGGATCGGCAAAGGTGGGATCGACCTCGGTCGCAAGGGTCAAAGCTGCCTCAGCACGCGGGCGCGCGCCCTGTCGCGCCAACTGCGATCCCCAACGGTACAACTGTACGGCGATGCCGCGGCGTGCGCCCGCCTCGTCCCACGCGGCTATTGCCGCCGGGCGGTCACCCTGCGCATCCAGCACGTTGCCGGCAGCCAGGCTGGTAAACACGTCTTGTGGCCGAGCGCGTTGCGCCTGCGTCAACAGTTCGGCAGCTTGCGAATAGTCTCCCCGCGTACCTGCGGCAATACCCGCCAAGCGCGGCCGGCCTCCCATCTGCGTGAGCTGGCTCACCGTCTGCTCCAACGCTTGCTCGACCTTGAGTTCTGTCACCACGGCGTCCGGAGGACGCGGCGCGATCAGTGGGGCGCCCACGGCGGAGCGCGCCAGCGCCCAGATCGGCGGCGTGCCCGGCCCTAACGGTAGGTCGTGGATGCTGATGCGCAGCAACAGGGCCTGCAAGAGGGGCCGGCTGGCTTGCGCCAAGCGCACCTCGCGCCATAGCCCCGGCAACACTACCGCGGCCACGAGCAGGATCGACAAGGCTACCGTGAGAAACGCTCGTCTTGACAAGCCTACCTCCCTGGCACGTCGCCTAGGGCCGTGTGACGTCGACCAGAAACATCGGCAGATACTGCAGGCGATTGGACGTGTCAATTGGGGCAATCATGATGCGATTGCTAAACGCCATCGGCTCACCGCGCGCGCTCCACAGCTCGACACGGACAAACCCGGGCCGGTTCACATCGATTCTGATAGGCTGTGTCACGTCGATCGGCTGATGGTCGATCAGGTAAACCAATTCAGGGCCCGGCTGTCTGGCAACATGAACCAATTTCACCACAGCATCAGCCGGCAGAGGATCGATGAGCACCTGCAGGAGCGCATGACCGCGTGGCAGATGCGCCGTTTGACCCATGGCTGCGTTGCCAAGCCGCAGGTCGAACACGCCATCGAACCGACGCAGGTCGCCGAAAAAGACGCGACAGCGCTTCAGGCCAGACAACAGGAGGTCCTGTTCTGGTACAGGCGCCTCGATCCAGGTCACCATGCTGGCCTGGTACCAATCCATCGGCCCGCCATGCTGGTCACTGCTCATCACGCCGCACAACGGTACATCGTTGGCGGCCAGCAGATCCCAGAGCTTCAAATGACGCGTGAGGTCTACACCGGCGCGTCGGGGATAAATCTCGATGGCGTCGACCCCCCAGGCGCGGACGGCGAGCAGTTCTTGCGACGTACTGCGCAAACGTTCTTCCTGCTGTGCCTCCGACAACAGCGGCGGGTAGCTGGCCCCAAACGGATGGTTCAGCGAAACAGCGCCGCCGGCAGCGTGGATCATGGGTACCAGCGCGTGGCCAGCCACATCGTCCCGGTCGGGGATCAAGTTGGAGTCTGTCGGTAGAAACGGATTGAAATGCTGCCGCCCTGCGTTTTGCTCCCAAACAACGAAGGAAGCAACCGAGTAACGGTCGCTGTACAGCTGCGCGGTCTGGCGGTAGGCAGCGAAGTTGTGGGCAGCGTTGGGCTGGCGGCTAAAAAGCCTTACCTTGCTGACCTCTAGGCATGCCGTTGCCTGGCGCCGCGCGGCCACAGCCAGAACCAGGTCTTGAACAGCGTTGTCAGCGCCATCCGCCAGCAACGCCGCTGTTGGCAGCAGAGGCAAGGAGAGGTGCGTGTCGGTCAAAGGAACCGTCACCGTGACGCGGTTCCCCACGCTCACCACCTCGGCAGGATGGTCAGCGGGCGCAAGGCGATAGACGATAGCCTGCTGCACGGGAGCGCCGTTGTAGTGCCACGAAAGATCGACGCGCACTTCGGCATAAGCATCTGAGCCACTGTCGCCACACAGGCGAGCATCGAACTCTAGCACTGGATCGCTCGCCAGGGGACGCACCAGCGCATGGCCGGACACGGGGGTGCGCAAGTAGCTCTGCAAGCGGTACTGAAAACGGCCCAGGTTGTCGTCGCCGTCGGCTGTGGCTGTCATCCGCAACCAATTGCCATGTAAACTCGCTGCCGGCTGAATGGTGGGGCTGTAAGTGGCTGCCAGCCAGGCAGCATACCACTGTTGGTCATACGGGGGCGTAGTGGGATACGGCAGCTTGATGTCCAGCGACTCGGTGACCTCCCCTTGCTCAAAGTCAAGCCGGAAATCGCGATCCTGCGTGAAAAGCTTGTTGTGATCCGTCCACCACACCGCGTCGAGGCCAGCCTGAGCGGCCCACGCCATGTAATGCTGCATGGACTGGGGCTGTTGCTGCGCGTTGTGGTTGCTCCAGCCATGCACGTGCAGCTGAACTGCGTGCCAGGCCGGCGCGTTGACCAGGGGGGGAGAGAGTTGCGCCATGCGGCCAGTGGATGCCGGAGGCGCGCTGCCCGCCAGATCAGATGACGCAGCGACCGACTGATGTCCGGCCGCTACCGCTGCCAGAAGCAGTAGTAACGCACAGGCGAGTAATAGACGCCGGCCAAGTACGTGCAAGGTGAACTCCGACCAAAAAAACAAAACGAGAAAGGGAGTCTTGGGCGCCCTTTCTCGCTCACGGATGCAGCTTGTGCTGCAGAGGTGCCCCCGGTCCGACTCGAACGGACACGCCCGATCGGGCACAGGCCCTCAACCTGCCGTGTATGCCAATTCCACCACGGGGGCAAGTCTTGAGGGCCATTATAGCGCAAAGCGGCTTGGAGTCAAGAAGCGCGTCAGCCGGTGTTGATGTTAGCCGTGCAATGTGTTACAATTCGGGTGAACGGTGACCGGTGAACGGCGATCGGTGGCGCAGATTTCGGTGGTTCTCGATTTGCCAAAAAGCCGGGTGATTGTGCGCAGCGCAAATGAGCGCCCTTGTCAGGACTGACCAGCTTTGCCGTCTGCGGTTTCTCGGCGAAGAAACGCATGACGCGTTGACTTCTGATCTCGAGCCCTTTGACCCTCTGCCCCTCAGGAGATTCGCATGGCCGACTTTGACCGTTTTGCTCGATTCTACGACCTGGACTACGAGCCCTTTCAGGACGATGTGGTGCTGTACCAAGGCTTTGCCGAAATGACCGGCGGGCCGCTGTTGGAGCTGGGCTGCGGCACGGGGCGTCTGCTGCTGCCGCTGGCGCGCGCCGGTTTCGCCGTCACCGGGGTGGACATGTCTGCCAAAATGCTGGAGGTGGCGCGGGAAAAGGTGGCGCTCAGCGGGCTGGCCGACCGCATCCAGCTTGTGCAGGCCGACATGCGCCGGCCCGACCTGCCCCAGAAGTACCGCATGGCGTTCATTGCGATCAACTCGTTCATGCACCTGACCACCATCGAGGATCAACTGGAGGCGCTGAGGGCGTGGCACAAGCTGCTCCTGCCGGGCGGACTGCTGATCATCGACGTGGACAACCCCAATCCGCAGCACTTGCTCGATGCCGATGGCCGCCTGGAGCTGCAAACCCGCTGGTTCGATCCAGACACCGGCGCTACCGTGCTCAAACAAATCTCGCGTACTGTCGATACTGCCCGCCAGCTGCAGCACGTGATGTTCATCTACGACGAGGTCTTTCCCGACGGCAGCACCCGCCGCACCCTGGCTCCGTTCCAGGCGCGTTACCTGTACCGTTTCGAGGGCGAGCTGCTGCTGGACAAGGCGGGGTTTACACCAGAGCACGTCTATGGCTCTTACGATCTGGACTCCTACGAAAGCGACAGTGAGCGCATGATCTTTGTAGCGCGGCGGCGGGAGGTCGGCGCCTAGGTCGAATGAACCTTTCGCTCTGCGGCAGCGTGATATCACCGGTGATTGCAGGATAACCTACGACATCATCCTGCGCCCATTCGGACCACATCGGAGACACCCGCGCTCCTCGCGCAGGCGTCTAAGGCAGAAGCTCTTGACGGAGGCCTATCGCTCCAAGGAGAACGAAGAGATGAACAAAAAGAAGCAAGCAAGCCTGGCCATCCTGGCGGCGCTGGTGCTGGTGCTCAGCGTGAGTCTAACAGCCCGGCCGGCAGCCTTGCCCACAGCCGAGGCGCAGGACAAGACTGTCGAGTTGACCGTCTACAACCAAGATATGGCCCTGGTGCGCGAAAGGCGCATGATCCCCCTGCAAGCCGGTCTCAACCAGGTCACCTACACCGACGTTGCGGCACAAATCGACCCGACCAGCGTGTCCTTCCGCTCGCTGACCGATCCCCTGAACACCATCGTGCTGGAGCAGAATTTCGAGTATGACATCGTCGGCACGGAGAAACTGCTGCAGAAGTACATCGACCAGGAAATCGTCGTCCAGACGCAGGACTCCAAGGTCTACACCGGCACCCTGCTCAGCGGCGCCGGCGACGTGATCCTGCAGGCTGCCGACGGGTCTTTGAACGTGTTGAAATACGATCAGATCCGTTCCTACAGCTTCCCCGCTCTCCCTGAGGGCCTGCGCACCAAGCCCAGCCTGGTGTGGCTGGTGGATGCGCAACAGGCTGGCGACCACGACACAGAGACTACCTACCTGACGAACGGCATTAGCTGGCGTGCTGATTATGTCATGCTACTCAACAAGGACAACACGGCCTTCGACCTGGACGGTTGGGTGACGCTGGACAACCGCAGCGGCGCCAGCTACAAGGAGGCCACGCTCAAGCTGGTGGCTGGCGATGTCAACGTCGTGCGCGATCAGGGGGTGGCCAGGCCCATGGCGACGGAAGTTGCCGCCTTACCGGCGCCAATCCCTCAGGTTGAACAGCGCGAGTTTTTCGAGTATCACCTGTACCAGGTGCAGCGCCCGGTAACGGTGAAGGACCAGCAGACCAAGCAGATCGAGTTCGTCAACGGCGTGGGCGTGCCTGTCACGCAGTTCTATGTCTATGACGGCGCGGCCGGCTACGGCTTCTGGGGTTCCCCCATCACCGATCCCAGCTACGGCGCGCAGACCGGCAACACCAACGTCACGGTGATGCTGGAGTTCCGCACAGACGCTGAGAGCGACCTGGAGACGCAGTTGCCGGCCGGCCGGGTGCGCATGTATCAAGAGGATGTGGACGGCAGCCCGCTCTTGATCGGTGAGGATCGGATCGGCCACACCCCCAAGGACGAGACCGTGCGCTTGACCGTGGGCAACGCCTTCGACGTCAAGGGTGAGCGGGTGCAGACCGACTACAGGCGGCTGGGCGACAGCGGCGCGGAAGAGAGCTACCGGATCACCCTGCGCAACCACAAGGACGCGCCGATTGAGGTGCGCGTGGTAGAGCGCATGTATCGCAGCAGCCAGTGGCAGATCATCGCCGAGAAGCTGGACGGACAGCCCGCCGAGCACAACAAGCTGGACAGCCAGACCGTCGAATGGCGCGTGACCGTGCCGGCCGGCGGCGAGGCAGTGTTGGAGTACACGGTGCAATATCTGTGGAAGTAGGCGGGCAGGCCTAAACAGACCTTGGGGGGTGCGAAACCCCTAAAGGTCTGGCGCCACTGCCCACCTGAACAGCTAAGACAACAAAACCCGGTTCCGGCGCAACGCACGGAACCGGGTTTTGTCGTCTTGGCGCAACTATTCAGCCCTAGGTGCCGGGCACTTAAGGCTGCGCTGGCCAGGGCGTCTGCAGAGCCGGCTCAAGCTGGGAACCGGTCGCAAG
>DAOUBX010000026.1:0-7602 GCA_034432445.1 Anaerolineales bacterium
GCCTCGACCTGCCGCGGCTGGCCGGCTATCGCGGCCCCGTGGGCATCGCCCTGGGCCGCAGCGGCGGGCTGCGCGGGCCGCTGGTGGAGCATTCGCTCAGCCTGACGTTGCCGCCGCCCGACCGTGCCGCGCGACGCCGTTTTTGGCAGGCTGCCGGCGTTTCGCTGCGACCGGCCGTGTTGGAGGACGTGGCCAGCCGCTTTCTGCTGACAGGCGGGTTGATCCACCGCGCCGCCAGCCTTGCCCAAAGCTATGCGCTGCTGGATGGCCGCCGTGACCTGGAGGTGCCGGACGTGCAGCAGGCCACGCGCAGTCTGAGCCGTCAGGCGCTGGAGACCCTGGCCACTCACCTGGAGCCGGCCACGGGCTGGGCCGACCTGGTGGTGCCGGACACCTTGGCGCAGGAGTTGCAAGCGCTCGAGGCGCGCTGCCGCGGGCGAGAGGTTTTGCAGACGCAGGCCGGGCCGGCCTTTGGCCGTTCGCTGAACCGCGGGGTGCGAGCGATGATCAGCGGCCCCAGCGGCACCGGCAAGACGCTGGCCGCGCGCGCGCTGGCCGCCAGCCTGGAGATGGACCTGTACCGCGTGGACCTCGCCGCAGTGGTCAACAAGTACATCGGCGAGACGGAGCGCAACCTGAACCTGGTGCTGTCCCGCGCCGAGGAGCTGGACGTGGTGCTGCTGCTGGACGAGGGCGATGCGCTGATGACCCGGCGCACCGAGGTGCGCAACTCCAACGACCGCTACGCCAACCTGGAGACCAACTACCTGTTGCAGCGGCTGGAGACCTACGAAGGCATCGTCATCATCACCACCAACGCCAGCCAGCGCATCGACGAGGCCTTTCTGCGCCGTCTGGATGTGATCATCGATTTCCCGGCGCCCGACGCGGCCGAGCGCTGGCTGATCTGGCAGATGCACTTGCCCCGGCGGCACGCAGTCAGCGCGGGCTTTCTGGACGACGTGGCCAGCCGCTGCGCGCTGACCGGCGGGCAGATCCGCAACGCCGCGCTGCACGCCACGCTGTTGGCCGTGTCCGGCGACCTGGTCGGCGACAGCCACGTGGAGCAAGCCGTGCAGCGCGAGTACCGCAAGGCCGGCGCGGCCTATCCCCTGCGCGCCAACCGCAACAACGGCAGCCAGCTCAGCCGCGTGCGGCAGTTTGCCCAGAGCCTTGAGTGAAGAAGAGCGCATCCATGCACGTTTCGCAGGCGGTTAGAGACAACGCCAACCCCACCTCATCTCGCCAGGCGGCTCGACAGCCCCAGCGCAAGCCAACGCAGGAGCAGGCCCAGCGCGTCCCGCTGTGGGCGCGGTTGAGGGGCGCGGCGACGCCTTTGCAAGCCAAGCTCACGGTCAACCAGCCCGGCGACCCCTACGAGCAGGAGGCGGACCGGGTGGCGGAGCAGGTGACAGCGTCTCGGAGCGGAGCGGAGGGGATGCGGAAGCCTGAGCCGGCCGTGCAGCGCTGTGGGCCGGGCTGCGGCTGTGCAGCGTGCGCCGCGCGCCAGGCGCAGGAAGAGCTGGTGCAGACCAAGCGCGCCGGCTCGGCCGGCGGTGGGGGCGAGGCGCCGACCATCGTCCACCACGTGTTGCGCTCGCCCGGCCGGCCGCTGGAGGCGGGGGTGCGGGCGTTCATGGAGCCGCGCTTTGGCCGCGATTTCAGCGGTGTGCGGGTGCACACGGACGCTCAGGCGGCGCAGTCGGCGCAGGCGGTGGACGCGCGCGCCTACACGGTGGGCCAGCACGTGGTGTTCGGCTCAGGGCAGTATGCGCCGCACTCGGCGGCCGGTCGCCAGTTGTTGGCGCACGAGCTGACGCACGTGGTGCAACAGCGCCAGCCGGGCCGGAGCGCAGCGCTCTCGGCTGTCCCGCCGCGGTTGCAGCGCGCGCCCGCTCCTGCGGCTGTGCCCTCCGCCAGTCAACCCGCCCTGTGCACCGGCAAGACCCTGGACGAGGCCCGGCGCGATGTCGAGTCTTCGGCTCTCATCGCATCGGTGCTGACCAACTCCGACAGCTTCATGCCCCAGCTCTATCTCGATCTGAAGCGCGCCCGCACCTGCTTCCCCCAGTTCGACGAGGCTGCCTTTCTGGCCCTGGTGCCACCGGACCCGCTCTACAGCGCCGCCATGCGCAAGCGGGTTGCTCAGGGATATCCCGCGGCCGTCGCCAAGGACGACCGCAAGCTGGTCTGGCGCGAGAGCCAGAAGCCCTTTGCCGGGTATGAGGTCGCCGGCTTCGACCCTTCCAGCCGTTTCACCACCTCCGGTCGCCTGCGGCAGTTCGGCTACAGCCCGACCCCCTCGCACACCGGTGCCAAGGAGACGGCCGCAGACCCCAGCCGCGCCCAAAAGTCCTTTGCCGAAGCCGACATCCTGGTCTTTTCCGGCCATCAGTATGCCCAGTACAAAGTGCCTGGCCTGTGGGCTGACGATTCCGGCCAGGTCGCCTATGACATTCGCACGCTCAGCGGGCCGCTCAACAATGTCAAGCTGATCGTCAGCACCAGTTGTGCCACCATCTGCCGCGATCCCGCCATCATCTGGAAGAGCCTGTTTCCCCAGGCCGTTTTCCTGGGTTACAAGAAATCCGCGCCTCTCAACGGGGCCGTTATGGCCGCTTCCTTTGCCTCCAAGCTGCCCAAAGACCTGCTGCTGGAGGCCGGCGGCGGCGGCGTGCAGTCGGCGGTTCAGGCCTGGAAGGATGCCATCCAGATCAACCACGCCAAAGATACCGCCACCCAAGCAGGGTGGATGGACATCGCCGCCAACCAGGTGGAGTACTGGACCGGCAAAGAGTTCGTCACAGTTACCGCCGACTCGGAGCAGAACGCCTGCAAAGAAAAGGGCGACTACTCCGCCGACAATCCCGATCCCGGCACCTGGCGCCAGCCATCCACCGGTTCGATCCCGTAACGCGCAGCGTTTCAGGGTGTGGTGCCCATGTTTCAGCGACAGGCGACGACAGCACAGCCATCCCAGGCTGCTAAGACCTTAGCCTCCACTTCGGCGCCCGCTTTGGCCGACCTCAGGCGATTGCCGGTGTGGAGCCTCGGCGTCGAGACTGCGCCGCAGCCGAGCCTTACGGCCTTGCCTGTGCAGCGCAAGTTGATGGTGGGGCGCCCCGACGATCCATCTGAGCAGGAGGCGGACCGCGTGGCGGAGCAGGTGACAACGGCCCGCGGCGGAGCGGATCGGATGCGCATGTCACCACCGGGCGCGAACGATGTGCAACCGGCGAACGGCGGCCCGCGTGTTCAGAGGCGGTGTGCTGCTTGCGACCATGACGAGGACGACGAAAGCAATGTGCTCCGCTTGAAAGGAAGTGAGCAAGACGCGCTTGTAACTTCAGCCGACGAGTCTGTCTCCATCCAGCGCCGCGAAGGTGATCTGGCATCACCGCAGGGGTTGTCGGCGCCGGTGGAAAGACAAATCACCAGCCTGAGCGGAGGACAGCCGCTGCCACCCAGTGTGCGCGACTTTTTCGAGCCACGGTTCGGCTATGATTTCAGCCACGTGCGCGTCCACACGGACGAGTCGGCAGCACAATCGGCGCAAAGTATCAGCGCCCTGGCGTACACCACCGGCCATCGGATTGTCTTCAATCGCGGTCAGTTTGCGCCGCACAGCGAGCCGGGGAAGCGGCTCCTGGCGCATGAGTTGACCCACGTGATACAGCAGAATCCGTCGGTAGGTCGCATGCCAATTTCCCCTCAGTTCGTTGACAAGACGCCTGCAGGGGCCGAAAAGGCGGTGGACCCGGTAGACACTCCCAGAGTGCAGCGCAAGCCGTTTTTCCTAGCGCCGGTCAACAAACCCTCAGGCACCCGGGTGCACAACGAAGTGTTGCCGCTTTTTGTCGAGGAAAACAAAGACCTCTTCATCGAGGCGCCCATACCCGGCGCCACCAAAACAGATGTCGATAAGGGTGCCAAAGGCCGGGCCGATTTCTACAAGGCAGAGCCGCCCCGCACCATCGGGATCAAGTTCGAGGACGACGAGCCGGCCAAGTTGAGCGGCAGTCAGGTTCAGTGGGGGGGTGGGAAGTATAACCACAACAGCCAGTCGGCGCCACAAGGGGCATCAACCAGCCCCAGAGTCCGCAGGGTCAGCGAAGCCCCATTGAGCATTCAGATCGGTGACCTCAAACCAGGATTTTCGTCCGAGACTTTTCTTGGACAGGGACAAGTGGACAACTACATTGCCGGAATCCAAAACACCGCAGCAGCCCTGCGGACGTATCTGGCGAACAATCCCGGAGAGGGCCCCGCCGCCGGTGCGTGGACGCCGACGGCCAAGGCAATGACCTCTCTGGCCATCCCTGGCAAGGTCACGTATCCTAGCGGCAGCGCGTTTCCGGCCGTTCCGTTGGCTCTGTATGAGGAGGCATTCCCCAAGGTCAGAAAAGTACTGGATGATACTGGGCTGCGCGGCCGGTTATTCGTGTACAAGGACAAGGTGGCGGGGGTGTGGTCGTATGAATGGATCCCAGAGGCGATCCCGGCGACCACTGGCAGCGGATTGGTCAACACAGTACTCAACTGGCTGAACAGCGACGTGATCCCCAGCATCACAGCCGTGTCCAGTCAGCCGGGCAGTGTTCAACGGAAGGACCTGCCTGGCAGGATAGGGCCTGTGCGGCAGAAGGTGCGAGGTCCTGCTGTTCAGAGGGCTGAGAAGAAATTTGATGCTGCCCAGTGGAAGAAAACCCACTATGAGCCGTGGAAGGACGAAGCAGAGAAATTCCTAGCCAGCAAAGAAGACGTGACGAAAGCCACCGTAGCCGAAAGCCTGGTCGATCTTGAGGAACGATCCCAGCTCAACATCGGCATCCCAACCGACGTCAAGCAGCGCGGCAAGGGCCTAGACAAGATCAAGCACTGGAAGCGTTTTGGGGGCCTCTACGGCTGGGTGCGCGAGAAGTTCGACTTCGTGTACGTCAAACTCAAAGGTTTCGTTGACAGGATCAAAGCGAAGATGAAGAGGCTGACGAAATCGTCAGCCGGGGTCAAGTTCAGTAACTGGGTCAAGGCGGCCGCGCGTGTCATCTTCACGATTTTCAAACTGGTCGGTTCTTGGGTCGTGCGGGAGACGGTGGATCAGTTGCTGAACTCGCTGCGCCAGGGCATTGCCAACAATCTCAAGAAGCTGGTCGATGCCTTCACACCGGAAGGAGTGAAGAGCAAAATCGAAGAGTTCGAGGATTTGAAGGAACAGTACGAAAAGGTTGTTGGCGAGAAGGAGGAGGAGCTGGAACGCCTTTTCTTCGGCGATAAGCTGGACTTGTTCGAGAAGATCAGTGAGTTCGAAGCGGAGGCCGAAAAATACTCTACAATTGTGTCCCTGGTGGAATGGGGCATTCGACTGCTCGCCTGCGCCTCACCGCCGGCCATCGGCTGCCTTTGGAATCTGGTCATTTCTGCGCTGCAAGCTGCCTTTGCTTTGCTGATCCAGACCTGCTGGTTCACAAAGAAGGTGTATGCGCCCATCATCTCGGAGGTTGACCTGGTGAAGAAGTTCCCGACGAGGCTGGCCGGTGAAGTAGTGACTTTCGCTAACAGCTACATTCCCATGCCGGCCGGCCTCGACCCCTTGTTTGCCCCGATCACGGTCGATATGGCGCAGTTCAACGTCGACTGCGAAGAAGCTGGCGACAGTGGCTCGCCAACATCGCCAGAGCGCGAGGCCATCATGGACTTGATCGCGGAGATTGGGACCGAGAAGTTCAACGCGCTGCTTGAATTGATGCTCAAGCGAGGCGCTGGGCCTTGGGTGCTTTTGACGGCGGATCGGGTCGCTGCTTTGAAGGAGCAGCTAAAGAACGTTTCGACCGAAGACCTGCAGGCGCTGACGAAAGATCCAAGCAAAGGTGCCCCGGAGTCTCTGGACAAGCTTCTGGCCGACATCGCCAAGTACACGCCACGGGAAAAGGAAACCGCCCGCAAGTTCTTTGCTGACAAGGCCAAACAGGAGGCCGCCAAGGCTGCCGCCGCCAAGGGCGGCGAGGCCGAGGCCCAGAGCGCGGGCACAAGCACGAAAGGCGGCGGGAAGCCAGGCGAGGCCGGCGCCGCAGGTGTCACCGTCTTGCAGGGCAAGGATCACACCATCAAGGGACCGGTGAGCGGCAAGCCAGCTTCCAATGTGACGGCGCGCGTGGTCGACGCATCCTGGCAGCATGCGAAGGAGAAGCCCGATATCATCAGCGTCAACATCTTCGTAGATGGCACGCATCGCTATCGGGTGGAGAACGTGAGGGTCAGGGACGTCTTCGGAGCTGAACTCCTGGCGGTGCCCAGCAATGTTGTAGAGGTAATCTACTATCTACAAGATGGTCTGCAGATCAACATTGATGGAGTCGACTATTTCTGGAAGCAGTTGACGTGGGCAAAGTCCAAAGCAGATATGGAGCCTCAGAAGCCCCAGTGAACTCAGAAACACGGCGTTTGATCGTAGTGGACACCGGCGCGGCGACAGACAGAAAGGAAGTCTATGCAAGCACGTCTATCCAGAGCATGTTGTGACGGCAACGAAGAGGTAAAGGATGCCAATCCCTCTGCGAAAGCTGCTGTGACCCAGCCGGCCCGGCTGCCAACCTGGAGCCACGACCTCTCACCGCAGACCAAGCTGACTGTCAATCGACCCGGCGATGGCTACGAGCAGGAGGCGGATCGCGTGGCTGACCTGGTGATGGACGCTGCAACGCCGGCGGCGGGGCAAACGACATCGCTGGGTGCCAGCGTCATGCGGCATGCCGCAGCGGCTGGTGAAGGTGTAGGCGCAGCTCCGCCCCTCGTTCACCAGGCGCTGCAATCGCCCGGCCAGCCGCTGGACCCAGCCACGCGCCACGCCTTGGAGCCGCGGCTTGGGCAGGACTTCAGCGACGTGCGCGTCCACACCGACCCCACGGCGGCGCAGTCGGCCAACGCAGTTCGTGCCAGGGCCTACACCGTCGGCCGCGACGTGGTCTTCGCCGAGGGCCAATATGCGCCGCAGACGGCCGAGGGCCAGCGCCTCCTCGCCCACGAGCTGACGCATGTCGTTCAACAAGGCCAGGGCGCAGCGCCTGCCGTGCAGCGCGACATCGCCGAGGACCAGCTCCCGAACACGCCCGTCGAGCAGATCATGGCCGACCGCAACTACTTCGAGAACGGCATTCAAAACATCGAGTTCTTCAGCGCCGAGCTCGCCATCTTGCACTACGCCGACGGCTCCTCGATCCGCTTGGGGCTGGTGCCGGAGTACATCGAGGCACCCTTTGAGGGAGTCGACTATCGCACCCCACGCAGCTCACATTTCACCTTTTCGTCCACGGCCCCCAGCCTTGGCCAAGGCTCGATCCGCTTCTTGCCGCGCGGCCGCGAGGCGCAGTTGCCTGAAGGCACCACGTTCGGCGACATGCAGCGGATTGTCGCGCAGGTGGGGCGGACTATCCGCTTCACGCATCACCCTAATGGCCGCATTGTGCCCACGGAGGTCAACTCGATCTCGGCGCCGCGGCTCTGCCAGGTGTTGCGCGAGGCCGAGGCAGAGTATGTGCGCCGCTTTGACGCCATGGCCAGTGGGATGGTAGAGGTCTTGGAGAGGCTTGAGTGGATCCTCATCCT
>DAOUBX010000027.1:0-29592 GCA_034432445.1 Anaerolineales bacterium
GACACAGCGTCCTCATCTCAACGGGAATGTCGGACTGATTTGTCGATCTTCAAAAGTACGCATTGAACACAGAGAATCGTGAACTACTGAAACTGACAATCGTTTCTATTAGGTAACTACTCAGCCATAGGTGCCGGGCACTTGAATCTGCGCCTACAACAATAGTTTGCCCGGCTAATTTGGTCTATACGTAGGCTGCAAGTGCCCGGCACCTGAGCATTTACTTCTATTATTGTTAAACGACCGCCTGGCGACTTTTGCGGGGTTGACAGGCGAGCAAGCGAAGCCTAGAAGCACCGCAACGGCAGCTCCTGGCTTGCGAGGATCTCGGCAATCCGGGTTTTGCTGACATGCGTTGCGCCACCGCTGCCTTTCCCCCGCGTACCGGTGTCAAAATCCCAGTGTCGTGCAGCGAACCTGTATCCCCGGGGTCGGCGGCAAAAACGCAATTGCGCCGTCAGGCTGTGCCAGCGGCGATGGGCAATGCGCGTCTCTTGAGCCACGGGGGTGGGGCCTCACCGTGCGCTCGATCCATCTCGATGGAAAGTAGTTCAAGCTGGGGATGGAGGATGCTATCGGCGTGGCGGGCTGCGCATCGGAAGCTGTGCGGCAAAGGCCGTCCGCGGTCTCGCGACTCAACCTCAACGATAGATGATCTCGCGCTCCCACTGCCCGCGCGGTTGGCTGTGCAGTTGCCAGTAGACTTCGGCGATCAGGTCAGGGTCGAAATGGGTGCCCGGCTGCACGGGCCCGGCGATGGTTACGGTGCCCACGTGAATGCCCGACGGCTCTAGCTCGGCGCCCAGGCTGTAGGTCAGGTTGCGCAGACCGGCCTTGCCGATGGCCAACGACGCAGCCTGGGGCCAAGGGTTGAGCGCCAGCCCGCCACCGGTGAAGAGGATTGTACCCCGGCCGCGGGCCTGCATGGCAGGGATGACCTCTTGGGCGGCAACCAGGGCGGCCACCACGCTCACGCGCAGGTCGGCCACCAGCCGTTCAGGGTCAACCTGTGACGGCATCCCTGCAGCACCGGCTGCGGCGTTGTGCACCAGCACATCCACCTCACCCATCTGCGAGCGGATCAAGGCGAACGCAGCGCGCAGCGCGCCAAAATCACCGGCATCGGCGGTGAAAGCGTGCGCAGCGATGCCCAGGTTGCGTAGCGCATCAGTCAATCCCGTCAGGCTCCCGGCGCGACGAGCTACCAGCGCCAAGCGATAACCTTCCCGGCCAAAGCGTTGCGCCACGGCCTGGCTGACACCAGGGCCGGCGCCAACGATGACGCAATTAGGCGCTTTCATAGTCAAGAGTCAAGGCCTCTCTGCTCCGAGCGTTCTTGCACAGTATCCTCCTTGGTGGGATGACCACGCCGTTGTCGCTCAGCCGCCGGGCGCTTGCTCCGACGTCCGACACTACGGCGGAAGAGCTGCCGGTCAGGTCAGGTGATGGCCGGCGCCTTGTGCAGGTACGTGTCATCGGCCAACTGCTGCAGCACAAACGCCGCCACATCCGCCCGCGACACCTGGCCTGCCACGATTTTGGGATCCAGGCCGGACTTGTACTGGCCGGTGGCCGGCGCGTCGGTCAGACCGCCGGGTCGCACAATCGTCCAGTCCAGACCACTGGCCTTGACCAGGGCCTCCTGGCGCTCTTTGTCCTCCATCGCCTTCTTGAGCACCGTCTTCATCAGCATCTTGAAAGCAAACGGCACCTGATCCTTGCTCTCCCCGACACCCAAAGAACTGACGATCACGATGCGCCGCGGCTGGCCCAACTTGCGCATGGCATCCACGATGACCTGCGTACCTTGTGAGACGATGTCGTCTGGATTGTTGGGTGTGTTGCCCAGCGACACGACCACAGCGTCGGCCCCTGCCAGGGCCTGCTCCACCTTGCCGCCGTCGCGCACGTCACCCACGACCGCGGTCAACCGCTCGTGTTGCAGCGAGAGCTTGGCAGGGTCACGCACTAGCGCCGTGACGTGGTGGCCTGCGTTCAAGGCCTGGGCTACGACTTGCTTACCGACGCCGCCGGTGGCGCCGAATACTGCGATTTGCATGTTGTGATTCTCCTGAAAAGCAGGACGACCAAGTGCATGCGCCCCGTGACGCGGCTTAGCCAAGCCCTGGTCGTCCCGCCGCTAGTTACGCGCCCCAGGCGCCGGGCGCGTGGACTCTCGCCTGCGCCCGGCGCCTGATCATTTGACTACTGCTGGACAAACTCGCTTTCGATGTTGATGGTGATTTCCTTGCCCACCAACCAGCCGCCGGTCTCCAGCGCCACGTTCCAGGTGAGGCCCCAGTCCTCGCGGTTGATCTTCGTGTTGGCCTCGAAGCCGATGCTGGTTGTGCCCCACGGCGACTTGGAGGTGCCGGTGTAGGTCACATCCAGCACCACAGGCTTCGTCACATCGCGGATGGTCAGGTCGCCATAAACCTTAGCGGTGTCGTCGCCGGTGCGCTCCACCTTGGTGCTCCTGAACACCATCTGCGGGAACTCGTCGACCTTGAAAAAGTCGGCCGACTTCAGATGCGCGTCGCGCTGTGCCTCGCGCGTGTTGATGCTAGCGGTGTCAATCGTCGCAACGACGCTAGCCTGCTCCGGGTTATCCAGGTCCAGGTCCAGGTCGACTGCGAACTTGCCGAACTCGCCACGCACTTTGGAGAGCATCATGTGCCGCGCCACAAACTGGACGCTGCTGTGGGAAAGATCTAGTTGCCAAGCCATTGCATCATCTCCTTTTCATGTTGGTTGATTGTCTGACTGTCGTTTAGCCGTCTAACTGACTATACCAAAAACGCATGCTTCAGGCGCCGAGCACGTACGTCTTCACTCGCAGGTGTGTCCGTACAACCGTCTCAGACCCACGAAACGGCCACAAGTACTAGACGTCTGCAGCTGAGCAGCTGCCCAAAAAGGGAACTACCTCTCTCCTGCTGCGGTCAGATTGGCCAGAATCGCCATCAGCAAACGTCGCAGAAGCACACGCTCTTCCATGGTGAACCCGGCGAGCATGCGTTCTTCGACATCATTCCAGGCTTCCTGGATCGGTTGGTGCAGGGCCCGGCCTGCTTCTGTAAGGTGCAGCCGTGTGATGCGTGCGTCGGCAGCATCGCGGCAACCTGCAATCAGGCCGGCACTGTCCATGCGACTGAGCATTTTGCTCACTGTGGCAGGCTGAACGCCCAACCGCTCGGCCAATTCACCCTGCGTCAGGCCATCTTGCTGCCAAATCTGGCACAACAAGCTCTCCTGGCCGGGGTGCAGGCCAAGATCACTTAGCCGGCCGGCCATCAGAGCGCGGTACGTTTTGTTGATCTGGGTGAGCAAGAAGCCAATGCTTTCAGGTGTCTGGTGCCTGGTCATGGCGCCTAGTATAGCCAACTTGCTTAGCCGGCTAAGTAACCTATCATCCATTCGCCAGCCGCAGCCTGCCCCGAAACGGGCTTGCACGACACAACGAGTTGTGCTATGCTCGAGCCGAGCCAAACCGAGAGGAGTACCACCAGCGATGAGTCATACCGTCGTGCGTCTAGTCTGTGCCGTGTTCAGCGCGCTCAGCCTCGGCCTACCTGCGCTGCAGGCAGTTGCCGCACCCAACCTCCCCAACGCCGTCACCCGCGTCCGCATTGGCGTGACCACCGACAGCCTGGTGCGCATCACCCCTGCCGATCTATCCGCGCTTGGCATCGACCCGGCCGGCATAGACCCGCGCAGCTTTGCCCTGAGCAGCCTGGGCCAGCCCATCGCCATCCGCGTCACCGGCGAGGCAGACGGTCGCTTCGACGCCGGCGATGAGATCCAGTTTTTCGGCCAGCGCTTTCGTGGGCCGGAGATGGAGCAAAAATACACTGACGAGCGCGTCTATTGGCTGGACATCGGCGGCGCGACCGGGCCCCGCATCGCCGACGCCAGCGCCACTCCTGTCGGCAACCTCACCCCGCCGGCCGACTTCCCCACCACCCTGCGCGCCGAGCAGAACATGATCTGGTGGACCCTGCACACCCTTTACCTGGACACGCAGGACACGTGGTTTTGGGAGCGGCTGCAAACCGGCGGCAGCCCCGGCGACAGCGTCAGCCGCAACTTGACCTATCAGGTTCCTTACCCCGCGCCCGGCTACCCGGCCACCCTGCGGCTGGAAGAGATCAGCCGCTACAACAGCAACTACACCAACATCGACCACCGCACGGCCATGGCCCTCAACGGCGTAAACCTGGGCACGTTCGACTGGAGCGGCCGCGTGCGCCAGGTGTTCGAGGCCTCGGTGCCGGCCGGCGTCTTGGTGCACGGCGCCAACACCCTGGCCGTCACCGCCATCAACCCGTCCACCACCACCTACGACGACATCTACGCCAACTATTGGGAGGTGGACTACCGCCGCCAGTTCGTCGCCTGGAACGGCCAGCTTGACTTCACCGCTGAAACCGAAGGCGTGCAGGAGTTCTCCGTCGGCGGCTGGAACACCTTCGCCGTGAGCATCTGGGACGTCAGCAATCCGACACAGCCAACGCGGCTGACCGGCGCCACGGCGCTGGCGGAAGGCGGCGGCTTCCGGTTGCGCTTTCGCGCCAACCCCACGGCCGGCGCACGGTTCTGGCTGCAAGAGGACGCCACCTGGGTTGCTCCGGCTTCCATGCGCATCCGTCCTCCCACCGGTCTCCGCGCCCCGGCGGGCGGCGCCGACGCAGTCATTGTCACCCACGCCAGCTTACGGCCGGCCGCCGAGACCCTGGCTAACTGGCATCGTGCCCACGGCCGCCGTGCCTTGGTGGTCGATGCGCAGGACGCCTACGACGAGTTCAACGACGGTATCTACCACCCCAAGGCGATCCCCGCCATGCTGGCCTGGGCGCAGACCAACTGGACACCGCCCGCGCCCCAGTTCCTGACCCTGGTAGGCGACGGGCATTGGAACTTCAAAGGCTACAACACCAGCGTCTATCCTGCACCGCCCATCATGATCCCCCCCTATCTGGCCTTCGTCGATCCCTGGCAAGGCGAGGTGCCGGCAGATGCCTTGTTCGGCAACATCGCCGGCAACGACCTGCCGGAAGTGTCGGTAGGCCGGCTGGCGGTGAACACGCTGGACGAGGCCACCACCGTGGTGAACAAGATCATCGCCTACGACGAGAGCCTGCGCACGCAGCCGTGGCAGCAACAGGCCCTGTTCGTGGCCGACAACGCCGACTCGGCCGGCGACTTTCCCGGGCTGAGCGACCAAATCATCGCCGACTACCTGCCGTCCGACATCACCCCTACGCGCGTGTACCTGGGCATCACCCATCCCGACGCCACCAGCGCCAAGAACGCCATTCGCAGCGCCATCAACACCGGCACGTGGATGGTGCAGTTCTCCGGCCACGGCGCGCCCGAACGCTGGACGCACGAATACATCTGGACCAAGGACGACGTGCCCAGCCTGACCAACGGCGCCATGCTCCCCCTCGTGTTGACCTTCAACTGCCTGGATGGCTACTTCGCCCACACCGACCCGGCGCGCGTCAGCATCGCCGAGACCATGCAACGCCTTGCGGGCGGCGGCTCCATCGGCGCCATCTCTCCCTCCGGCCTGGGTCTCACCTACGATCAACATAACCTGCGCAAGCTGCTGATGGAGGCCATCTTCCACGACGGCATCCGCGAGGTAGGAACGGCCCTCACGGTGGCCAAGCAGCGCTATGCCATCACCTACGGCCTCAACTACTTGATCTACACACAGATGTTGTTCGGCGATCCCGCTATGCTGCTGCCGGGAGTCAACGCCGCCTTGCCGCAACCCCCTGCGCCGTCCATCAGTCGCAGCGGCAGCGCGGCGGTGCTGAGTTGGCCGCCCGTCACACAGGACATCTTCGGCCAGCCCACCACTGTCAACAGCTACCTTGTCTGGCGCGGCACAACGCCCTACTTCGACCCCAACCGCCCCAACTGCAACTGCCGGCGGGTGGCGACAACGTCGGCCCTAACCTGGACGGACACGGGCGCCATCGGCTCCATCACTCCCATCGGCGATACGACCAACAACTACTTCTATGCTGTGCAGGCAGCCAACAACGTCGGCCATTCCGTCCCGTCCAGCCGCGTGGGCGAGTTCGACTTTGCCCTCTCCGTCAATTGAAGGCGTTCATGGCCGAGGTGATGCCGAAGACCATCCAATGCTCGCAGGCGTCCACAGCCTGCTGCCGCGCCGCAGCCATGACCTCCTCCTGCGCCGCCGAAAAGTTCTGCAACACGTAGTCGGCGGGGTCCATGCGGCCGGGCGGGCGGTCGATGCCGATGCGCAGACGCGCAAAGCCATCTGTGCCGAGCTGTTGGATGATGGACTTCAGGCCGTTGTGGCCGCCGGAGCCGCCGGAGGCCCGCAGGCGCAGCTTGCCGAGCGGCAGATCGAGATCGTCGCAGATCACCAGGATGTCGGCCGGGGCAATCTTGTAGAAGCGGGCCAGGGCAGCTACGCTCTGGCCCGCTACGTTCATGAAGGTCTGTGGCTTGGCCAGGCAAACCGGCATGCGCACAACGGCCGGTGCCCCGCTTTCTGCCGCCGGCGCCGCAGGATCAGCAGCAAGCGCTGCAACCGACGGCGCTGCAGGCAGGAGAACGGTCCCTAAGGCGATCTTGGCGTGCCCTTTGCGCGCATCGAACCGCAGACCGTGTTTGTTGGCCAGCAGATCAACACACTGAAAGCCAATGTTATGTCGATTTTTCTCGTACTGCTGCCCCGGGTTGCCCAGGCCGACGATCAGCTTCATTACGGCGCAATCAGATACCACAACCAAGTGAGCAGACGCTTCACGCCGAAGAAGATGCCGGCAGCCAAAAACGCGCCGCCAGCGTAGGCTGCCCCCGTGATCACGGCGTCACGCAGGGTCGAGGTGTCCACGGCCGAGCCCAAACCCGCTGCATTGGCACCTGCCCCTGTGTTGGAGGCGCTGGCGATGCCGGGGACGGCTGTCGCTGTCGGGCTTGGGCTGGGCCTGGGAGTAGGCGTGGCAATGTCGGGCAGCTCGACACCGGCTGGCGTGGGAGTCGCCTCGGGCGTGGGCGTGGCCTGGGGGCCGGCAACGGCTGCCGGCAAGGTCGGCAGCTCGGCCAGGGTGGGGGTGGCGGTGGGCGGTTCCGGCGCGCGGTTGGCCACAACCAGGTTGCGCTGATAGGCTTCGTCGTAGTTGCCGTCTTGTCGCACCACGCGCAGGCGCAGACTGTAGTTCCCGTCGGGCAGCGAGGTAGTGTCCCACGTCCCCAGCAGACCGTTGATCACCGGGCTGAAGTGTGCGTCCCCGATGAAGACCCAGTTGTCACCCGGTTCCAACGTGTAATACAGCTCGTAGCGCAGGAATTCGGGGTGCGTGGCCGAGCCGCTGATGGACACATTGCCGCGCACGCGCGCAAAAGCCTCAGGCGAAGTGATCTGCGCTGCGGCCTGCAACAGCACAGCGGCCGGATCAGCAGCCCAAGCCGGCCGGCCGGCCAGCACTACCGCCCATGCCAACCAGAATATCACGATCACGGCGCGGCCCAGCCGTGACACGCAAGCTGTCACCCCCGTAGTCGGCCATCGATTTTCGTGCCGCATCAAAAACGCTCCATCCGTGTCAAGTAACACCTGCGAGTACCGCGCAGTCGGGGTAGCCAATCGCTGCGCCTTGTCAAGTCGTCGGGCAACAAAGGGGCAGGCGTGGTCGCATGCGACTGCCTGCCCGTGTCCGATGACCGCTAGTTTAGCACAGAAGACAGGGGGTGACAAGTAGCAACAAGACCCCGCGGGGCGCGACGTCGAGGCTGGCGCGGGCATGTAGGGCCAGGTGGCCGTCCGAGACGACCGACAACAGCCTCGACGCCGGCTCACACCCGCTGGGCGATCAAGCCCAGACGCCGGTCTGCGCCCGTTGGCTCACTCTACCGTCACACTCTTGGCCAGGTTGCGCGGCTGATCGACGTCGGCCCCGCGCCAGACCGCGATCTCGTAGGCCAGGCGCTGCAGGGGTAGCACGTTGACGATCGGCGACAGCAGGGGTGGGGTCTGGGGCAGACGGATCACGTAGTCCGCTTTGGTAGCGATGAACTCATCTCCTTCCGTGGCCAACGCGATGACGATGCCGCTGCGCGCCTTGACTTGTTCGATCTGGCTGATCATCTTGTCGTACACGTCGTCCTGCACGGCGATGGCCACCACCGGCATATTGCGGTCAATCAGGGCGATCGGGCCGTGCTTCATCTCGCCGGCGGGATAGCCCTCGGCGTGGATGTAGCTGATCTCCTTGAGCTTCAGCGCTCCCTCCAAGGCCACCGGGTAGTTGATGCCCCGGCCCAAGTACAGGAAGTCATGATACGTATGGAAGCGCTCGGCCAGCTCGGCGTAGGGGCCGTCTTCCTCCAATACACGCCCTACCAGGTCCGGCACGCGTGCCAGGTCGTCCAACAACTTGCGACGCATGGCCGGGCCGAGAGCGCCACGCTGCTGAGCCAGGTACACCGCCAGCAGGTACTGATCCACCAGCGACGCCGTGAAAGCCTTTGTGCTGGCAACGCCGATCTCTGGGCCACAGCGCATGTAGATCACGCCGTCGCTACTGCGCGCGGCCTGGCTGCCGATGACGTTGACAATGCTGGCCAGCCACGCGCCGCGCGCCCGCCCTTCATCCATCGCCGCCAGGGTGTCAACGGTCTCGCCGGACTGGGTGATGGCCAGCAGCAGCGTGTGTTCGTCGATCACCGGGTTGCGATAGCGGAACTCCGACGCGTAATCGACCTCGACCGGGAGACGCACGATGTTCTCGAACCAGAACTTGCCGACCAAGCCAGCATAGGCCGAGGTGCCGCAAGCCACCGTGACGATGCGGTTGAGGCTGGCGGCAAGCTCCGGCGACAGCGCGAGATCCTCGAACACCACCTCGCCGGCGTCGAAATCCACGCGACCGCGGATGGTGTCGGTGATCGAACGCGCTTGCTCGAAGATCTCCTTCTGCATGAAGTGCCGGTATTCGCCCTTGGCGGCTGACACCGGATCCCAAGGGATGTCATGCACGATCGGCTGCACGGGCCGGCCATCGAGCGTGGCCAGATGCACCCCCTGCGCCGTGACAGTGGCTATCTGGCCGTCTTCCAGAAACACCATGCGCCGGGTGTGCTCCAGAATGGCAGGCATATCGGAGGCCACGAACGTCTCGCCGTCGCCCAGGCCGATCGCCACACCGCCGGCGTTGCCCAGCCGCGCTGCCACCAACCGGTCGGGCTCGCGACTGGTCATGGCCACGATGGCGCTGGGGCCTTTGAGGTAGCGCATGGCCTTGCGCACCGCCTCCGCCAGTCCGCCCTCGGCCGGCGCATAGTGCAACGAGATCAGGTGCACGATGACCTCGGTGTCGGTCTCGGACCTGAACTCGAAGCCCTCGGCCTGCAAGCTGTCGCGCAGCTCGCGGAAGTTCTCCACGATGCCGTTCTGCACGACGACGATCTCGCCGTTGGCATCGCTGTGGGGATGAGCGTTCTGCTGGCTGGGCTTGCCGTGCGTTGCCCAACGTGTGTGACCCACAGCTAAATGGCCATTGGTCGGCCGTTCCTGCAAAAGCTTGATCAGGTTAGACAGTTTGCCGACATCGCGGCGCACCTCGATCCTGCCGTCTTGCAACACGGCAATGCCGGCCGAGTCGTAGCCACGATACTCCAAACGCTGCAGCCCATCGACGACGATCGGCGTCGCCGGCCGCGCGCCAACGTAACCTACGATACCACACATGGGTCGAAGTCTCCTCTGGATTAGTGATTGGTGAGTTGGTAGATGGGCAAGCCGGTAGAATGGTGAACAAGCGGGTGGTGCGTCAGCCGTTGGGCGCGGCTTGATCTACAACCCACCGATCATACCAACTTGCCTTGTGCCACTGCGCATGCTTTTGTCCCGGCTGTCGCCAGCCGTCTTTGTTGCATGGCTTGGGAGTGAGGAGAAGCGAAGGGCCGTGGCAGGCCCTGGAGGCATCCGCCGATCTGTCGATTTTCCCCTGGCGTGGGCCAGGGAACCTCCACCTCGTCCACTGAGGCGCGCCGGGCGGCCCCAGTTCAGGCGCTGTGCTTCTCGCTGCGTTTAGGTTCTTGCCTGCCTCCTTTCTCGACCAGGGCCACCGCCGGCCTTGACCACGCAAGGGCCGGCGACAGCCGCTGCTCACGCTAGTTGAACACTCACGAGGTCGTTCTGATGCGCATCCATCGCCCGCACGCCAGTTTGCCACAAAACGCCGCGCGCGTCAAAGCTCACACGGCCCCGGTGACTGTCCTGACGCCTGCGCCAGGCTCACTGTTCCCGTGCGGTGAACTGAACTTCGATGATAAACTCGTCGCCCACGACAAGCGTGTTGGCAAAGTTCGGCGGCGTAATGCCGAACTCAGACAGCAGGGCGCGCGCGACGGCGGTGCCGGTGATGGTGTCACCTACCAATTTAGCCGTCACGTCGAACGTCACCGGCCGGGTGATGTTGCGCGCTGTCAAGTTGCCAACCAGCTTGAACTGGACTTCCTCGCCCTCCGTGTAGCTGGTAGGCGCGCCCTCGATGCCCGTAGCCACGTACTCGGCTGTGGGGAAATCGTTGAGCTTGGGGCCGTTGCTGCGGATCCAGCGGTCGCGCAGGGGTTGATCGCTGGTCAGCGTGTTGATCTGAACGGTGAAGCGGTTGTCGCCGAGGGGCGCAGTCAGGTCTGCCAGATTGAGCTGGAGCTGGCCGGCGACCTCCTGCGTGCTTCCCATCGTCTTGACCTGGCCGGCGGCGATGTTGTACTTGCGCAGCGCGTCGGCGAAGAACTCCTCATCGACAATGTAGGAGGCTTTCGACTGCGCAGGCACGACGACAAAGGTGCGGAACCCTGCGGGGGCAGGGCTGGCAGCCGTCGCCGGTGTGGGCTGCGGCGTGGGCGCGGGAGTTGCGGGGGCGCTGCATGCCGCCAGCGCGAACACCCAAAAGAAAACCAACCAGTGTGTCACTCTGAACCGTGCCATCATCGCATCTCCTTCCGTGTGCTTGAGGGCGTTCCCACGGTTTGTGGTTCAGCCACTTACCCATCATTAAGTATACGTCAACAAGAGCTCCTACAGATGCAATCCAGACGCCAAAGGTCGGCGAAAGCGCTCGGCGAACCCACGCTACTCCATCGCAATGCCGTTGGGCAAGAAAGGCGGCAACACCTTGTTCCCCTGGCCGTAGGCGGCCAACAACGTGCGCATGAGCAGGGAGTAGAGGCCCTCATGGCGCATCACAGGTGCAACGTCTTGCACCGTCAGGCCGTCGCCAAAGCCGTAGTCCGCAAAGGCGCGGACAAAGGCGGCGTCGCGACTGATGATGTGCACCGGCGTTGCGAAACCATCAGCCCGCCGCGACACCTGCTGCGGCTGATGATCCCCGATCAGCACGTAAACAGCGTTCTCGCGGCCGGCCTTGCGAACAAAATCGGTCAAGAAGCGCAGCTGATACGCGACTGCTCGCAAATAGTTGCGCTGCTTGGCGTCATGCGATACCTGTTCGGGCAACGGCGCCCAGGGGTCAGTAGCGGGTTGGTTCAGCGTCCGCCAGTCGCCAGCCAGCGCCGGCTGGGGTATCCACGGATAGTGGGAGTTCTGCGTCAGATAGAAGAAGAACGTTGGCTGCTTTAGGGACTGGCGCAGGACCTCTTCCCAGTACCAAAGCACATACTGGTCAGGCGGCGCCGATCCCCAGCCGTACTTGGGGCCGTTGTAGTCCAACTGGCTGTACTCAACCCAGTCGTCGACGCCGTAGAAATTCACGTAGCGCTGCCGGTCGGCCACGCCCAGCTCGCGCCCGATGGATGTGACGAAGACCGAGCGGTACCCTTGTGCCTGCAAGGCGCGCCCCAAGTCGGGATAGGCTTGGTCCTGATAACGATCCAGGAGGGACAAGTACGCCATGTGGTTGTCGATGCGCAGGCCGAACAGCGCGCTGGTGTAGGCCAGCCAGGATCCGCCGCCCCAAGTCGGCGACTCGCTTAGCGCCGTGGTCGCGTGCCAGCCCTCCGCAGCCAGGTCCTCTTCCAATTCGCGCAGCAGTGCCTCGTACTCTTTGCGCCACCAAGGCCGCTTGTACAACACGCTGCCATATGACTCGACGAAGATCAGGTAAACGTCGGGCTTCTGCAGCAGCCTTTGATTGCCATACTCGTACACCTGGTACGGCAGCTCCACGTCGAAGTCAGCCAGCTGGCGCTGCAGAGCGAGCGATTCCGAGATGTTTTGCGCCAGCTTAGCGGTCAAACTGCTGACCGCGCCTTTTGGGCTGGCAACCGGCGCGCCGTAGGCCAGTGGCGCCAGCACCGCCCACAACGCCAGCCCGGCAACGACGAGCCGCGTTCGACGGCTAAGCTGCTCCGGCGGGATGCCGCCGATCAACGCTCGAACACGGCTCAAGACAGCGAGGACAAAAAGCACCACCGCGAATAGCCCGGCGGCGTACACCAGCCACGGCCAGTTCAGTTGCTCGACCACAAAGGGCACGCCGTCTGTCGCCAGGCGATACTGGGCGTAGAACACCGGATCGATCTGGTACAGGCTCAGTGAAATGCTTTCGTAGACGGCATAGCTGAACGCCGCCACATAGATGACGGCCATCAGCGCCCGAAGCACGCGCTGCGCCCGCGGGCGCCACAGCTGCGGCAGGTTGGCCCACAGCGCAGCCAACACCGTCACCTCCAGGCTCAAGCGGAAGATGTCCAGGTTGTTACGCCACAACAAGAGGTGCTGCGCCCAAGCCGAGACGCTCTGACCCGCCTGCGCAGGTCCCGGCCAGAAGCCGCTGGTCTCACGGTTGAACAAGTAGAGCGGCAAGAAGAGCAGCCAGTTCAACGTTAGGAAGTTCAGCCAGAACGCCAGGTTCGGATGCTCACCGGCAATGACCGACCATACCCGGGGCGTCGCTTGCCTGGACCGTTTGGAAGACACAGCACTCATAGGCATCAGGCCACCATGAGCTCACGCAGCACGCGCTCCAGCCCTGCGCGCCACTGCTCTTCGGTCTGGTCGCCCAAGGGCAGCCAAATGGCGCGACGGGCGACGCGGGCCAGACCGCCGATCTTGCTCTGCAAGCGCTGCCGATCCACGTGCTCCAGCCGGTCGCACTTGAGCACCAACTGGTCACCGTCGCGGCCGATTGCCGTGACACCGGCGCGCAACGCCAGCACCTTGATGCGCACCTGAAACAGCAGATTGGCGACCTCCTCGGGCAGCGGCCCAAAGCGGTCGGCCAACTCTTCCGCCAGCGCGTCGATGCTGGCCGTGTCGGTGAGGCCGGCAATGCGCCGGTACAGACGCAGGCGCAGCGCGCCGTCTGCGATGTAGCTCTCCGGGATCACCGCCAACAACGGCAGGTCGAGCGTTACCGCTGGCGCCAAGGGATCATCGTAGCCGACCGTCTCTGCGCGCTCACGGCCCGGGACGGTGCGGCGCGCGCCGAGCGGAGCTGTGGCAGCCAGCAAGCCATTACCCTGGCTCTCCTGTTCCCCCTTCTTTTCCCGCTTTGCCTGCTCGCCCACTCCCTCGCGCAGCTCCTGCACGGTCTTCGCCAACAGACGGCAATAGAGGTCGAAGCCTACAGCCGCAATGTGACCATGCTGTTTGGTGCCGAGCAGTTCACCGGCACCGCGGATCTCCAGATCGCGCATGGCGATGCGGAAGCCGGCGCCCAGCTCGCTGGCCTCTTGCAGCGCGGTCAAACGCTCCCGCGCCACCGGCGGCAGCTGCTGGTGGCGGTCGTAGAGCAGGTAAGCATAGGCGCGCACCGCCCCACGGCCGACGCGGCCGCGCAACTGGTAGAGCTGCGCCAGTCCGAACTTGTCGGCGCGGTTGATGATGATGGTGTTGGCGTTGGGGATGTCCAAACCGCTCTCGATGATCGTGGTGCACACCAGCACGTCGAAGTCACCGTTGGCAAAGCTTAGCATCACCTGCTCGAGCTCGCGCTCCGGCATCTGGCCATGGCCGATGGCGAAAGTCGCCTCGGGCACCAGCCTTTCCAGCCGCTTGGCGATCTGAGCGATGCCGCGCACGCGGTTGTGGACGAAGAACACCTGGCCGCCGCGATCGATCTCGCGCAGAATCGCTTGGCGGATCAAGGTTTCGTCGTATTCGGCGATGGTGGTCTTGATGGGCAGGCGCTCTTCTGGCGGCGTCTCGATGGTGCTCAGGTCGCGCACCCCTGTGAGGCTCATGTGCAGGGTGCGCGGGATCGGCGTGGCGGTAAGGGTCAGCACGTCGACCTGCTGACGAAGCTGCTTGATGCGCTCCTTGTGGGCCACGCCGAAGCGCTGCTCCTCGTCCACCACCAACAGCCCTAGGTCCTTGAAACGCACGTCCTTTGACAGCAGACGATGGGTGCCGATGACGATGTCCACGCCGCCGCTGGCCAGCTTGTCGACCACCTCGCGCTGCTGCGCCGGCGTGCGAAAGCGGCTGAGCATCTCGACCGTCACAGGAAAGGCTGTAAGCCGCTTGCTGAAGGTCTGGTAATGCTGTTGCGCCAGCACGGTAGTGGGCACCAACACGGCCACCTGCTTGCCGTCCATCACGGCCTTGAAGGCGGCGCGCAGCGCCACCTCGGTCTTGCCGTAGCCCACGTCGCCGCAGATCAGACGGTCCATGGGCCGTGCGTCCTCCATGTCGTGCTTGACCGCCTCGATCGCCACCAACTGGTCGCTGGTTTCCTCGTAGGGGAAGGCCGCCTCCAGCTCCGCCTGCCAGACGCCGTCGGGGGAGAACGCGTGGCCGGCGGCCACCTCGCGCGCCGCGTAGAGCTCCAACAGCTCGTCGGCGATGTCGGCCACGGCCTGCTTGGCGCGCTTCTTCACCAGACCCCAGTCGGCAGTGCCAAGCCGATGCAACACGGGCGGCGCGCCCTCGCCGGCGCCCACGTAGCGGCTCAAGCGGTCGGCCTGATGCACCGGAACGAACAGCCGATCGCCCTGGGCGTAGTCCACCTGCAGATACTCGCGCTGACCGCCCTCCTCGGCTGCACCCAGCTTGACCAGGCCGGCAAAGCGACCGATGCCGTGCTCCATGTGCACCACGTAGTCGCCGGGGCTGACATCGGCAAAGAACGCCTCAGGCGCAGCGGCGCGCGGCTGCGCCGTGCGCCGCGCCCGCGGCTTGGCCCAGCCAAACAGCTCGGCATCGCTCAACACGTGAAGGGTAGTCTCGCGGCCGTCGCCCTCGCGCAGCCCGCGCAGCACCCACCCCTCTTCGAGCACGCCTTTGACCAGCCGCACTGCGCGCGGCGGGATTACCTCCACAAGGTCTTCCTCGACCGCCACTGTTTGGCCGGCTTGCTCCAAAAACAGATCGGACAGCCGCGCAGCCTGCCGAGTGACCAACACCACGCGTTGGCCCTGCCCCTGCAGCTTCTGCGCCTCGGCGACGATCTGATGAACCTGGCCGCCGAAGCGCGGTCCGGGTGTGAAATAGCGCGCCAAAGGTGAGGCGGCCGGCGCCAAGCGACCTTCGAAGTCGCCATGGCCCAACACAAGCGGCCGCCGCGCCGTGAGCAGCGCCTTGAGCGTCTCCCAGGTGAAGTGTGGCGCCAAGGGGTTGGCCGGCAGCTCGCCGCCTGTGCTCAGGTCGCGCTGGGTCTGGCCGGCCTGCAGCTCCAGCTCGCTCACCAGGGTCATCAGCTCGGCGGCGTCGTCCACGAGCACTAAGCCGTCCGGGCCGACGTAATCCAACAGGCTGGCAGGCTGTGAATACAGGTATGGGATGTACCACTCCTGCCCCTTGAACCCGGTTCCTGCCAACAGTTGGCCGCGCTCCTGGTCGAACTCGTGGCGCGCCGGCGGGTGCAGCGGCCGCAGGTCCAACGCCTCCAGCCGCGCGCGCGCGGCTGCGCCCAGCTTGGGCAGCGCCTCGCTGGCCGGGCCGACCGTCACCTGCTGCACGCGCCGCGCCTCGGGCAGCGTGCGCTGGGTCGTCGGGTCGAAGAGACGCAAGCTGTCGATCTCATCGCCGAACAGCTCGATGCGCACAGGCCAGATCATGTTGGGCGGCCAGATATCGACGATGCCGCCGCGACGGCTGAACTGCCCGACTTCCTCCACGAGCGCTTCCGAGCGATAGCCCAACCCTAGCCAGCGCGTGAGCAGATCGTTGAGATTGATCAGCTGGCCGACGCGCAGCGTATGCATAGCCAACCGCAGCTCACGCGGGGGCAGCGTTTTTTGCATCAGCGCTCGCGCCGAAGCGACGACGATCAGCGGCCGCACATCGCCGCCAGCCGACCCTGCAGCAAACTGAACGAGCGCCGCCAGCGCGCTCAGCCGGGCCTGCCGCGTCTCGCGCGCCCAGGGGATGCGCTCGAAGGGCAGCGCATCAGGGTCGGCCAGCAGGTGCACTTGCTGCGGCCCCTCGCGCGGTGGCAGCCAAACGCTCAGCTCTTCGTGGACCTGCCGCGCGCGCTCGCTGCGCGCTACGGTCAACACCGTGACCCGGCGTAGGTCCTCAGCCAGGCTGGCCGTCACAAACGGCCGCGCGGCTTCGTAGATCGCCAAGGGCGAGCGATCGGCTGCGCCCGCGCGCAGATCTGCTGCGAGCTGCTGATAGGCAGGCGCGGTGGGCAAGAAAGGGAGGAGGCCTGAGAGAATCATACGCTCGATTGTAGCATGGGAGCCCACAGCAGGGCAAGCCTATTTCGCCGTCGTCCAGCGCGCGAACTGCGGATCGAGCGCCAGCAACCGCCGCAAGCCGTCAGCCAACGACACCTGCGGCTGATACCCCAACAGCTGCCCCGCCAGGGTCAGATCGGCGACCAAGCGAGCCACACCCCCCTGTTGCGCCTCGTTGTACAGCACGTCCGGCATCTTACCGGTGACCAGCGCCACTTGTCGCACCAAGTCGTTGATGCTGGTTTCGACCCCCGAACCCACGTTGATGATGCGGCCATCGACATCAGGCGTTGTAGCCGCGGCAGTGATGGCCCGCACGACGTCGTCGATGTAGACGAAATCGCGGCTTTGGCTGCCGTCGCCGTGGACGACCAGGGACCCGCCCCCCAACGCGCGGCGCAAGAACAGCGGCACCACCGGCGCATGGGCAGGAGGCACCCGCTGGCCGGGGCCATAGGCGTTGAAGATGCGCAACGCCACCGTCTGCGTGTGGTAGAGCGCGCCGAGAGAGAACAGGTAATACTCAGCGGCGATCTTGCTCACGGCATAGGGAGCCTGGGGTCGCGGCGTCAATCCTTCATGCACCGGCTGTTGCGGCTGGTTGCCGTAGACCGTGGCCGAGGAAGCGAGGACGACGCGCGGCACACCCACATCGCGCACGGCGGTCATCAGCGCCACCGTGCCGCCCACGTTGACCTCGTTGTACTCCTGCGGATAAAGCACCGATTCGGGCACCGAAACGCGCGCCGCCAGATGGACTACACACTCGACATCCTGCAGCACAGTCCACAGCATCGGCACGTTGCGCACATCCCCGCGCGTGAACAACACGCGCGCATCCAAACGCTCAGGATTGCCTGCGCTCAAATCGTCGATGACCCGCACGTCGTGGTCGTGAGACACCAGGTAGTTGGCAAGCGCAGCGCCGATGAAACCCGCGCCGCCCGAAATCAAGAATCGCATTGGGGGATGTATCTCAGGCGTATTTCTTCTATCAGCGCCGCCCGACGCTTGTATCGTTGCAGCGGAACCTTTCAGGTGCCGGACATCGGGAACCATCCCGAAAGGACTTGCGACCGGTTTGCAGCTTAAGTCGGCTCTGCAGACACCCTGGCAAACCCAGCCTGCAGCCCGCCACCGATGGCTGAACAGCTACTTGCTGCGCCATTATAGCATAGGCTGTGCCGCGCGGCTATTCATGGCTCTTGCCTCACATGGTGGCGCGGCCGGACAGCGTTTGACAACCAGGGCGCAGAAGACCTGTACGACCTTGTCATAAGCAAGAATCTATGCTACCATGCGCGCCATGAACAGCGCGTCCGGTCAAACCTCGTTGGCAGCCCTGGCCCAGCCCTTTCTGCCCTGCGGCCCAGCGCCCGCGCAGCGGCTGTGGATCGACGAAGGTCGCCCTTGGACTGCGTCGCTGGTCGATTACTACCTACGTCAGTACAGCGCTCCCGGTGACCTGGTCGTCGATCCCTTTGCCACCCAGCCCGCTCTGGCGCGTGCGGCGACAGCGAGCCAGCGGCGCATCCTCTTGAACCACTACAGCCCGGCCACCGCGCTCACCGTGAGCGTGGGCGCTGAGCCGCCGCTGCCCTCTGCGCTCGACGCCGCCTACAGCGCCACGGCCGACGCCCTCCGCCGCGGCCGCCCGCTCAGCCATTACCTGCAATCGCTGTACGAGTCGATCTGTCCCGAGTGCGCCCAGACCCTGGCCGCCACCTACTTCGTTTGGGACAGGGACACCGGGGAACCCGTAACCAAGGGGTACACCTGCCCCCACTGTGGCAACAACGGCGAAGCACCGGCCGATCTGGCGGACAGCAACCTGGCTGCCAGCCTAGAGGTGCGCGGCGCGGCCTACTGGGGGCTGCTGAGCCGCCTGGTGGCTCCCGGCGACCCCCAAACCGCCGAGGCGCGCGCCTTGTTGGACCTTTACACGCCGCGGACGTTGATCGTCATCAGCGAGTTGCTGGCAGCCATCGAGCAGCGGCTGAAAGACCCGGCCGAACGCCGCGCCGGCCAGGCTTTGGTGTTGCATGTCATGCAGCGCTGTCTGGCGCACGCGGTAACGCCCGACGCAGGAGGGGCGAGCGAGGCACCTCTGCTCCCCGCACACCTGTCATTGCCGCCGCGCTTTGTCGAGCACAACGCCTGGCTAGCCTTCACCAACGCCTATCGCCTGCTGCGCCAACGGCCCAGCCACCCACTACGTCAGTCGAGCGACCTGGCCAGCCTGCTGAGCAGTCGCGGCCTGGGCAGCGCCTTGTTGCTTAGCCTGTCGTTGCAAGACCTAGCTCGGCAGCTGCAAGCCGACAGCGTTACCCTGGCCATCAGCGACCCCCCGCGCCTGACGTCGAGCCAGTATCCGTTGAGCTACCTGTGGAGCAGTTGGCTGTTTGGCCGCAAGGCCGTGGGCCACCTGAAGCCCATGCTTGCGGTGCAAAACACAGACTGGGACTGGTATGCGCGAGTCATGACCGCGGCTCTGCGCAGCGTGCGCCGCGTGCTCAAGCCGGAGGGACACCTCGTGTTGATCCTGAGCGGTACATCGGCGCGGCAACCTCTGGCTTTGTTATACGCGGCCAGCCAAGCCGGTCTCCGTCTGATGGCCCATGCTACCCAGGCGCCCTTGTTGCCCGACGACAACGAGCCCACCTGGCAACTGGTTTTTGGCGTGCGCGGCCCGGCGCCGACGGTGGTGACCGCAGCGACTTTCGACCAACGCTTACGTCAAGCAGCTCAAGAGGCCGTGCACGACCTGGTTCATCTGCGTGGTGAGCCGGCGCCTGCTGCGCTCGCTCACACGGCGATCGCTGTGCGCTGGGCCGAGGAGCTGCTGCTCGGCGACACCGAGGCCAGCCAAGAGGTGGGGCGCCGGCCGGTCACGGCCTTGGTGCAACAATCGCGGCTGGCCCTAACACCGGAGCTGGCACCGCAAGACCTGCGCTACGTCGCCGGATCTGCCGACAATCCCATCGCGCAATGGACAGTCGAGGACCTGTCCGCCCAGCCGCTGGCCGACCGCGTCGAGCTGGCCGTGGCCGAGTTGCTGGCGCAGGGCGAGCACCTCGTTGACGCGTTGTACGACCAGATCTACGCCCGCTTCCCTGGTTGGTTGACGCCCGATCACGCCCTGATCACGGCCTGCCTGGACTCTTACGGCGTGCGCGAGGCGGACCAGATGCGTTTGCGCGCCGAAGATGACCCCATTGCGCGGGCGCAGGAGCGCCGCGAGCTGCTGGCGCTCCTGCACGACATCGGCCGTCGCCTGGGTTACCAAGTTGCGATCGCGCACTCAGAGCGGGAAGCCGCGCCAGACTTGCTCGCCGCAGTTGAGCGCATCTCCCTCGACGATCCAGCCTGGTGGCCTGCCAGTCTGGTCTGGCGCGATGCCGGCCGGCCGGTGCATGCGTTTGCGTTGGTGTTTCAGGCGTTGCTGGCGCCATGGCTGAAGCCGCCGCCGGCTGCGCTGGACGACTGTGCGCGCTGCGTCGTGCTGCCGGGCAGCCGAGCCGGCCTTTTGGCGTTCAAACTGCGTCGCACGCCTGCCTGGCGCGCGCGGCTGGCCGAAAGCGGTTGGGAATTCGTCAAGTTTCGCCATCTGCGCCGCCTGGCGGCCGTGCCCGATCTGACACGGGCAAGCTGGCGGGCGCGCCTGGGGCTCGATCCGGCCGTGATCTTGCCCGGCGCGCAGTTACCGCTCTTCGAGATCCCGCTGCAAGGAGCAAACGATGCTGACTGACACCCTGCCCCGGGTCGCCTTGGCCCATCTGCCGACGCCTTTGGAGGAGATGGCGCGCCTGCGCGTTGTGCTGCAAGCTGAAACCGGCAAACGGTCAGTACCCCGCCTCCTGATCAAGCGCGACGATCAAACCGGGCTGGCCGCAGGCGGCAACAAAACGCGCAAGCTCGAGTACTTGCTCGGCCAGGCCCAGGCCAGCGGCGCCGACACCCTGCTCACCGCCGGCGCGCCACAGTCCAATCACTGCCGTCAGACCGCCGCCGCAGCTGCACGGGCCGGCATGCGGTGTGTGCTGGTCTTGGGCGGCGCGGCGCCGCAATTGGAGGGGGGCAACTTGCTGCTCGACCGCTTGCTGGGCGCCGAGATCGTATGGGCCGGCGCGCGCGAACGGATTGCGGTGCTGCATGCGACAGCCGAGGTCGAGCGTGCAGCCGGCCGGCGCCCCTTCGTCATCCCCTACGGCGGCTCCAACGCAGTCGGCGCGGCCGGCTACGCGGCGGCTTTTCTGGAGCTGCACAGCCAGTTGCACGCGCGTGCGACCGTCGTCGATGCGATCGTTTTTGCTACCAGCAGCGGCGGCACGCAGGCTGGCCTGGTTGTCGGCGCGCGCGCCGCACCGTTTGATGGGCAACTGATCGGGATCAGCATCGACAAGACGGCCGCTGAATTCCAGCCAGCCTTGGCAGAGTTGGCGACGCAGACCGCGGCTCTGCTAGGAGTCGAGACCACCTTTGCGCCCACTGACTTCACCGTTTACGATGACTACCTCGGCGATGGCTACGGGATCGTCGGCGCGGCCGAGCGGGAGGCGATTCGCTTGCTGGCGCGCGCCGAGGGCGTGCTGTTGGACCCCGTCTACACCGGCCGCGCCATGGCCGGCCTGCTCGACCTCATCCGCAAGGAGCAATTTGACGCCGACCAGACCGTGGTCTTCTGGCACACCGGCGGCCTGCCCGCGCTGTTTGCCTATGCGGACGCGCTTTGAGGGCAGCGTTGGGCGCTCCAAGCCTTGCTAACTCACGTTGGTTTCGGGTATAATTCCGCTGCGCCGTTTGAGGCAATCTGTTTGGAGGCACGACTTTGGAAATCAACTGGTATGGACATGCCTGTTTTCGGCTCAAAGACCGTGAATTGACCGTCGTATGCGACCCCTATGACAAGGGAATGGGGTTGACGCTGCCGCGCTTGCGCGCCGATGTGGTCACCGTCAGCCACGACGCACCGGGACACAACTACGTCGATGGCGTCAAAGACTGGCGCAAGGTTCTCACCGGCCCGGGGGAATACGAGCTTGCCGGCGTCTTCATCACGGGCATCCCTACCTACCACGGCCGCAAAGGCGATGATCGGCTGGAGCCCAACACCGTCTTCATGTTCGAATTTCCCGAGCTGACCGTCTGCCACTTGGGTGATCTAGGCCATGTCCTGACGGAAAGCCAGGTGGAGGCCATGCCGAAAATCGATGTGCTGCTGATCCCGGTGGGTGGCCGCCACACGCTCGACGCAGCGAAAGCCGCCGAGGTGATCAGCATCTTGGAGCCCAGCATTGTCATCCCCATGCACTACCAGAGTCCAGGAACGCCGATGCACCTCGATCCGGTGGAGCGCTTCCTCAAGGAGATGGGGGTCCCAGCTCCCCCGCCGATTGACGCGCTCAAGATGGTGCGTAGCCAGCTGCCGGAGGAAACACAAGTAGTCTTAATGGAGCCCAAGGTATGACGGTGTGTCGCTCTGGGCTGGCCAGCCCACTAAGCAACGGGAGGAGGTCTTCATGAGCACAGTGTTACGGCGTCGGTATCTACGCGCCGGTGTGTTATTCGGGCTGGCGGTAGCCATGTTGATTGCCGGCTGCGCCGGCAATAAGGCCGCCACGCCCACACCCCAGCAATCGGCGCAGGAGTATTTCCAACTGGGCAACTCCTATGTCAAGCAAGGCCAGTTCACGGAGGCCGAGACTGCCTACAAACAGGCGATTGCCCTAGAACCTGAAAACCCTGACTACCATGCCAACCTGGGCGTGACTTACTACAGCATGCAACGCCTCGACGACGCGGTCGCCAGCTATCGCACGGCCCTGCGCTTTGCGCCCCAGGATGCCCAGATCAACTACTTGCTCGGCGCAGCGCTGCTGCAACTGGATCGGCTGGGCGAGGCCGAGGAGGCCTTCCGCCGGGCCAACCAGGCTGATCCTAACCTGGGCGAGGCGTACTTCGGGCTGGGTGTGCTCTACCGCCTGCAAGGCAGGCGCGCTGAGGCCATCAGCGCCTTCGAGAAGTTCCTGGCCATCGGGCCCAGTCCCAACGGCGACCCCGCCGCCATCCCAGCCGCCGAAGCCGAGCTCGAAGCCTTGCGCAGCGCGCCCTGAGCCAAGTATCCGATGAAACTAAACTACCAAAAGACGACCCTGCCCAACGGGTTGCGTGTCCTAAGCTGCGCCATGCCCCACACGTACTCGGTCAGCGTGGGGTTCCATCTGGCGGCCGGCTCGCGCTACGAGAGCGATGAAATCGCCGGGGCCTCGCATTTCTTGGAACACATGCTCTTCAAGGGCACGGCGCGCCGGCCATCGCCGCAAGCCATTGCGACGCAAATCGAAGGCCATGGCGGCGTGTTCAATGCCAGCACCGGCCAGGAGACGACGGTCTTCTGGGCCAAAATGCCCCAAGCGCACCTGGAATTGGCGCTTGACGTGCTGGCAGACATGCTGCGCCACAGCCTGCTGGCCCCGGAAGAAGTGGAAAAGGAGCGCCATGTGATCCTGGAGGAGATCTCGTCCTCGCAGGATGTGCCTGAAGAACTGGTGAGCCTGGTCGCCAACAGCATCACCTGGCCCAATCATCCGCTGGGCCGCGATGTCGCCGGCACCCCAAGCAGCGTGTCAGGAATGACCAGGGCTACGCTGCACGATTTCATGGCGACACACTACGGCCCACACAACACAGTGCTCACCGTCTGCGGCGACGTGCAGCATGAACACGTGGTGACCATGGCCGAAGCCTTAGTGGGCGACTGGCAGGCAAGCGCCGCGCCCACGTATCCGCCTGCGCCACCGAACGGCGCTTTGCCGCAAGTGGTGGTTGTGCAGCGCCCAATCGAACAAACCCACCTGGTATTGCACCTGCCTGGTATCTCGCGACGGGATGAGCAGCGTTTTGCGCTCGGCATGCTCAACGTAGTGCTCGGCGAAGGGATGAGTTCCCGCTTGTTCCTGGAAATCCGCGAGCGCCTGGGGCTCGCCTACGCCGTGGACTCCTACACCAGCTTTCTGAGTGACACCGGCGTAATCGGCGTCTATGCTGCCGTGGATCCCACGGAAGCGCTGGCTGCGCTGGTTGCCGTGACGCGTGAGCTGACGCGGCTGCGCGACGAGCCGCTCGACGCTGAGAGCCTGCGCATTGCGCGCGAGTTCTCCAAAGGTCGCATGCTGCTAGGCATGGAAGACACCTTGTCGGTGGCCAGTTGGTTTGGCCGGCAGGAGGTGTTGGGTGAGGACGTACTCACCGTGGAGGACGTCATCACCAAGCTCGAAGCCGTGACGGCCGAGGAAATTCAGGAGACTGCGCGCCGTCTGATCCATCCCCACGGGGCACGGCTGGCTATCGTCGGCCCCCACGCCCCCGCCGAAGCTGCCCGGTTCGAGGAGGTTCTGCTCAGCGGCTTGTAGTGGCCCGGTTAGCTGGTTACGACTGACCGCTCCGGCCTAAAGCGCGCTCGATCGATCGGATGTCCTGCTGCAGATTGTGCTGCAGGGCGTACAGCACCCGCTGATAGGCTTGAAGACGCCGCAGCGTGTCCACAAGCAACTGGGAAGTGCCGGTCTCTGGGGGCACAAGCACAGTGCTGCCGCGCACTGGCTGTTGTTGCGCGCGCCGAGGGGTCAACCTGTCCTCCTGAATCTGCCGCCAAACCGCTTTCGTGCTCTCGGAGGGGTCGACGTCAAGCTCCTTGCGCAGCGCCTCCGCACAACGTTCGTATTGGCGCAAGGCGGCTGTGCGGTTGCCTGCCAGGTAGTATAGCCGCATCAACCGGCGATGAGTGCACTCGCGCGCGTAGTCATGACGCAGGCTGCGCATGCCGTACTCAATCCCCCGTTCATACTCACCGCGCGCTTCGCAGCAGTTGAGCATCTTTTCCAACATGTCCAGATACATGTTCTGCAAGCGCTCGCGTTCAAACAGGCACCAGTCCTGGTACCAACCCTCCAACAAGTCACCCTTATAAACCTCCACCGCCAAGGCCAGGGCCGCCACCTGTTCCTCGCCAAGCTGTTGGCCCGGGGTTCCTCTCGTCAGGGCATACGCACTTTCAAAGAGTTCGACATCCAGTTGCATGTTGTCACCTGAGCTCAGCCGCAGCCAGTCGGGATCAACCAACAGCCAGCAGGAAGTTGCCGACGACTCGCCGTCCAGTGCACTCTGCAACTGCCACAGGGCCTGGCGCAGATACTTGCGCGCCTGAGCACTGGTACTCTCTCCCCACAACGTCCCGGCCAGGGTCTCGCGCGCGTGCATGCGATTGCGATAGAGCAATAGATAGCTGAACAACTCCTGCACCTTGCGCGCCTCAAATCCCACGACAGGCAGGTTGTCGCGCAAGACTTCGAAACGACCAAACAGCGAGATGTACAGGCTCATGAGGGCGAGTTCCAGGTCAGCATGGCCACTGCGGGTCGAACGGCACCACTATGATACACCTTGTTAAACGCACTCTGCCTGACTTTTGCGCAGCGACTCAGCCACGATCCCCCCTTGATCGAGTCATAACCAACGCCCCTGGGCGAAAATGGTTGGCGATTTGCCAGATTTATGCTATGCTAGCGGCGCGGCTTGGGCGCTGGCGGCAGCGGGCGAGTGCGGGGCCTGCCAAATCGGCTCAAGCAACAGCCTAGGCGTGGCTGCGCAACACTGCACAGAGGTTCAGGTCGTCCTGCGCACCATCGGCGTTGAACATAGTCTGCACCCGCCAACCCGTCTGGTGCGCCAGGGCGGAAAGCTCAGCCTGGTCGATCAAGCGGCAGTAGCGGAGACCGTAGCCAGCGCGTTTCCAGTCCAGCAGATAATCGCCGGGGTCTACCTGGTCTGGAGTCAACCCCACCGCCGACCAGGGCACGATCTTGCGCCGCAGACGTTCGCTGGCCATAAACTGCCAGGTGGAAACGATCAGCACAGCGTCGCCAGCAGCCAAGGCGCGCAGAGTGTGCAGCAGGTTGCGGCGCAAGTGATCGCCGGGCAGATGATGGAGGACCGCCAAGAGCGCCATACCCTCAAAACGGCGCAGCGGCAAAACCTGCTCCCAGCCGGCTTCGGTCACATCGACGCGCAAGAACTCGGCGTGAACGTGGCGCAAACTGCCGGCCTGCGCCTGCGCCGAGGCTAACAAACGTTCGCTGGCGTCGAGGCCAACGTAGGTCACTGCCGCGGCGACCAGGTCGAGCACGTGGGCCAAGCGGCCATTGCCGCACCCGACATCCAGCAGCGCGCCGGTGTTTGGCAGGTACGCAGCCAACTTCTGCAGTCCTGGCTGCTGCGGACCGCGCGTCTGGGCAAAGGCATCACCGAAGCGCTCGTAGAAATCTCGGTTTAGACGAAGCAGTTGTGCAACGACTTGCGATTCCATCAGGAAAGCTCGATGAAAACGGAAACGAAGAAGCGCCGCCGACCCACGCTAGATGATCCGGGGATCGACCTGGAGCGTCATGGCCCGGCACTGCTGGCCATTGTCGAGGCCGTGCGCGCTGCGCCCACCTGGGACGAGACCAAACTGCGCCAGATCCTGCGCCGTTACCCGCGCGATGGCACAGGCTTCTTCAACAAGACCGAGCTGGTGGCCGGCTATCGCGCGCTGTGCGCCACGGGCCAAACGCCGTTCGAGCGTCAAACGCTCTACCGTCTGCAAATGAAGCCGGTGCGTACGCAGTCGGGGGTGGCGCCGGTGGCCGTACTCACCCAGCCGGCCGGCTGTCCGGGCCGCTGTATCTTCTGTCCCAACGATCCGGCCATGCCGAAAAGTTATCTGTCGCTAGAGCCCGGCGCCCAGCGCGCCCTGCAGAACGACTTCGACCCCTATCGCCAGACGCAAAACCGCTTGGAAGCGTTGCGCGTGTCGGGCCATGGGGTGCAAAAAGTCGAGTTGTTGATCCTGGGCGGCACCTGGTCGGCCTATCCGGCGGACTATGCCGAGTGGTTCGTGCAGCGCTGCCTGGACGCCCTCAACGCTCAAGACTCGGCCAGCCTGACGCAAGCGCAACGCTTCAACGAAAGCGCGCCGTCGCGCTGCGTGGGTCTCACCGTCGAGACCAGGCCCGACTGGATCACCGCCGACGAGATCATCCGCTTGCGCCGCCTGGGTGTGACGCGCGTTCAGATCGGCGTCCAGAGCCTGGATGATCGCATCCTGACGCTCAACCGCCGCGGTCACGACGTGGCGACGGTGCGCCGCGCCTGCAGGCTCTTGCGCGCGGCCGGTTTCAAGCTGCACCTGCACTGGATGCCCAATCTTCTCGGAGCCACGCCGGAGAGCGATCTAGCCGACTTTGGCCGGCTGTGGTCAACGCCCGACCTGCGGCCTGACGAACTCAAGATCTATCCCTGTTCGCTGCTGGCTGGCACCGAGCTCTACGAGAAGTGGCAGGCGGGCGAGTACAAGCCCTATGACGCGCAGACCCTGGTCACGCTGCTGGCCGAGTGTAAGGCGCAAACGCCGCCTTATTGCCGGCTAAGCCGTGTCGTGCGCGACATTCCAGCCAGCTACATCGTGGCCGGCAATCGTTTGAGCAACCTGCGCGAGGCGGCTCAGAAGCACTTGGCGGCCACCGGCAGGCGATGTCAGTGCATTCGCTGCCGCGAGATACGCCGGCAGTCGGTTCAGCCAACACAACTGCGCCAGCTTGATCTGACCTACGACGTGGGGGTGGGCGAGGAACACTTTCTGAGCCAGGAAACGGCAGATGGACGCCTTGCCGGCTTCCTGCGTCTGCTGCTGCCCTACCCCGCAGCAGCCGAGGAAGCGCCGCCGGAGCTGCGAGGAAGTGCCGTCATACGCGAGGTGCACGTTTACGGGCCGGCCTTGCACATCGGAGCCAACAGCGCAGGCGAGGCCCAGCACAGCGGCATAGGCAGCCAGCTGATCCACGCGGCTGTAGCGACGGCGCGCCAGGCCGGCTTTCGCCGACTGGCGGTGATAGCGGCCATTGGCACCCGCCCATACTACCGCAGGTTAGGCTTCCAAGAGGGGGAGTTGTACATGCACCTCGACTATAAGACTACCGAACAACCGTCGTGATGACAACCGCTTGAACAACACCCTGGTAATCCAACACTCCGCTCACGGTGACGAAGGATCCCACCCGAGGATTGCCGGTGATTGCCGTGCCAGGGACAACCGACACACGATAGCCATCGACCAGCCATTCAGCCGGCAAGCCATCTTGCTGCATATTCTCGACCACCCCCTGGATCACGCGCTTGGGAGCACGCGCCAGCACCTTGACGTGCTCGGCGCGGTACATGTCGTCTCCCGTGCGCGCGGCCGATAGTTCAAGCCACGCGCCTGACTCTAATCGCCCTTGTGCATCATCCACCCAAACATCTGGGTCAAGGCTGACATACACCGACCGCGGTGTTGGGCCATCCAAAAGACTCACGCGCCACAACGCTGAGGGACCTTCGTGTTCGATGCTTTGTAGCCAACCAACGACTGTGTTAAACTCACTCTCGCCAACCACCCACACGCGCACGGCTTCCACAACATTCTCGCTAACCTGGATACCATGCACTTGCACCGCGCTGTCAACCGCTGGCTGCCCTTGGACGATACTGTTGGCGACGTTGACGCTCAGGCGCCGGCCGGTGCGCGCCTCCACCTGCCACTGTACACCGTTGATGGCCTTAATGATAGCCTCGAAGAAGACCTCTTCGCCTGGCGGCAGCTTCACAATCGTCTCGGCCACTACCGCAGCGGTGGAGCGTTGTCCGTGTACCATTACAAGGTCGTTCACGCCGATGGCAGGCTCAACGCGCGTAGATGGCCGCACAAGAACTTGGGTGGAGCCAACCGTCCATAGGCCGGCATCGCCGTCGATTTGACGGACGCGATCTAGCAGCTCCTCGGCCGGCCCACCCTCGGTGCGACTGCGCAGCAGTTCGACGGCTGTGGCATAGCGGCGCGCTTGGCCGGGTGCGCCAGACGTCAGCTTGATCATCTCCACGCGCGCCCATGTGCCCGGCTCGGCTCGGAGGCCGCGGGTGATCTGCTGCGTTGCTGCATCGACAGTGAAGAGATAGTTGTCAATGGCCCAAAGACCTGGTAGGGCGTTGTCGACCAAAGTCAGTGCGCCTTCAACGACCACGGCCGGAGGATCGGGCTGCAACTCGACGGCGCGCGCCAAGAGCCCGCCAGGTAAGCTTTCCAACTCCACGCGCCACATGCCGACAGCAGGTTGCACGCCGTTGGTGACGATGCGCGTGTCGGACGTGACAGTAAACGAGATCACAGCGCCAGAAGTCGTCTGAGAGTCGAGCGACCAAGTGCTCGGTAAGGTCCTGCTGAAGGTGGTTAACGTGCCTTCGACCGACTTAGTCAGACGTGGCGAGTCGCCGTCAGCACCCAATGCAACGGCAGACACATTGGGCCACAAGTGCGCCAGGCTGCGCCAGCCTAGCGCTAGCCCGAGTACAAGCGCTACAAGGAAAACCCCACCAAGCGCAATTCTGTTCAACTTCATGATACGACTCCAATACTCGCCAAGGCGATGCAACGTGGCGGCTACTGTGAAGCCAGCGAGAGGGGAGCACTCATTCTACCAACCATTGCTATTCAGCCATAGGTGCCGGACGCTTGAGTAGATACCGCTGCTCTTCCTATCAAGACGTCAGAGCAACCATTGTGTTACGGTGATAGCCGACAAAGTGCACAAGTTCGGGCGACGGAACACATTTCCCTGCGCGGTCAAGGATCTAGACCAGCCTCGACGGTCAGGCAAGGGCACGTTACGTCCACCAACCGAGACTGGTAACCTTTCCAGCGCTACTACCCAATTATAGCACCATTATGCGCCAACACAAGAGAGAATCGATCATCCGATCGTCACGTATAAATAACGTAACTACTCAGTCATAGGTGCCGGGCATTTGGATTCTAACCTGAAAATCGCTCGGGCCGGTCTCCGACCGTGCCCGCCGCGCTTTCATTGACGGTTGTGCGCCGAC
>DAOUBX010000028.1:0-9117 GCA_034432445.1 Anaerolineales bacterium
CGCACCACCAGCCGCCTGGAACGCTTCAACCGCACTATTCGGTTCCGGTTGAAAGCCGCCAATGCCTTTCATTCCGACGCCGGTCTGCAAGCCATGATGGCCCAAGAGACACATGCGTTCAATCACCCACAAGCATTGAACTGAATTTCAACCGAAAGACGTACACTACCTGTTGTTCAGCCCGCCGTTTGGCGACACGGGGCAACTTCCCGGAGACTAGTCTGACCCCTGCCCTTCGTTCAAACTGTAAACATCTCGCTTAACCCTGTGCCAGTGTCCGGGAAGCTCGATCCGCCGGAGACCGTCGCATGACTCAAATCCTGCCTGCCCGTCCACCTTTCTCGCTGTCCACCGTGATCCGCTCCCACGGCTGGTTCATGCTGGCGCCCTTTGCCGAGATCGACGACGGTCGCGCACTGAGCTGCGTCACGCAGCTCAGGTCCGGCCGGGTTGTCGAACTGCGTATGCACCAGGCTGGCGACGCCGTCACCGTCCATGCAGGCGAAGGGTTGAGCACAAGCGAGCAAGCCGAGGTCGCCGGCATCACCGCCTGGATGCTCGGGCTGGACCAGGATTTTGCCGCCTTTTACGAGTTGGCGCGGCAGGAGCCGAAGCTGGCGCACGCCGCGGCAGGGGCCAGAGGGCGCATCCTGCGCTCGCCCACCCTGTTCGAGGACGTGGTCAAGACGATCCTGACTACCAACACCACCTGGTCGGGCACGATCCGCATGAACAAGGCGCTGGTTGACTTGTACGGCGCGGCGCTGCCGGACGATCCCACGCGCAGGGCCTTCCCGACGCCGGAACGGCTGGCCGCCGTCGATGGCCAGACTTTGCGCACGGCGACCGGGCTGGGGTACCGCGGGCCCTATGTAGCCGATCTGGCGCGGGCCGTGGCCTCTGGCGCGCTCGATCTGGAGGCGCTCAAGACCGCGGACTTAACCACCCTGGAGCTGCGCAAGCGCTTGCTGGCCATCAAAGGGGTGGGCGACTACGCGGCGGCCAACTCGCTCATGCTGCTGGGCCACTACGACTTCTTGCCCATCGACTCGTGGGCGCTGCGCATGGTCTCGCACGAGTGGCACAACGGCCAGCCGATTAGCCGGGCCGAGGTCGAAGCGGCTTTCGCGCCGTGGGGACGGTGGAAGGGGTTGGCATTCTGGGTATGGGATTGGACCTACACGAGCTAGAACATGTCTAACCAACAAACCGGTCTACTCATCATCGCCATCGGGATAGGCATCGTCTTGCTGGGGGCCCTCGTCTGGCTGGGCGGTCTGTCGTGGTTCGGCAAACTGCCGGGCGACATCCGCATCGAGGGAGCGTCAGGCCAGGTGTTCATTCCCTTCACCTCGATGATCATCATTTCGATCGCACTGAGCGTGGGACTCAACCTACTGCTGCGCATCTTGCGCCGCTTCTAGCCCACCGCCACCGCCTGCACCCTGCTGTCCTGCACCATCCATAGCGTCGTCGCAAAGCGCTCGATGAAATAGCGGTCGTGCACCACCGCCAGCACGGCGCCCTCGAAGCGCGCCATGGCCTGCTCGAAGCGCTCACGGCTGGGGATGTCCAGGTGGTTGATGGGCTCATCCAACAACAGGAAGTTGCAGCCGGCCACGGCCAGCAAGGCCAAAGCCAACCGGCTACGCTCGCCAAAGCTGAGCTGCGCCACAGGCAGGAATACTTCATCGCCGGCAAACAGGAAGTAGTGCAGGAAGCTGCGCGCCTCGGTCTCGTTGAGCGGCGCCGCGGCGCGGATCAGCGCCAGAGGGGTGGCCGTTGGGTCCAGCGTCTCCTGCTCCTGGGCCATATAGCCGAGCCGCACCCCGCGGCCCAGCCGCACCTCGCCCGCCCACGGCGGCAGGTCGCCGGTGATGCAGCGCAGCAGAGTGGTCTTGCCGCTGCCGTTGGCGCCGATCAGTGCGACGCGCTCGCCGTAGCGCAGGTGCAAGTTGACCTGATCCAACACGGTCCGTGCGCCGTAGCCAATGCGCAAATCGGCAATATGCAACACGTCCTGGCCGCTGCGCGGCGTGTCGGCAAAGTCCAGTTTCATCTTCCACGTCAGCCCTGGTTTGTCCACCATCTCCTCGCTCGCCAGCATGCGCTCCAGCCGGCGCTGCTGGATCACCGCGCGGTGGGCCAGATCCTTGGCGATGCGCCGGTAATGGAAATGGATCGTCTCGTTTTCGATGTTCTTGGCCTGGCCGGCTAGCTTGCGAATGGATGCCGTGAGCTGCTGCATGCGTTCCTGCTGTTCCTTGTAGGCCGCCCACTGCTTTTCCAGCGCACGGTCCATGGTCAGGGCGTAATCCGTGTACGTGCCTGGATACTCGCGCAGGGTGTGGGTCACGTCGTCCAAAGCCAGGATGCACGTCACCGTGCGGTCGAGAAAGGCGCGGTCGTGCGAGACGATGAGCACCGCGCCTGGGTAGCGTGACACGTACTCTTCCAGCCAGGCTAGGGCGCTGATGTCCAGGTGATTGGTAGGTTCGTCGAGTAGCAACAGATCCGGCTGGGTCAGCAGCAGACGCGCCAGGCCTAGCCGTGTCTTTTGCCCGCCGCTGAGCGCGTGCACCGACTGAGCCAGTTCGACGTCGCCCAGCCCCAGCCCGGCCAGCCCGGCCTCGGCGCTGGCTGCCTGGCCGGCGCCGCCCCGGGCGGTGAACTCGGCCAGCGCGCGATCGTAGGCTGCCAGTGCGGCGTCTAGCTCGTCGTTAGCAGCTGTGGCAATGCGCTCAGCCAGGCGGTGTAGTTGTGTCTCGACGGCGACGCGTTCTCCCTCGGCGGCGGTCAGTACATCGCCGACCGTCGCTGTGGCCGGGAAATCCAGCGCCTGGGGCAGATAGCCGAGGCGCAGCGAGGCCGGCGCCAGTTGCACGCGGCCCTGGTCCGGCTCCATCTCGCCAGTGATGATCTTGAGCAGGGTGGTCTTGCCGCAGCCGTTGGGGCCGATCAAGCCGGCCCGCTCGCCGCGGTTCAAGTTGAAGCTGATTTGGTTCAGCACTTTCAGGTCGCCGAACCATTTGGAGATGTTGCGTACTTGGAGCATAGGGCGATCTCCGACGTGGAAGGGTAGTACGACGAACGGGAAACAGCGAATAGAGAACGACAGGTAACGTTCAGCCACTCGTTGCTCTGCATTCGCTGTGGCACTCTTCCACCACGCTAAACAAAAACGCCGCAGGCAGTGCGCCTACGGCAAAAGAACGACGAATACCGAATAACGATGGGTGTTCCCAGGGAACAGTCACAGCAGGCGCGTGATCCTCGCCACGTACCTGCTGGCGCGTGCCCAAGCACGGCTAGCTAGGTGGTTTCCCGACTCCCGGGAAGCGAGGACAGACCTTAGGCTGCGACTGACTTTATCATGCGCGTGAGACCTCCAGTGGTGCGTTACCAGTATGCCACAGCCTATTGAAAAGGCCCAAATTCGGTACTGTTTCGCAGTGGTCGGTGAACGAGTGTGATTGGCTGTGCAGCGCACTTAGGTTATATGGGCTCAAATAGCGGTGTGCGGGTTTTGCAGGCCCGCGTTGTCGGCGAGCGTGCGCCGGGCCGCTCGCCGCAAGTATCACGCCTGGCCCACTACTCAAGCAACTTGATGACACGCTCAGGGCGTCCGTGGTCGAAGGCAAAAACCAGTTGACAGAGGAAGCAGTCACTACCCTGACAGGGATCACCACGCGCGTCGACACGCGCCTGGCGGAAGCGCAGGCCGCCGTCGATGAGGTTCAGAGCGACATCGACACGTTCCAGGTGGAGATGGACGAAACCGAGGCCAGGCTGTTGTTGATCTACAACCTGACTGCGCTGGCCCTCACCCTGCTGATGTTCTGGCTGATCTACTCGCAGGTCGTTGTGATACGCCATCACTGGCGCGAGCTCAGAGGCGTCGGCAGCGCGGCGATAGTCGCGCCGCAGCCGGCGCCGGCAACCCCTGCGCCAGAGGTAACGCTTGCGCCTGCGGTCTCTGTTCCGGTTGTGACGGACCTCGGGGGAAGTGATACAGAGAGCACGGAGATGGCACAGAGAACAGAAGAGGGCTAATCACCCCTGCCTATCCAGACATTGGCGCGCTTAACAGCTTGACGGAGAAGATCATTGGCGCGGCCATCGAGGTACATCGGCATCTGGGTCCAGGATTGCTGGAGTCGACTTACGAGACCTGCCTGATCTACGAGCGGCAGCGGCTTGGTTTGCGGGTTGAGCGACAAGAAGCCTTGCCCGCTCAGAGAACCATAGGGCGCACGGGATCGAGAGACCCGGTTTCTCCTGGCGCGAGAGTAGACTACGCCGACGGAAACCGGATTCTTGAGTTTGCCCGCAGGTAGAATGTTGGATCACGGAGCCACGAAGGGGTACGAAGTCGCGAAACGTAAGCGCGTTCGCTTCGCGCTTTGCGTCTTCGTGCGTGTGTGTGCGCGGCTTCGCGGCCCAGACTGCTGTCTATCCCCTAGTCGGGACGCAGCAGCCACGAATGGGGTCACAAGGGCGCCAATAGGGAGGCGCACCATTCGTGTATTTCTGTGCACAATTCATGGACGGCGGCTCCACGCTCATGGAGATGACCGACTACGCTTCTCGAACCATGGGTACGTTTGACAGCGCGTTTCGTCGTGATATGATCGTACCATCAATGGTCAAAGAGCTGGACAGTGTGATTCTCACAGTAGATTTTCCTGAACATGGGCCGAGACGAGGTGACATCGGAACCGTCGTGCTGGTGCATCGTCAAGGCGCGGGGCACGAGGTCGAGTTCGTAACCCTCGATGGTGAGACGATCGGCGTTGTGACGGTGTTCGCATCACAGGTGCGCCCGATCGGCCATCGGGAGATTGCACACGCTCGACCGGTGGCGATGCCGGCTTGATATGGCAAAATCCTGAAGCGCCACGTAGCTCAGCAACACTGCCAACCACAAAAAAGCCCTTCGAGTGCGAGAGCACCTGAAGGGCTTTTTGCCTATTCCGTGGGCCCTAGACCTTCGAGGTTTCTGAAACCTCGAAGGTCTGGCGCGTTCTTACTTGTCTTCCCGCACCGCCATGCGCTCCTTCAGCGCAGCATGCGCCGCGGCCAAGCGCGCAATCGGCACGCGGAAAGGCGAGCAGCTTACGTAGTCGTTGCCGATGATGTGGCAGAACTCGACGGAGCTGGGATCGCCGCCGTGCTCACCGCAGATGCCGACCTCCAGGTCGGGGCGTACCTTGCGCCCTTCGTCGATGGCCATGCGCATCAGTCGGCCCACGCCCTCGCGGTCAAGGGTGGCAAAGGGGTTCTCCGGTAGGATCTTCTTCTCGATGTACTCGATCAAGAAGCCTTTTTCGGCGTCGTCGCGTGAGATGCCGTAGGTCATCTGCGTCAGGTCGTTGGTGCCAAAGGAGAAGAACTGCGCCATTTCGGCGATCTGCCCGGCGGTCAGCGCCGCGCGCGGGATCTCGATCATGGTGCCGAACTGGTAGTCCACCTCGATGCCCTTCTCGGCCATCACAGCCTTGGCCTCGGCCTCCAGCGCCGACTGCTGCACCTTGAGCTCGTTGATGTGCGCGGTCAGCGGGATCATGACCTTGGGATGCACGTCCACGCCGTCCTTGGCGCAATCGCAGGCCGCCTCGAAGATGGCGCGCACCTGCATTTTAGTCAGGTTGGGGAAGTGAATGCCCAAGCGTACGCCGCGCAGACCGAGCATGGGGTTGGCCTCGTGCATGGCTTGGACGGCTGAGAGCAGCGCCTCTTTCTCGGCCAGCTCGGGCGAGCCGGGCTTGGTCAAGCGCAGCTCAGTGACCTCGACCAACAGCGCCTCTTGCGAGGGCAAGAACTCGTGCATGGGCGGGTCGATCAGGCGGATAGTGACGGGCAGCCCGTCCATGGCGCGGAACAGGCCATCGAAGTCCTCGCGCTGGAAGGGCAGCAGCACAGCCAGAGCCGCATCGCGCTCTTCCTCGGTCTTGGCCAGGATCATCTTCTGCACGGTGGGCAGGCGGTGCGTCTCGAAGAACATGTGCTCGGTGCGGGTCAGGCCGATGCCCTGGGCGCCAAAGCGGCGGGCGCGCGCGGCGTCGACCGGATAGTCGGCGTTGGCCCAGACCTGCAGGCGGCGGAACTCGTCGGCCCAGCTCAGCAGTTTCAGCAGGTAGGGATCCTCGATGTCTGGCTCCTTGGTGGCAATCTTGCCGGCGAAGATCTCGCCCGTTGTGCCGTCCAGGGAGACCCAATCCCCTTCCTTATACTCCGTGCCGTTGACCGTGAACTTGCGCTCCTCGACGTTCACGTCCATGGCTGCCACGCCGACGACGGCCGGGATGCCGAACTGGCGGGCCACGAGGGCGGCGTGGCTGGTGCGGCCGCCGCGGCTGGTGAGGATACCCTTGGCGGCCAGCATACCGTGCACGTCGTTGGGGGTGGTCTCCGGCCGTACCATGATCACCGGCCTCTTCTCGCCTTTGCCCCACTGCTCAGCGGTGTCGGCGTCGAAGGTGATCTGGCCTACGGCTGCGCCCGGCGAGACGTTCAGGCCCGTGGCGATCAGGCGGCCTGCGTTCGTTGCGGACTTCTTGGCTGCTGCGTCGAACTGCGGGTGCAGGTAGAAGTCCACGTGCTCCGGCGAGACGCGCATCACGGCCTCTTCCTTGGAGATCAACCCCTCCTCGGCCATGTCCACGGCGATGCGGATGGCAGCCTGAGCCGTGCGCTTGGCGTTGCGGGTCTGCAGCATCCACAGCTTGCCGCGCTCCACTGTGAACTCGATGTCCTGGGTCTCGCGGTAGTAGGTCTCTAGCTGCTGGCAGATCTGTTCCAACTGGGCGTAGAGCTCCGGCATCTTGTCCTTCATGGCCTCAATGCGCTCGGCCTGGCGTGTGCCGGAGACCACGTCCTCGCCCTGGGCGTTGATCAGGAAGTCACCTTCGATGTGCTTGGAACCGTCAGAGACGTTGCGGGTGGTGAGCACGCCCGTGCCGCTGTCCGAGCCCATGTTGCCGAAGACCATGGTCACGATGTTGACCGCCGTGCCCAGGTCATGCGGGATCTTGGCAGCGTTGCGATAGTCGATGGCGCGCTTGCCGTTCCAGGACTTGAACACGGCTTCGGTGGCCAGGCGCAGTTGCTCGTAGACGTCGGTTGGGAAGTCGCGGCCGGTCTGCTCGCGCACAATCTGCTTGAACTTGCCGGTGATCTCGATCAAGTCCTCGACCGGCAGCTCGGAGTCGCTGGTCACCCCGCGGCGATGGCGGTACTCCTCGAGCACCTTTTCAAATTCGTCTTTGGCTACACCCATTACCACCGAGCCGTACATCTGCACCAAGCGGCGGTAGGAGTCGTAGACGAACTTGGGATTGCCCGTGAGCTCGATCATGCCCTGTGCGGTCTCGTCGTTCAAGCCGATGTTCAGCACTGTGTCCATCATGCCGGGCATGGAGAACTTGGCGCCAGAGCGGCAGGAGACCAGCAGCGGGTTCTTAGGATCGCCGAAGACTTTACCGGTCGCAGCCTCGACGGCCTTCATGGCGGCCAGCTCCTGCTCCCACATGCCCTCCGGGAACTTCTCGCCGGCGGCCAAATAAGCGTTACAAGCCTCGGTCGTGACGGTGAAACCAGGCGGCACCGGCAGCTTGCCGCGGTTCATGTCGGCCAAACCGGCGCCTTTGCCGCCGAGCAGGGCGCGCACGCCCTCCCAATCGCCAGCGTACTTCTCTGCTTCGTCTACCTCGCTAAACAGGTAGACCCATTTCTTAGTCATAGTCGGTGAACTCCTCTGAACTGAGTGCCATTAGCACCAAATCCGCCGGGCAATGCCGGCGGAATAATCGCATCGTTGGACATGGCTGCGACGTCGGCTGTGTTTTGGCGCAGCTTCGTCACAGAGGGGGATTATAGGACGATTGGGATGAATTGGCAAGAAACTCTCAGCGACTGGGCAGCGACCCTTGGTAAACGAACAGTGGCCATGCGCGGTGGGCTGCGCATGGCTGACAGCCCGAGCGAATGGCCACTGGAGGGGGTGCCAAGCGATCGCTGTGCCCGCCCATCACACAGCGACGCTTGGAGTGGATTAGCGACGAATTGACAGCAGCGGTAGGAAGAACCGACGCGTCAGGGTCAAGCCGCGAATTTGAGTGGCAATGCGGTTGCCGTTGCCATCGGTATAGCTGTTGACCACGGCCAGGCTGCCGACCGTCAGCGGGCCGCGCGTGTCGTCGAGGACGGTAGCCGGGGTCACCTGATAGCTCACGCCGCCGATGACCCAGGTGGCGTTGGCGACGCCCAGGCTGAGGCGGCCGGCGCCGGTCTGCTGGATGGTGCCGACGCGATCGTCGGGCCCGGCGCCCGGGGGCACGTGGGTTTCCAGCTTGTAGATCCAGTTGCCGTTGCCCGGCACGTACTCCACCTCGACGTAGGCGCCCACGGCCAGCAGGCCGCGCGTCTCATCGAAGCGGGTGTTCTGATCGGCGGTGTAGCTCACGCCATCGACCACCCACTGGCCGATGTAGCCAGCCGCCGGCCTTTGCTCGATGAAGCCGTAGACTTTGGCGTGCTGCGGGTCGGCCGGATTGCCGGCAGTCGCCGTGGTCTCGATCTTCTTGGCCGTGCGTGCACCGCTGGCGTTCTGCACGTACTCGACCTTCACGGTGGCGCCTACTGCCAAGGGCCCATCGGTCTGTTGAAAGCGCGTGCTGGTGGTGGCTGTGTAATCCACCCCGCCGATGCGCCACAGCCCGATCAGGCTGCCGGTAGGCATGGCCTCGACCACGCCGAAGGCATGGCCCTCCTGGCCGGGAGTCGTTCCCCCGCCCGTGGACTTGCTCTCGATCTTGCGGGCGCGGTTGATGCCGGCAGCGTCGGTGGTGTAGTGTACCTTGACCAACACGCCCACAGCAAAGGGGGTCCGCTCTTGCTGAAACTGGGTGTTTGCATCGGCCACAAAGGTCATGCCGCCGATCTGCCAGGCGCCGATGAGGCCCGCCGGGAAGCTCTGAATGACGCCGTAGAGCTCTCGCTCGGTGCTGCCGCCGCCGGAGCCGCCGCAGTCGTCGTTGCTCTTGGTGGCGATCTTCTTGGCGTAGGAGGGGTTGTTGCTGCGATACTCCACCTCGACGCAGACGCCGACGGCGAAGG
>DAOUBX010000029.1:0-6424 GCA_034432445.1 Anaerolineales bacterium
GTGGTTGCCGCCAACGCACGACTCGCACGCCCAGCTTCATTGTCGGGTCAATCTGTCAATGTTCAACAGCGTGCTAGAGTGCACACCACGAACCAAATCGTGAACTACTGAAGTTGGCAAACCGTCCTGCAAGCTCACTGCATTTTCAGGACGACCTGCGCGTCTTTCCACAGTTCTTCCAAGCGATAGAATCCACGCGTAGGCGCATCGAACACGTGCACGACGACATCGTTATAGTCGAGCAACGTCCAGCCAGCCTCTGGACTGCCCTCTGGGCCGCGGAGAGGGAGGACACCCGCTTGCTTCAACCCCATGGCAACTGCGTCCAGAATAGCTTGCGACTGACGGTTGCTCTCGCTGGTGCAGATCACAAAGTAGTCGGCCAACACAGACACCTTGCGCAGGTCTAGCAAGACGATATCTGCCGCCTGCTTTTCGTCGACCAAGTCGACGATCTTGTGCGCCAATTCTGTCGAGTTCAGAGTACTCTCTCCTAAACAAAGCGCTAAACAGATCACGCCGGACGCCGTACCCGGCACGACTGCGGTCTCTGCAGTCAGACACTTGACAGCATTCTAGCACAGAGCTCTGTGTCAGGCAAGCCTTTCGGGCGCAAACGTAGGCGTTCAAGCGTTCCAGGGGCATAGGGTGATGTCAAAGCCGGCTTCCCTGCAGAGGATCGGCGCAGGTCGAGTAGAGACTGGCGGCGTCTGGCTTGTGAGTTGCTTGAAAGCAGCCGGCTCCTGGGTGCTGAGAACCGCCGACAGCCGGTGAGCGGCAGACGTTCTCTTGACCTACGCTCTCATTTGCGCTATACTTTCGCTGCCATCGGGGCGAGCCCAAGTGCAAGGCTCGCTCTTGTCGCGTTTAGTAGCCGCTCATGATGCCTGAAACACCGATCCGACTGCTCGACCTAACTCCTGAAGCGCTGCGCGCCCAGGTGATCGCCTGGGACCAGCCGCCTTATCGCGCCGATCAAGTTTACCAATGGCTTACCAAGAGGCTCGCCGTTGATCCCGAGGCGATGACCAGCCTGCCGGCTCCCTTGCGCGCCCGCCTGAAGCAGGAAGCAGTGATCGATCTGCTCACCCCGGTGACCGAGATACACTCCAGGGATGGGCAAACAACGAAAACCCTCTTCCGCTTACACGATGGGCAGTTGATCGAAACTGTTCTCATGCGCTACGATCGGCGCAACACGGTTTGTATCAGCAGTCAGGCGGGGTGTGCCATGGGTTGCACCTTCTGCGCCACAGCACAGATGGGCCTGCAGCGCAACCTTACGCCCGGCGAGATCATTGCGCAGGTGTTCCATTGCGAGCGGTGGCTGCGGGATCAAGAGCCAGAGACTGCAGCCCATGGGCCATCGATCGCCGACGGTGGATCACGGATCACCAACGTTGTCGTCATGGGCATGGGCGAGCCGCTGGCCAACTACCGCAACCTGTGGCAGGCTCTGCACACCCTGACCGACCCCCAAGGCTATGCAATGGGAGCGCGGCGCATCACGGTGAGCACGGTTGGGCTGGTACCAGGCATCGACCGTTTTGCTGCCGAGCCTTTGCAGATCAACCTGGCGGTCAGCCTGCACGCGCCGAACGACACTCTGCGCAGCCAACTTGTGCCCGTCAACCACCGCTACCCCATTGCCGAGGTACTGGCGGCCTGCCGGCGTTACGTGGAGCGAACCCATCGACGCATCACTTTCGAGTACGCCCTCATGCGCGGCATCAACGACAGCCCGGCCCTCGCCGAGGAGCTGGTCAGCCTGCTTAGCGGGCTGCTCTGTCACGTCAATCTGATCCCCCTGAACCCTGTGAGCGGTTCGCCGTTCCAACCGACGCGCCGCGCCGAGGCCGATGCCTTTGTGGCAATCCTGCGGCGCGGCGGCATACCGGCAACGCTGCGCGTGCGCCGGGGTATCGACATCGATGCCGGCTGTGGACAGCTGCGCACGCGCGTGGCGCAGACTCTACAGCTCGCCGGTTAGTGAGCAGACCCAGTCTGGGCGGTGTAGACAAGCGCTATTGCTAGGATCGGCGTAACTATTCAGGTGCCGGGCACTTGCGACCGGTTCCCAGCTTGAGCCGGCGCTGCAGACGCCCTGGCCCGCGCAGCCTTAAGTGCCCGGCACCTAGGGCTGAATAGTTGCCCCTTTCCCTTCTTTTCCTCCTCCCCTCCCGTTCCCTCCCTCTGTCCCTCCCTCCCTCATTTGACAAAACCCCATCCCCCGCATAGAATGATGGTCGCTGCGGCCCATTCGTCTAGCGGCCTAGGATGCAGCCCTCTCAAGGCTGAGACACGGGTTCGAGTCCCGTATGGGCCACCACAATAACAGTCCTTACCAGTTTGGTGAGGGCTGTTTTTTTTCTGTTGCCCCAGGTAAGCTGAGCGCACGGAGAAGACGGAGAAATCGGAAGCTGTCACGCTTGATACAGGTCGACCAAACTCCTGATAGCCGGGGAACACCCGTCTAGATTACTGCTATCTTCGTGGTTTGGGGTATAATGTTCAAGACACTTGTGCTAGCCAACTTCTGAGTTGTTCCTTGGAGGATGCCATGCCGCAGTTTGCACCGATGCAGTCAGTCTCTATGGGCCGGTTTCGCGTGACCTTGTTACCCGATGGCGGTGGTATTGCCAGCCCTGTGGCTACCTTCCCTCCTTCTGACGAGCAAGCCTGGCAGATTTACTCAGACCTGCTCACCTCGGATGGCAGGCTTATTACGACGATCGGTGCCTTTCTGATCGAGACCGGCGACCGCAGGATCTTGGTGGACACCGGCATCGGCCCGGTCAATCTGGATTTCCCCGGGTTCGGCGTCTACCGCGGAGGTCAGCTGCTGGAGAGCCTGGCCCAAGCCGGCCTGGCGCGTGACCAGATCACTGACGTAGTCTATTCGCATCTGCACGTGGATCACGTCGGCTGGACGAGCATCGAGGTGGATGGTCGGCGGCAATTGACCTTCCCCAACGCTCGCCACCTGGTCACCGAAGCGGAATGGCGCTTCTGGCACGGCGGCGCCAACCCGGCCGGCCCCGACCCCGAGACGGTGCAAAAGCCGTTGGCGCCCGTCATCGAGTTCATCGCCGGCGGCCAGGAGATCGCGCCGGGGTTGACCGTCATTGCCACGCCTGGCCACACGCCCGGCCACATCTCCCTGGCCCTGGACGGCGGCGTGCAGCGGTTGATCATCATCGCTGACCTGATGTATAGCGTGGTGCAGTTTGTCCAGCCGACGTGGAGCGCGGCCTTCGACGCTAACCCGGAGCAGGCCAACGCCACGCGTCTGGCCATGTTCCATGAGCTGGCCCAGCCCAACACGCTTACGGCGGCCGGCCACTTCGCCGACGTGGTGTTTGGCGCAGTGACGGTTGAGCAGGGCGGCTATCGCTGGACGCCCCTGGGTTTGTGAGCTGAGATGGTTCACCCGTTTTGGCGGTGTCGACAAGCGTCTAGGTTAGGGCCGGCAACTTCGCAAGTCTCCGGCTGAGCCTACCCACACCGTAGGACCACTGTTTCTCCTCGGAAAGGACTGTGCCGTGTCCCTCAACTTTGCGGCGCCTATTGTGCGTCCACAGTATCAGGCCAACTGCTTTGCCAACCTACCGCAGTTCGTTTTAGCCACCTTGCTGGGCCAGTCGTCATCCCCGCTGGCGCCGATCGGCCTCGACCGGCTGCCGCAGCGCCCCCGGCAGGTTGTTTTCATGTTCCTCGACGCCTTCGGCTGGTCCTTCTTCGAGCGCTATCGGGAGCGTTCGACCTTCCTGCGGCGCATCGATCAGGCAGGCAGCGTCACAAAACTCACGTCGCAGTTCCCCTCCACCACATCGGCGCACGTGACGACGCTGCTGTCGACGCTGCCTGTGGGACAGCACGGCGTGTTCGAGTGGAACTACTACGAGCCGCAGCTCGACGCCGTGATCACGCCCCTGTTGTTCTCCTTTGCCGGCGACAAGGCGCCCGGCACCCTGGCGAAGGTCGGCGCTCGGCCCGAGGACATTTTGCCCTCCGAGTCGCTAGGGCAGCGGCTGAAAGCCGGCGGCGTGACGACTTACGCGTTCCTGCACCAGAGCTACGCCGGCTCCCCCTACAACGCGCTTGTCAACCGCAACGACCGCCTGATACCTTACAAGACGTTGCCCGAGGCCCTGACGAACCTGCGTCTGCGCTTAGAAAACCAACAAGGCTCGGCGTTCTATTTCCTCTACTTCGACGCCATCGACTCTATCTGTCACGACTACGGGCCCGACTCGCCCCAGGTTGAAGCGGAGATCGAGGCCTGTCTGGCCACCCTCACCCGCTGGCTGGAGCGCGGGCTGCGCACCTCCGGCGGTGACACGTTGCTGCTGGTGACAGCAGACCACGGGCAGACTGCCGTGGACCCTGCCACCGCCATCTACCTGAACCACCTGCCGGACTTCGCCCGTCTAGAACCGCTGCTGCGGCGCAATGGACAGGGTCAGTTGCTGGTTCCGGCCGGCTCCCCGCGCGATATGTTCCTGTATGTCCGGGATGGCTGCGTAGACGAGGCGCACGATCTGCTGAGCCGCTGGCTGGCCGGCCGTGCCGACGTCGTGCGCGTGGCTGACCTAATCGAACAGGGCTATTTCGGCCCCGCGCCGGTTGCGGACACCTTCCGGGCGCGCGCCGGCGACCTGGTGATCCTGCCGCATGCCGGCGAAAGCGTGTGGTGGCACGAAAAGGACCGCTTCGAGCAGCGCTTCTACGGCCATCATGGCGGGCTCTCAGCCGAGGAGATGGAAATACCGCTGCTGCTGTACGCTTTGTCATAAGTGGTGTTATAATCGGCTCATGCAATTAGCACGCGTCATCGGCACGGTCGTTGCCACTCAGAAATACGAAGGGCTGGAAGGCGTCAAGCTATTGATTATCCAACCCCTGAACAAGGCCCAGCAGCCGGCTGGACAGTCGGTCGTCGCCGCCGATGCCACGGCCCAGGCCGGCCCCGGCGAGCTGGTCTTCTTCATCGCCAGCCGCGAAGCTGCGCTGGCCCTGCCGGTCACCTTCGTCCCCGTCGATCACGCCATCGTCGGGATTGTCGATCAGGTCCATACGGCGTAGACAAGTACACAAGCATACAAGGCGGGCATCCTCCTTTCCCTCGTTTCCTTCCTTTACCTTGTCTACTTGTCTACTAGCCTACTTGTCTCCTTGTCTACCTGCCTACCCTCATGTACATCGGACGCGTCTTCGGCAACGTGGTTGCCACGATCAAACACCCCTTCTTCGCCGGCCACAAGTTGATGTTGGTCGAGCGGCTGCGGCCGGGCAGCGACCAGGCTGACAGCAAGTACGACATCGCTGTGGACCTGGTGCAGGCCGGCCCCGGCGACACGGTCCTGGTGCTCGACGAGGGCAACAGCGCGCGCCAACTGCTGGCTGCCGAACCTGATGGCGCGATCCGCGCCGTGATCGTGGGCATCGTGGACGCGGTCGATCTGCCGGAGGCTGCCGCGTGAGCCAGCTTGTTCGCTACGAGGCGCGCAAAGCACCCACTCGCCGCCCTACCGAGCAGCAGCTGCGCCAGGAGATCATCGAGATCTGCCGGCTGCTGCACAGCGGCGGCTATTGCTTGGGCTATGATGGCAACGTCAGCGCGCGGCTGGACGGTGAGCGCTTTCTGGTCACCCCCAGCGGCGTCGGCAAGGCTTTTGTGCGCGCCGACCAGCTTGTGGTGGTGGATAGCGAGGGCAACCCGGTTGGCGTGGGCCGTTATGGCCCGCAGCGCAGCCTGAAGCCCAGCTCCGAGGTATTGCTGCACTTAGAGGCCTATCGCCAGCGGCCCGACGTGCAAGCCGTCATCCACGCCCACCCGCCGATCGCCATCGCTTTGAGCATTGCCGGTATCAGCCTGGCTCGCTGCTTGCTGCCTGATATTATCCTCTACTTTGGCCTGATTCCTACCACCGAGTATGCCACGCCGGCGTCGATCGAAGGGGTGCGCGCCATCAGCGAGCCCATCCGGCGCTACGATGCCCTGATCCTGCAACGCCACGGCAGCGTTACCGTTGGCGCAACCGTCACCGACGCCTACCTCAAGCTGGAGAAGCTGGAGCATACGGCGCTGATCACCAAGACCGTGGTGGAGCTCGGCCGCGAGCGCCCCTTCCCCCGTGAGGAAATCGCTAAGCTGGTGGAATGGCGCGCTAGCCAGGGCCTCATGCGACCGGGGCAAGCGGACGACCTGTGCGCGGCGTGTGGCGTGTGCGAGTTGGTGGAACGCAACGGTAGACGCGATGCGTAACACGTAACCTTGAGCGTCGTAACTACTCAGCCATAGGTGCCGGGCATTTGGATGCTAACCTGAAAATCGCTCGGGCCGGTCTCCGACCGTGCCCGCCGCGCTTTCATTGACGGTTGTGCGCCCAGCGCATGGGCATCTGGTTTGCAAGCGTGTCTG
>DAOUBX010000030.1:0-21819 GCA_034432445.1 Anaerolineales bacterium
TGGCGCGTCTTTCAGCCCCGTTGACGGGGCGCCGTTTCCCAGCCGGGGGACTTCATCCCCCGGTGGTTGCCGCCAACGCACGACTCGCACGTCCAGCTTCATTGTCGGGTCAATCTGTCAATGTTCAACAGCGTGCTAGAGTGCACACCGCGAGCCAAATCGTGAACTACTGATACTGCCACATCCTGTCGCCTTGCCACGCAAGAGCTGCGGCAGAAGGAACCGCAAGAGATTGCGGAGTCGTTGGTGAGCAGCCTCTCAGAAAGGACTATGTTGTGAGCACCACCGATCTCTTGACCCGCTGGTCGACCTTGTCGCTGAGCCAGATCGAGCAGGAGCTGGCAGAGGGGGCCAACGTAGAGACCCTGGCCCGCTTGTTCGGCGAGGCTGAGCTGGCCGAGATGCAGACCGTGGCCACGTCCCGCAGCGTGCGCAGCCCAAGCCAACGTGAAGCCGTGGTCTTTCTGCCCGGCCTGATGGGCTCGCTGCTGAGCAGCGTGCGCGGCGTTACCTCGTTGCTGTGGATCAACCCGGCCATCTTCCTCGAAGGCCAGAGCCACTTCCTGGAGCTCAACCGGGCAGGCACGGCCGACGGCAGCCCGCTGATCTACTCGATCCCCTTCGCCACGGAGAAGCTGTGCTATCTCAAGACCACGCTGGCCCTGAACCGCCAGTGCCTCCTCTTTGAATTTCCCTACGACTGGCGGCGTCCGATCGAGAGCAACGCCGAGCTGCTACACCAAGCCATTGAGCGCTGGGCGGACGGCGATCCGCGGCGGCAGTTCACGCTGGTCGGCCACAGCATGGGCGGCCTGGTCTCACGCGCCTACCTGGCCACCCATCCAGAAGAAGCCAAACGCCGCATCAAGCGCGTGATCATGCACGGCACGCCGCACTTCGGCGCGGCCGGCGCGGTGGCCGACCTCATGCTCGGCAACAGCATGATGGCCGTCGCCCAACGATTGAACGACCACAACGACCTGCGCCGTCTCACCCTTAACATGCCGAGCGCCTACCAGCTTCTGCCGCCTCCGCCCACCCTATGGACGCGGCCACGACCTTACCCGGTCAACTTCGACGTTTACGATGCGCGCGCCTGGCGTTTGGCAGGCGTGAGGCAAGACTACCTGGACGCCGGCCAGCGCTTTCACGAGCTGCTGGCCAACCACGGCCACCCCGTCGAGATGATCCAGATCGCCGGCTGTCACCTGGAGACCGTCACCGAGGTCGCCCTCTCCTTCGATGCGCAGGAAACGCCACGCCTGACCAGCACGCGCGTCAAGGAAGGGCCCGACTCAGGCGACGGCACGGTGCCGCTGTGGTCGGCGCAGCTGCCCGGCGCAAGGACTTACTTCATCCAGCATCCCCATCGCTACCTCTCGCGCCACAGCGACGTGATCGACGCCACGATCGACCTGATCTACGGCAAGACCCCCAACCTGCCCACGACGCTGCCCCAACCCCAAGGGGGGCTGTTCGACTGGCGCGGCCCTAGCGGCTCCCCTGACACGATCGCCGAACGCCTGCGGGCGCGCATTGCCAACGGCACGGCGACGGAAGAAGACCTGCGGGCGCTCTACTTCATCGACGCGTGACCAGGGCGATTGAAGTCGCCACTACCGAGGTTGTCTCCCGCCATAGTTTCTTCCGCCAAAGACGCCTGCTGACCTTCCTGCCCCGAACGGTGTTCGCTTGGCACACCGTTCTAGTTGTGATCCTTTCGTTCTTTCGCTAAAATGGCGACTATCCGTTGACGACAGGAGGGTCGCATGTTAGAATCGCAAGCGAGACAGATCGCATACGACGACATCGATCGGGCTATTTTGCACATCTTGCAAAGCGACGGCCGCATCAGCAACGCTGATCTGGCGCGGCGGGTGAACCTCTCGCCGCCGGCCGTCCATGCCCGTGTGCGCCGTTTGGAGGAGCAAGGCGTCATCCGCCGCTACGTGGCCGTGCTCAATCGTGAGGCGGTCGGGTTCGAGATGTTGTGCCTGATCGGCGTAAGCCTGGAGCGCCATCAGCGCAAGGACATCGACCGTCTGCGCAGCGTGGTGCAGGACATGCCGGAGGTGTTGGAGTGCCACCACGTGACCGGCGAGTTCGATTTTCTGCTGAAGGTCGTGGTGCGCAACCGCAAGGAACTCGAGCGCTTCGTCGTCGACCGGCTGAGCTCGCTGGCCGGCATCGCCCACATTCGCACCAGCCTGGTGCTGTCGGAGATCAAGGGCACCACTGCCCTGCCGCTGTAAGGCTTTCCGAGTTAGTCTACCTAGTCGCACTGGTTCTTCTCAGCTCCCCGGCTGCCTCAAGCCCCAGGGTGCCGACAAAAACTCAGGAAACTCACGAGGTGCGCATGACCAACCACATCCCCCAAACCATGGGCCAGCAGTTCGGCCGGCGCTCCTGGGCCGAGCCATGGAAAATCAAGATGGTGGAGCCTATTCGCCTGGCCCCGCGTCCTGAGCGCGAGCGCGCCCTGCGCGAGGCCGGCTACAACACGTTCTTGTTGCGCTCCGAAGACGTCTATATCGACCTCCTCACCGACAGTGGCACCAGTGCCATGAGCGATCGCCAGTGGGCGGCGCTTATGATGGGCGACGAGGCCTACGCCGGCAGCCGCAACTTCTATCGGCTGGAAGAAGCCGTGCGCACTTACTACGGCTATCGACATGTTGTACCGACGCATCAAGGCCGCGGGGCAGAGAACCTGATCAGCCAGGTGGCGATCAAGCCGGGCCAGTACATCCCCGGCAACATGTACTTCACAACCACCCGTCTGCACCAAGAGCTGGCCGGCGGCACCTTCGTGGACGTGATCATCGACGAGGCGCACGACCCCACCAGCCTGCACCCCTTCAAGGGCAACGTCGATCTAGACAAGCTGGAGGCGTTGATCCGCCGCGTAGGCGCAGAGCAGATCGCCTACGTCAGCCTGGCCGGCACCGTCAACATGGCCGGCGGCCAGCCGGTCAGCATGGCCAATGTGCGCAGCCTACGTCAGTTGTGCGACCGCTACGGCATCCGCATCTACCTGGACGCCACGCGCATGGCCGAGAACGCCTTCTTCATCAAGGAGCGCGAGGAAGGCTACGCCGACAAGCCGATTGCCGCCATTCTCAAGGAGTTCTGCAGCTACACCGACGGCGCCTGGATGAGCGCCAAGAAGGACAGCCTGGTGAACATCGGCGGCTGGTTGGCCGTTAACGAGTGGAAAGTCTTCGAAAAGGCGCGCAACCTGGTGGTGGTGTATGAGGGGTTGCACACCTACGGCGGGCTGGCCGGCCGCGACATGGAGGCGCTGGCCATCGGTATCGTCGAGTCGCTGGAGGATGACTACATGGCAGCGCGCATCGGCCAGGTTCGCTACCTCGGCGAGCTGCTGACCTATTGGCAGATCCCCATCGTCCAGCCCATCGGCGGCCACGCCATCTTCCTGGACGCCAAACGCTTCTATCCCCACGTCCCGCAAGACCGCTTCCCGGCCCAGGCGCTGGCCGCCGAGCTCTACCTGGACTCCGGGGTGCGCGCCATGGAGCGCGGTGTGGTCAGCGCCGGCCGGGACCCTGTTACCGGCGACCACCGCTACCCCGCGCTGGAGCTGGTGCGGCTGACCATCCCGCGCCGCGTTTACACGCAGGCCCACATGGACGTCACCAGCGAAGCCGTCAAAGCGGTCTACGACAAGCGTGACCAGATGCGCGGCCTGCGCATGGTCTACGAGCCGGAATATCTGCGTTTCTTCCAGGCCCGCTTCGAGCCGATTGCCGACTAGCCGAGCTTGGGCCGGTCTACCACTTACAGCGAGACGCCTGAGCTACGCACCAAGACCGGCCCAAGCTACACACCAAGACCGGCCCAAGCTACCAACAATCCACGCGAGGTATCTTCATGAATATGCTACTCAACGGCGAGTGGGTGGGACGATCCCGGCAGATGGAGGTGCGGGATCCCCAGGACGGCAGTCTCATCGACACCGTGCCGATGGCCAACGGCGACGACATGTGCGCTGCGCTGGAGGCGGCAGTGACGGGCGCCGCAGCCATGCGCCGGCTGCCGACGCACCAGCGCATGGCTATGCTCAGCCGGGCGGCCGACGCCATCGCCAGCCGCCACGCGGAGTTCGCCCGCACCATTGCGCGCGAGGGGATCAAGACCATCCGGGAGGCGCGCAAAGAGGTAACGCGCGCGATTGACACGCTGCGGCTGAGCGCGGAGGAGGCGCGGCGCATCACGGGCGAGACCATTCCCTTCGACCAACGGCCCGGCAGCGAGAACCGCTTCGGCTACTACGTGCGCGAGCCGATCGGCATCGTCGGCGCCATCACCCCCTTCAACGACCCGCTCAACCTGGTGGCGCACAAGGTCGGCCCAGCCCTAGCGGCCGGCAATGCCATCATCGTCAAACCCCATTCGGCGACGCCGCTCAGCGCGCTCAAGCTGGCAGAGGTGATCCACGACACAGGGCTGTTGCCGTCAGGCGGCCTGCAGGTGATCACCGGCCGCGGCAGCGAAATCGGCGACACCCTGGTGGCTGATCCGCGCGTGCGCCTGATCTCCTTTACCGGCAGCCGGGCCACCGGCGAGGGCATCATGCGCCGTGTGGGCCTAAAAAAGGTGGGCATGGAGCTGGGCAGCAACGCGCCCGTCATCGTCATGCCCGACGCCGACCTGGAGCTGGCATTGGCCGCCAACGTCAGCGGCGCGTTCTGGGCCGCCGGTCAGAACTGCCTGCACGTGCAACGTCTGTTGGTGCACGACGCCATCTACGATCAGTTTGTGCCGCGCTTTGTGGCCGCAGCCCAAACCTACCGCGTCGGCGACAAGCTGGACGAAGCGACCGACATGGGCTGTCTGATCAACGAGACTGAGGCGCGGCGGGTGGAGCAGTGGGTGGCTGAGGCCGTGGCCGCCGGCGCCACGTTGTTGTGCGGCGGTCGCCGCACCGGCACATTCTACGCGCCGACGGTGCTGGCCGACGTGCCCCCCTTTTGTCATGTGGCGCGCGAAGAGGTCTATGGACCGGTGACAGTGATACAGCGCTTCCGGTCGCTGGATGAAGCACTGCAACTGGCCAACGACGTGAACTACGGCCTGCAAGCCGGTATCTTCACCCGTGACCTACAGACGGCGCTGCGCGCGGCAAGCGAGCTGCACTGCGGCGGCGTGATGGTCAACGAAAGCACCGACTATCGCATCGATGCCATGCCCTTTGGCGGCGTCAAAGGCTCTGGGCTGGGCCGCGAGGGCGTCAAGTTCGCCGTGCAGGAGATGACGGAGCCGAAAGTGGTGTGTTTCAACTTGTGACGGTGAACGGTAAGCGGTGAACGGTGGCTGGCGCACAGACAAGAGCAACCCCAGGGCGCGGCACGGCGCATCCGGCGCAAGCCGCGCGCAGATGTAGAAAACGAAGGAGCAAAACGTGATGGAGACAACGCTTGCGGTCGGTGTAGAGCGTTATGTGGCACAAGGGCAGGCCATGGTTGCGGCTGAGGCTGCGCAGCGGGCCGTCATGCGCCGCAAGCGCTTCGATACTATCGCCGTGCACGGCCTCTACGGCATGGAGGCCGCGCTGGCTAACCAGGGCAGCATCGTGGAGCCGGGCTATTTCAGCTCGGCGCAGCACTTCGAGAACAGCGACCACATGGAAGCCGCCCTGGCCTACCTGATGCCATCGTGGACCTACACGCGCATCGCTAATCCCACGCTACATTATCTAGAGGAAACGCTGGCGCTCCTGGAAGGCTATGGCTACGACGGTGAGGTCAGCGCCTGCGCCACGTCGTCCGGCATGTCGGCCATTTTCATGGCCACCAACCCCTTCCTGGCGCATACGCCCGTCAGCGTGGCCACGAACGGCCACAGCGCGGCGGAACGCATCAACATTGTCGCCGGCGCCAAGTGCTACGGCGGTACCTTCATGCTGTTCAGCCAGCGCTACGCAGCCGAGCGCGGCGTGGAGGTGCGTTGGGTGCGAGACATGCTGGACCTGGACGAGTGGGCCACTAAGATCGATGCGCAGACGCGCTTTGTCTACGGCGAAATGCCCAGCAACCCCGGCCTGGGCGTGTTCGACATCGCGGCCGTGGCCGAGCTGGCCCACGCCCAGGGCATTCCGCTGATCATCGACGCCACCGTGGCCACCCCGGCCCTAATGCGGCCACTGCTGCACGGCGCGGACATCGTCGTGCACTCCGTCAGCAAGAGCATGGCCAGCAGCGGCTTCGCCATCGCCGGCGCGCTGATCGCCCGCCACGACATCCCCAGCCGCGTTGGCCCCGACGAGCTACGCGCCGATTTCGCTGCTTACGTCAAGCTACTGCCCTTCCGCGACCACGGTCCGGCCATCAGCCCCTTCAACGCTTTGATGGCGCTCAACGACTTGCGCACGCTGCGCAGCCGCATGGACATCCTTAGCCGCAACACCCTGCGCGTGGCCGAGTTCCTGGCGCAGCACCCGTCGGTCGACACTGTGGCATACCCCGGGCTGCCCGGCGCGGCTGAACACGCGGTCGCCAGCCGCTACATGTGGTTGGTCGACGGCGCCGACGACTACGGCCGGCCGGTAAACCGCTATGGCCACCTGTTGGGCTTTACCGTGAAGGGCGGTTCGGCCGCCGCGCGGCGCGCTTTCGATGCCCTGCAGATGATCTGGCGGGCCACCGACCTGGGACGTATCAAGAGCGTGGCCACCATCCCGGCCATTTCCACCCACCAACAGCAAGGCGATGCGGGCCGCGCCCTGGCCGGCGTGCCCGGCAACCTCATCCGCTTGAGCGTCGGCGCAGAACACCCAGACGACATCATCGACGATCTGGATCAAGCGCTGGCGCGCGCGGCTGATCGCTAGGCAGGGGCGCCGGGCGCGTCTGCGCCCGGCGCCAGCGCACGCTTCTGCCGCGAGCCAACGACGTTTTCACCAACTTGCAGATTGGGGGATTGGGAGTATAATGCGTTACGCCTAGCAGCGATGAAAAACTACCTGAGATAGCCGCAGTTTTGACGAGCCACTTAGTTTTTGGGTCATCGTGAGAGCGTGGGGTTTGGCGAACCATCAGCCCTATCTGTCTTCGCCAGACCATGTTGATGTTGCTATTTGCAACACTAGGTTGCCGAATGCTACTGTGCATCCTTGGGTGAAGGAATGTTACTCTCCGACTGGTGGAGAGGGGTTATGCGTTCAATTCTTGCCCCTCTCGCGTCGGAAACGGCAACGGGTCTACAGCGCCTTGCCGCAGCGCCGGGTGTCAGGCGTCAGGACACGCTAAAGTAAACGCCAGAACGCCCGGCCCGGCAACCGAGTTGTGATTGGTGGGCTGAACTTGGTGGGCAGTGCCCTGGGCAAGTTGAGGTGCACTGGCCGACTCACAACGTTGTGAAGCGACATCTGGTCGCTGCGTGGTGTGAGAACTGATCATGGTGGAATCTGCCCCAGTCGAATCGGAAACTACCTTGCCTCTGGCTGCTTTGGTGGAGAGTTTACTCTTCGTCGCGCCTGAGCCGGTATCGGTCGCCAATCTGGCCGCCGGTCTCGCCGCAGACGTGGATCAGATCGAGCAGGCATTGCAAGAGTTGGCCGCGCTGTACACCAGCCGCGGCTTGCGCGTGCAACGACATCGCGACCGCGTCCAGCTCGTCACGGCGCCAGAAGCCAGCGCCGTCGTCGAGCGCTTTCTCGGTCTAGACTTGACGACGCGCCTATCGCCCGCCGCCTTAGAAACCTTGGCCATCATCGCCTATCGCCAACCGATTACCCGTTCACAGATCGACGAACTGCGCGGCGTTAGCAGCGACGGCGTCCTGCGCACCTTGTTGCATTGGGGCCTGGTAGAGCAGGGAGAGCGTTTGGAGCAGGCTGGCCGGCCGTTCCAATACGGCACCACGTTCGACTTCTTGCGTTTTTTTGGGCTACAAAGCCTCGATGATCTTCCGCCTCTTGCTGAAGACGGCGCACCATAAGCCGCCACCTCAGTCAGATAACTGTACATACAGAAGGAACATGAAATGGCACTCGATCTTTGGCAAATCCGGCGCCGCAAAAAAATGACCATCGATGAGTTGGCGACGCGCGCCGACATCCATCCCGGCCTGATCAAGGCTTACGAGCTGGGACAACGAGCCATCCCCGAGTCGGACATCGAGAAGCTCGCCAGAGCGTTGCTCGTAGACCCCTGGGAGATCAAAGAGCTATCCGATCCGCCCCCGCGCGGGCCCAGCCGTCCGACCGAGCCCCCGTCGCGCTACGGCGTTGAGCCCGGCCCCACACGCTTTGGCTATGACAACAACGCCCCGCCGCGCTACACGCGCGATAGCACACCCCCGCGCTACGGTGGTGAGACAGGCCCCTCGCGCTACGGCAACGAGTCGGGGCCCTCGCGCTACGGCAACGAAGGCGGCCCCTCGCGCTATGGCAGCGAGTCCGGCTCGTATCGCTACGGCAACGAGTCAGGGCCCTCGCGCTACGGTGAGTCGAACTCTTCGCGCTACAACAATGACGCCGGCTCAGGGCGCTACGGCGGCGAATCCGGCTATTCCCGCTATGGTTCCGACAGCGGTGCAGGGGGATATGGTCGGTCGAGCAGCGCGCCGCGCTACGGCGGCAGCGATCGCTATCCGCGCTACGACGACGACGAAGGGCCGCGGCCCATGCGCGGCCCGCGACCGCCAGCCGGACGGCCCTACGAGGACCCGCGGCGCATGGACCGCCAGCGTGCGCCTAAGAAACCGCGCCAGCCCCGCCGTCAGCCCTCCAGCCCGGCGCGCCAATCGCAGATCGACCATCTGAAGGCCCTGCTGGTCAAGCTCGACATGTCGGGCGATGAGCTGCTGCGCCTGGCCGGCAAGCCGTTGAGCATGTTGACGCGCAAGGAGGCCGCTAAGCTGCTGAGCACGTGCCAGGCCATGCTGGCCGACCACAAGCCGCCCCAGCCCAAAGGCAAGCGCCAGCGCCCCTACCTGCCGGAGTCGGTGGACGAGCACGAGCTGGTGTACCTCACCGAAGTGCAGTTGGACGAGCGGCCGATGCGGCTGACCTTGTTCAACGGCCATACGATCGAAGGCCGGCTGCTAGGCTTCAGCCCCTACGCATTGACCATTGCCCAGCCCGACAACCAGGAGATCACCGTGCAGAAACTGGCCGTCGCCTACTACGAGGTCGCAAACGGTGCGCACAGCGACGGTGATGACGAGGAGAGCGACGAATGAGCGCGGGCGACTATCTGCGCTACCTGCGCGCCTTGAAAGGCGGCCCAACCCCGGCCGAAATCGAGAGCGCCACGGGCGTGCCTGCCGGCACGTATCGCCAAATCGAACAACGCTACCGCGCGGTCGGCGACGAAGCGGAACTGGCCAAGCTGGCGGAGTATTTCGGCGTCGATGCCCAGGATCTCACCAGCCGCCAACCGTGGACGCGCAAGGACTTAAGCGCGTTTCTAGTCGAAGCCACCGAGGAAGACAGCGCCGTTCGCCTCACCCTGCGCACCGGCGAGACCATCATCGGCAAAGTCCGCTGGTCCGACCTGGGCGCTGCGCTCTTGCAGTGCACGGATGGACGGGAGCTGGTGGTGCAACGCCACGTGATCGACCGCTGGGAAAGGGTGTAATCACCGTGGACAGCGCAGCATCTGCCGATATCCTGGTCTACTTGAAGCTCTTCGAGATGGCCACGACGCCCGAGATGCGCGAGGCGCGCACGTGGATGCTCACGGAATTCAAGGCCACGGACTTCGAGAGCTTCCGCCAACTGTATCCGACCGGCAGCGCAGAATGGCGCCGCTTCACCGACGTGTGCAACATCATGGAGCTGTTCGGGGTTCTGCTGAAGCACAACAAGGTGGAAGAAGACCTGCTGTTCGACCTGTTCGGCGGCATCGACATCCTCTGGGAAGCCGCGGCAAGGATCATACTTGGCATGCGCGCAGCGATGGACGAGCGGTTGTACGAGAACTTCGAGTTTCTTTACCGCCGGGCCATGGCCTGGCAGCAGGCGCGCGCCCAATCCTGAAGCGCAAGCGCATCGCAACCCGATCACGCAGCAACCAACGCCCTTCGTGGCTGACTAACCACGTGGGGCGTTTGTTTGTTGGGAAAGCGGGTTACGGCAGCGCTAGCACCGGCGCAGTACACTAACGGTCATGAAGACACGACGCGCCTTACCAAGCGTTCTTCCTGCTCGCTTGCTCCGCACTGACCGGCGCTCCTGGCACATGCTGTTGCTGGGCCTCTGGCTGGTCAGCCTGCTCAGCCTGCCCATTGCCGGACAGAGTCCCCCCCCCGAACTCGACCGCAGCCTGCGTGAGTTGACAGCAGCCCATCGCTTCGACCTGGCGCGGTGGGAGGTGGACGCCGTCCGCACCAAGCTCGTTGATCTGGTGCGCAACCCGGCGCGCCGCCTGAACGCCGAACAGCAACAAGTGCTGGTGCGCCAGTACCTAGATGTGGCGCAGGACGTCGCCCGCCGCGAAAGCGAGATCGAGCGCGTCTACAGCGATCCCGCCCAGGCCAATCCGGACGAAGCTACCAGGCAGCAGCGCGCGGTGCTCGAAGTGGAACGCGCCTGGCTGACAGCGCAGTCCCGCACGGTTGAGGCTATCCTAGAGCAACAACTGGCGCGACTGGCCAAGGCAGCCGGGTTGACAACGGCCGGCGCAGTCTGGCCGCCCCCACGGCTGCGCTTCACCGAGCCGCCACAACTGCTGGTGCTCTCCCCGCGCGACCGCATCGAACGCGTGCGCTCCGTCGATCTGCTGCCCGATCTCGACCCCGCTGAGCGCAACCGCTTGGAGCGCACGGTGGCGAATGAACTCGGCCTGTCCGCCTATATCACGCGCATCGGCGGCTACGGCGTGTGGCCGACAATGGTCGTCGATCGCTACGGGCTGCCGTGGACCGTGGAAACCATCGCCCACGAATGGGTGCACAACTACCTGGCCTTTCGGCCCCTGGGTTGGGCCAACTTCAAGGGCGGCGAAGGGATCACCATCAACGAGACCGTGGCCTCTATCGTCGGCGAGGAGCTGGGCCAGGCATTGCTGGCCCTTTACTACCCGGACCAACTGCCGCTGCCCCAACCAGCGAGGCCGTCGACGGGCAACGGTCAGCCGCCGGAGCCGCCCGCCTTCGACTTCAACCGCGAGATGCGCGCCACACGTCAGGTGGTAGACCGCTTGTTGGCCCATGGCTATGTCGCGGAAGCCGAAGCCTACATGGAAGCGCGACGCCAGCGCTTTGTGGCCAACGGCTACCCCCTGCGGGTGCTCAACCAGGCTTACTTTGCCTTTCACGGCAGCTATGCCACCAGCCCGGCAGCGACCGACCCCATCGGCCCTAAGCTGCGTGAGCTGCGCCGTCTCAGCCCTTCGCTGGCCGCCTTTTTGCGCACCGTCGAGGGCATGTCCAGCACAGCCGACATCGACGCCGCCCTCGAACGGCTGCGCAGCCAGGATGGCCCTCGCCAGGAAGTCTGGCGACCGCAGCGCCAGACTCTCGGCCTGAGACAGCTACCTGCCTGACAACGCTGCCCGTGGAACAGGTTTCCTCGCACCGCCCAGGCGCTGTGAACCTCACCCCGCGCAGGGTTTGACAGTTCAGCGCTGGTGTGCCATAATGGCGCTGCTTCTGGCCCGGCCAGAGCCTCCCCTCGCCATCCTTACAACAGGAGGTGATGCTCATGCACTCAGGTAACACCCGCGCCGTAGCATCACCTCGGATCATCCGATAACGCTACGGCGCAAAAACAAAAAGGCTGCCTCTCGGGGCAGCCTTTTTGTGTGCCCCGGCCCTCCCCACTCGCAAAAAAACGCCCGGACCACTCTTCGTGGCCCGGGCGCTGTCTTTCATCACGGCGATGATCGGCAACCTTCAACCGTTCACCGGTCACCGTTCACCGTTTACCGATCACCGTTCACCGATCACCGCTCACCGCTCACTCATACGTCCGGTACTGCACCTGCAGATAGCCGACCACAGCGGGGTTCCAGAACTCATGGGTTGCCAGGCCGTAGCGTGTCTGCGCCATGCCCTCTGGATTGGCCAACAAGCTCACCAGGTGGTTGGATCGGAGCAGGAAGCCGTTGTTGTCGGCGACGCCGGCCACCATGGCCGCTACGGCATCGCTGACGTCGAAGCGGATCCACCGGCCCACGCTGTTCTGGTCGACGCGGATGGTGTCCAGCGCCGGGCCGAAGTCGCCGCCGGCTGTTGTCCACGGGGTCACCCAGGTGGCCGTGCTCTCAACCCACGGCGAGGCGACGGTGTGCACCGACACGTCCAGCGTCGACTCGTCGTAGGTGGTGAAGCCGCGGCCCTCGGTCACGTAGACATACAGGTAAGCTGCATCGACCTCGGCGTCCTCAGGGATGGCGCTTAGGTCAGCCGTCATCACCGGGCGCATCAGGTCGCGGTGGCCGAACCACATGGTGCCTGCGCTGCCGAAAGCGATCGTCGGCTGCGCGCCGTAGATCGACGTGTCCTGCACCATCGAGAAGCGGCCCGTGTTGGGCACGGTCGGGTGGTCGAGCAGCGCGAACACAGCTGTGGTGCGACCGGGCACCGTGAACGTGCCGGTGGCCGGATCGAAGGTCGCCGTCTTCACCACGCTGTCCACCGACGCCTGCTGCACCGGGTGCAGCATCAGATCCATACCGATCGTGGCCGGCTCGACAAAGGTCTGCGCCTCGTCGTTGGCGTTGAAGAGCACCACGATGAACTCCACGCGGCGGTCGAGATCCGGCTCCACCAGGTCCGACAGGCTCATGACGATGAGGCCGGGCACCTGGTCAGGGCCGGTGTTGTGGAAGGCCAACCGCGCCTGGATGTCCTCTTCGGTCGGCAGGCTGAACAGCGGCGAGCTGTTGCGAATGGCCATCCACTCGCGGAACAGGGCCGCGCTCTGGGCGATGTCGGCCGGGGCCGGGTTGAGCGCCGGATCGGCCAGCAGCGGTTGCATGATCGACCAGTTGTCCTGGTTGACGCGCGCCACGGGCAAGCCGGCGCCCCAGCCGGTCTGCTGATAGGTGAAGTCTAGGCGGTTGAACCAGTCGCCGGAGTCGTAGCTATCGCGGTCCATCGACTTGGAGCGCAGCAGGTCGCTGCCGGCGTGGAAGAAGTGCACGCCCTGGCCCAGGGCCACGATGCTCAGGCCCACCTGCTGCAAGCGCACGCGGTCGGCCATGCTCGTTTCCACCGGCGTCTTGTACGCGTTGATGTCGTACAGAGTCTGGTTGTCGTGCTTGGAGATGTAGATGATGTTCTCCTGCGGGTCCTGGGTGTAGCCGGCGGGCTGGCCGTTGTAGTCCACCTGCGAGCCCTTGACCAAGTTACCGTTGCGGTCGATGAACTCGTAGTCGGCCAGGTTGCCCGCCAGGCCCACACGGATCTGGTCGGAGAGCAGCAGCAGCGTGGCCTTCTCGGCCGCCGAGCCGCTGTTCAAGGCGTTGGGATCGTAGTACAGGCCGTTAGCGAAGCCCTGGCGGCGCACCAGGTCCTGGCCGCCGTCGAACGGACCGCCGCCGCGCACGGCGTCGCGCAGCCGGTCGCTGAAGGTGCCGATGCCGGTGCCGGCCATGTTGAGCTGGGTGGCGTTCTCCCCGCGGGCGTTGTTGGCCACCTCGCCGAAGTTCCAGCCCTCGCCGTAGAGGTAGATGGACTTACCGTCCACACCGTCGTTCTCCACCGTCAGGCCGTCCAGCGCCTGGCGCAGCTTGAGCATGTTGCGCTTCATGTGGTGGCCCATCAGGTCGAAGCGGAAGGCGTCCACCTTGTACTCTTTGGCCCACGTCAGCACCGAGTCGATCATGAGCTTTTCCATCATGTTGTGCTCGGTGGCTGTGTTCTGGCAGCACGTGCTGGTCTCCACCTGGCCGCGGTCGTTCAGGCGGTGGTAGTAGCCGGGCACAATGCGGTCGAGCACCGATTTCGGGCTCTGGCCGGCGGCGTTGGTGTGGTTGTAGACCACGTCCATCACCACGCGCAGCCCCATGCCGTTGATCGCCTCCACCATCTCGCGGAACTCGACGATGCGCGTGGAGCCATCGGGGTTGGTCGCATAGCTGCCCTCGGGCGTGGTGTAGTGCCACGGGTCGTAGCCCCAGTTGAAGGGATCCTGGTTGCGCGTGGCCTCGACGCGCGCCTGCTGCTCGGCCGAGTCGGGCGGGAAGGTGGCCAGCTCGGCAAAGCTGGGCGACTGCCAGGTGCTCTTGTCCTCGTCGATGGTGGCGATGTCGAACACCGGCAGCAGGTGCAGGTGGGTCAGGCCGGCCTTGGCCAGCGCCGTCAGGTGGCGCACGCCGTTGCTGACGGTCGGCGGCAGAGTGAAGGCCTTGTAGGTGCCCTTCAGCGCATCCGGCACGCCGGGGTCGTTGACGCTGAAGTCGCGCACGTGGACCTCGTAGACGCTGATCTGCTCCGGCGCTACCGGCGCCGGCTTGGCCAGGCTGTCCCAGCCGGCCGGCTTCAGCGCCGGATCGTTCAGGTCGACGATCTGGCTGCGCGCGCTGTTGGTGGACAAACTGAAGCTGTAGGGGTCGGTGACCACGTTGCGCTCCACGCGGCCGGTGGCGTGGACGTAGACCTCGACCTCGAACAGGTAGAACTGGTTCTTCCAGCCCGGCTCGCCCTCGATGGTCCACACGCCGCTGTCGGGCGTAAAGTAGAGGTCGTAGACGGTGCTGGTCGTGGCCGGGTCTGAGTCGGCGAACAGATGCAGTTTCACCGACTTGGCGGTCGGCGCCCACAGCCGGATCACCGGCACGTTCCCCTCCCAAGCGACACCCAGTTCACCGTTGTAGGTGTAAAGGTCATCCAACACGCCGGGGATCTGCAGGCCGGTGGCGCCCTGCGCCACGCCGTCGGCGTTGACCGCCGACACAGCGATCTGGCCCTTCAGAATGTCCGGCACCATGTCTAGGTCAGCAGCCGCGATCTTCAAGGCCGGCAGATCAGCCAGGTGCGGGAACTTCTCCTTGACCTCCGCCGGCAGGCCGGCAGGGTCGCGCGTCAGGGTGATGCACTCACCGCCGGTCACGCCGGCGTCGGTGGCCTCCAGGCCGCCCTCCGGCGCGTAACACAGCTTGTAGACGTTAGCCGAGCTGTCGGCGGCGGACCAGGCGATGGTGTCGGCTGCGACCCAATAGGCGCGCTGCTCGCCGATATTGCCGCGGTTAGCGCCGCCCACCTGCGGCACGGGCAGGATGTAAGGATCCTCGGGGTCGGCGCCCTGCAGCTGCCAAACCTCATAGCCCTTGTCGGCGAAGACCAGGAACTGATCGGGGCCGGGGTCCTTCTGGTCGCCGCGGTGGAAGATGTAGCCCATCTGCGTGGCACCCTCGAACAGCGGCACCTTGAACACCTGGCCGAACATGTCCTGCCGCGCCGGCTTGCGCGGGGTCGTCCAGCCCGGATCCTCGGCGCCCTGCCAGGTGTGCAGGCCCCAGAAGTCGTTGTAGTCTTCGCTGGTGTAGTCGCCGTAGTCGCCGTCGGGCCGGTGGTAGTGCAGCGTGGCGAAGTTCTCGGCTGCGCCGCGCTGGTTGTAGATCTTCAGGTCGTCCTGCATCAGCCAGATGCTGGCCATCTCAGCCGGGGTGAAGGCGCGGTCGGGGCTGTCCGGCGGATCCTTGACGTCGCCCCGGTGCACGATGAAGTTCACCGGCTGATTGACGTCCTGCACCAGGATGTTGAAGTAGACACCGTAGTCGTCCTGGCCGTCCGGCTTGCGCGGGGTGGTCCAGCCTGTGCCTTCCGAAGGATCGATGGCGTCGCCCCACAGGTGGAGGCCCCAGAAGTCGTTGTAGTCGTCGCTGGTGTAGTCGCCGTAGTCGCCATCCGGCCGTTGATAGTGGATGGTGACAAAGCCCTGGGCTGCGGCCTGCGAGCTGTAGGTCGTAGCGTCGCCGCCCACCAGCCAGATCTCGGCGCCTTGGCTGGGGTTGAAGAAGCGGTCGGCGTCGGTGCCGTCCTTGACGTCCCCGCGGTGGACGATGAAGCCGACGTTCTGGGCGTTGGGCTTCAGCCTGACCCAGGCGAAGCGGCCATACTCCGTCTCACCCAAGAAGGGCTCGGGGTTCGTCCACTCGATGGTCTCCTCGATGTCGCCCCACAGGTGCAGGCCCCAGTAGTCGTTGTAGTTGCCCGTCGTGTGATCGCCGTAGTCGCCATCGGCGCGGAAGTAGTGGATGATGGCGTACTTGGGCGTGCTGCTGGGCGGCGGGGTCTCCTCGCCCACCATGGCCGACACGCTGGCCGACTTCAGGTGGCCGTTCAGGTCGTTGGCGATGGCGCGGAAGGTGAGCGCCGTGCCCACCGGCAGAGCAGACACGTCGTAGAACACGCGGTAGGGCGCGTTGGTGTCGACGCCGATCACCTCCCAGTCGTTGGCGCCGACCTTGACGGCAAAGGTGACCTCCGCCAACTGGTCGGCGTCCAGGGTCACGGCCACCTCGGTGCGGCCGAAGACCTCGCCGCCGGCCGCCGGCTTGGTGAAGGTGACGTTGGGCGCGGCTGCGCTGGCCGGGATGGCCGCGTCCGCCTTGTAGATCACCAGGCCCAGCGCAGGCACGTCCACCGTGATCTGGCCCATGGGGTTGGAGCGCAGGGCAGCCTTGCCGGCCGGATAGACGGCGGTCCAGGTGGCATCGGGCGTGAAGGTGTCGAAGGTGGCCTGCTGCGCGGTCGTGGCGTTGTTCAGCGCCACCACATACTCCACCTGCTCCTCGCGGTCGATGCGGGAGAAGGCGAAGATGCCGGCGCTGTTCTGGCTGTAGCGCTGGATCTGCGCGCCGCGGCGCAGGGCCACGTGGTCGCGGTAGACCGCCGCGTAGTCGGCCAGCGTCTGGTAGATGGGATGGGTGGTGTCGAAGTTGTCGTCGGCCGGGGTGGCGTCGGTGCCGATCAGGTCGTTGTCCATGTAGTCCGGCACCTGGCTGGGCAGCATGTCCTCGCGCGCCAGCTTGTCGCTGCCGATGCCAACGAAGCCCTGCTCATCGCCATAGTAGATCACCGGGAAGCCGCGGGCAAAGAAGATCAGGCCGTAGCCCAGGTTCATGCGCGCCACGAGCTCAGCATCGGCCGCGGTCGGCTGCGCCTGGCGCAGGCGACCGCCCAGCCGCTCGATGAAGCCGTCGTGGTTGCTGACGAAGTTGCCCAAGCTGTAGGCGTTGCTGTCGGCGTCGGTGAAGTAGTCGTCCTGGGCAAAGAAGCTGGCCAGGCTGTCTGTGGCCGCGCTGTTAGCGGCGAAGTTGGTCGACGCGCCGTGCAGACCGAAGTCCAACACGCTGGGCAGCCCGCCCTCGGTGGTGAACTGGCTGAGTACCGCCACGTTGCCGTCGAAGACCTCGCCGAACATGCTGAAGTCGTCCTTGCCCTGCGCCTGGGCATAGGCCAGGACCTGCGGCGCCAACTGCTGCCACAGCTCGATGTTGACGTGCTTGACCGTATCCAGCCGGAAGCCGTCGATGTCGAAGGTGTCGATCAGGTTCTTGAAGATGGCGATGTAGCCGTTGACCACATCGGGGTGCTCGGTGAAGGTGTCGTCCAGGCCGAAGAAGTCGCCGTAGGTCGAGCTCTCGCCGGCAAAGGTCGAATCGCCCCGGTTGTGGTAGTAGATCGGGTTGTTCAGCCACATCGGGTTCTTGGCCGTAGAGTCGCCCGCGTTGGGGAAGATCGGCGTGTAGGGGAAGCTGGTTTCGGCATCCAGCTCGGGGAAGGTGTCGCCGCCCACGAAGTCGCGGTCGTCGAACGCGTTGCCGTCGGCGTCGCGGTAGGGGAAGTCGGTCTTGTTGCGATACGTGAACTCGCCCTCGGCGTAGCTGATCACGTCAGCCGTGTGGTTGACCACGATGTCGAAGAACACCTTCATGCCGGCGGCGTGCGCCTCGTCGATGAAGGCCTGCAGCTCGGCGTTGGTGCCCAGGTGCGGGTCGGTGTTTTCGTAGTCCAGGATCCAGTAGCCGTGGTAGGCGCCGCCGATGCCGAAAGTCGTCGAGCTGTCGGGCTGGGTCGGCTTGTTCTTGAACACGGGGGTGATCCAGAGGGAGGTCACACCCAGGCCGGCCAGGTAGTCGAGCTTGCCCTGCAGGCCGGCCAGGTCGCCGCCGTGGTAGAACGACTTGTCCGTGGGCAGGAAGCCGGTCTGCGCCAGCGTCCCGCCGGGGAACGCGCCCTCATCGTTGCTCGGGTCGCCGTTGGCGAAGCGGTCGGTGAGCAGGAAGTAGAAGATCTCGTCCTGCAGCGGCGATTGCGCCGGCGCTTGCACCAGCTCCTCGTCCGGCACCTCGCCCACGATGGTCTCGCTGACTTCGTCGGTCGCTCCGTTGTAGAAGAAGGTGACGGTTGCGCCGCCGGCAGGCACGGTGAAGGCGCGGTTGTTGGCCGGGAACGCCACGTCCCAGCTCTCGTTCAGCGCCACCTTGTACTCCCAGTTGCCCTCCGGCACTTGCGCCGTGAAGGTGAACACCCCGTCGCCGTCCGGGTCCTTCATCCACGTCTTCAGGTTGTCGGGCGACCAGTCGCTGCCCCCGATCTCAGAGACGAAGTTGCCCGCCACCACGGGGATCTTGTAGTTCGGCCGGCTGGCCACGAAGTTGTCCCCGCTGCCCCGGTCGTAGTAGAAGTGCACCGTGCCGCCGGTGGTCGTGAAGCTCACGTTCGCCCCGCCCGGCACACCGTTCACCCCGTAGTTCTCGTCCCACGACCCGCCAACCGTGGCCTTGAACTCGTAAGTCCCGGCCGGTATGGCGTCCGTCACAAACTTGTAGACGCCGTCGTTGTTGGCATCTGTGCCCTTGGTGGCCAAGTTGCCCGGGTCCCAGTTGTTCCCCAGGCCGGCCGCCTCTGCATAGTTGCCGGGAAAAGTGACCAGCAAGTCCTCGTTCGCGGCAGCCGGTCGGGCTTGCGGCGGGGCAGCCAGGCTAGCTGCCGGCAGCAAGCCGGTCACCAGCATAGCCACCACCAGCCAAGCGCTCAGCCATCGATATCCTGACTTCATCGTTGAAACCTCCATGGTGCAACACTGCAAAAGGCGCCAGTCGCTCCTCAACCGGCGCAGCGATCCAAGAACGGCGTCAAACGCAAAAAGCCGGCACGCGTTCGCCACGAACGTGACCGGCAACCACCACGATCAACAGATGCTCGGGGTGTCCAGAGCAGAAAGAGTCATAAACAGTCTCCCTACACGAGGGTGAGGTAAAACCAACGAGCACAGTTTGCCATACCTTACCGGCCTGCGCAACTTTCGGGTGAGCCGTTGCCCACTGCCGCTGTCTCGGGCAGCGTTTGGGCGCCGATCGACCATCTCCGAACTCTCTGCGCCACCTTGCCAACAGCATCTTAGAGCAAGATGATGGTCTGCCTACCGTCGGCATCGGGCAGATATGTAAATAAACCTTGAGGGACGTGGCTGTCAATCACCAGCCGGCCGGCATCCATCAGTTCCCAAAACACCTGAAAAGGCGCCTTGCCCACCACCCACTTCTCCGCCAGCACGACCCCGTGGCCCGGCAGGATGGTGAAGGCCACAGGACGCGGATCGGCAGGGTCGCGCATGGCCTGTGAGCGACTAAACGCATCGCGCACCCCACGCGCCTGGGAGTCGGTGCCGCAGGTCACGAAGTAGTGCAGGTACGGCGGGTCCAAAGGCACATACTCCACCCAGGCGGGATCGAAGGCCTTAATGCCGCGGTGCCCGTGGAGCTTGGAGCGGATCACCGGCACGGCCGCCGGCGCCGGCCAGCCGTCAGCCAGTTGCACCCGCGGCAGGTTGCGGTCCATGTCGAACATCTCCACCGCCTCAGAAGAAGGGGGATCGTTGCGCTTGCCCTCCACCGTGCGCACCAACGCGCCCAGGTAGTCAGGCCGCACGCCGGTGATCACGGCCAGGTCGTCCTCGGTGATGACTTTCTTGTCCACGGGGCGGGCGCTGCCGGTCACCGTAGCAATCAGGGCAGCCAGCTGCGGCTCCCAGGTGGCATAGCACCCCTCGCTGTACTGGCTGGCCACGACGCCGGCTACTGCCGGCACTGCGGTCAGCTCGCCGATGAACACGGTATCGGTGAAAAAGCCGCGCGTCCCCAGCTCATAGCCGGCCCGGCACATAGCCTTGGGCGTGTCAAGGCTGGCCCATAGGTCGGAAGGGATCGGCTCGCCTGCGGTCTGGTGGTGGTGGATGTCGGTGGAGCTGAGACTGGTGGTGAGCCGCAGGACAACATCGTCGTACATGGACGTCAGGCTGCTGTCTGGCTGGCTCACCGGATATGCGCCAACCAGGTCGAAGTGATACACCTGTTCCGGCTGTTCCTCGCCGACCACCAGCAGGACGCGGATGCACTTGGCCTGCGCCTGCACCATGCGCTGAATGGCCAGCATGGGGCCGCCGCGGTGGCCCTGCTCGTAGAGCACGCGATACGCTGTGGGCGCCAGGCCGGGAAACTCGTAATCTTCCGGGTCCGGCGGCGTCTTTGCCAACACCGTCTCGAAGTAAGCCACCAGATGCTGCAGCTCTGCAGGCCGCACATGAACAAGCGTTACCACAGCAGGCGCATGAGTCAACTTGAAACGATGGCGGGCCGTGAACATCAGAGCATTGCGCCAGTTCAGCGATTGGCCAAACGGCGCGGTGGTCAGAATTAGGTCAAGCGCACCGCCTGGAGTCTCCTGCACCGCGTGGCCCCAGGCGGCAAAGCGCTGCATAATTCCGTTGGCGGCCAGGTCAAGCACGGGGTCGCGAAAATCGGGAACCAAAGCCACGGTCAACTGACGCAGCCAGGCGTGAAGCGGCTTGTTGTGTGGTGTTGCAACAGCTAGCGAAGAAGTAAGATTGGGCATCGACGAACCTCCTCAATCATGCATCGTCGCTCAGACTGGCCTGAGGGCGGCGCAGCCCGTGCAGGTCTTACGCTGCCAAGGCGATCACCTGCGCGATAACCTCCTGTTCGGAAAGGGCGGTCGTGTCCAAGATCACGGCATCGTCGGCCGGTCGCAGCGGCGCGATCGCGCGCTGCGAGTCTTGCTCATCGCGCCAGCGCACGTCGGCCAATACGTCCGCGAAGGGCCGGTTCAGCCCGCGCGCCTGCTCCTCGCGCCAACGGCGCCGCGCGCGCTCCTCGGCGGTGGCGTCCAGGTAGACCTTGAGGTCGGCGTCGGGCAGCACTACGGTGCCGATATCGCGCCCCACCATGACGATGCGGCCGCGGCCGGCGATGCGGCGTTGCTGGGGGGTCACGGCATTGCGCACCCCCCGATACTTCGACACCTGCGAGACATGGGCGTTGACCACAGGCTCGCGAATCGCCCACGTGATGTCCTGACCGTCGGCCAACACGGTGTATTGACGGCCATCGTCGACCGTGGGCGGTAGCACATCGATATGCAGCGCCTGGGCCACCTGCGTCACGGCGTCTTCGTCGGCAATGGGCACGCCGCGCTGCAGCGCAGCCCACGTCACGGCGCGGTACATGACGCCGGTGTCGAAGTAAGTGTATCCCAGATGAGCAGCCAACGCAGCGCCAATGGTGCTTTTGCCGGAGCCAGCCGGACCGTCGATAGCGATGGTGGAAGGCGGTGTGTGCATAAGTGTCTTGGGTATCACGGTGAATGCCCGGCTGAAGGCGCCGGGCGCTGAAATCTGGGACAGACGAAAGCAGGGGCGCACAGCATGGCCGTCAGATGGCGGCCACTGCCCGGCGCCTGAGCAGCGGTTCAGCGTTTACGCTTGGGCGGGCCGGCAGGCCGCGCACCTGACGCCGGTTTCGGGCCGCGCGGCCGAGGCTGGGGTGGAGCCGAGCCGGGGGCTTGCCGGCCACCAGGCCGGCCGCGCGGTGCGCCCGCAGG
>DAOUBX010000031.1:0-9429 GCA_034432445.1 Anaerolineales bacterium
TTCAGCCCTAGGTGCCGGGCACTTAAGGCTGCGCTGGCCAGGGCGTCTGCAGAGCCGGCTCAAGCTGTAAACCGGTCGCAAGTGCCCGGCACCTGCATAGTTACTGTCCCCCTTGCATCCCGCTTCTGAGTCAGCGCCAGCGCTGCAGCGACTGCATCACTGGCGTTGGTTGCTTTGTGGATGGGCAGGTTGTGCCCCGCATTGCTTACGGCTTGCCACGTGCGGAGGCCGACCACCGGCCGGCCGAACTTGAGGGCGAAGGCGATTTCGGAAAGAGTGCCGTACTCGCCGCCGACGGCGATGACGACCTGGGCCGTGCGCATCAGCACGGCGTTGCGCGCCTCGCCCAGGCCGGTAACGATGGGGAGCGCGACCCAGGGGTTGGCCTGGCTGGCATCCTCGCCGGGCAAGATGCCCACGGTCAAGCCGCCGGCTTGCGCTGCCCCGCGGCTGGCCGCCGCCATCACCCCGCCGCGGCCGCCGGTCAACACCACGGCGCCGGCTTCGGCCAACCGCCGTCCCACCTCTTCCGCCAACGCTGCTTCCTGCTCGCTGCACACCCCAGCGCCGATCACCGCCACCAAGGGCCCAAGTGGCTCGTTCATGAAGCGCTACCCGGTCTGCCCGGCGCTGGCTGGGCTTGTTCGGCCAGGCCTGTCAGGCCGGCGCGCGCCAGAGCAGTGTAGACCGAGCCGGTAGGTCTCAGGTCGCTCTGAAACAGGATGACCTCGTGCACCGGCACCACGCCGAGGGGGCCCACCTGCGTCTTGGCTATGACTTCGGCCAGCTTCTGTCGCTCGGCCGGCGTAATCGTCTTGTTCACCCGGCCCAGTGTGAGGTGGGGGCTGAAGGGGCGGGTCTCCTTGGCATAGCCCAGCGCGTGCATGCGCAGGTCGACGGCGCGCTGCAGGCCGGCCAAGACCTTGGGCGTCTCCGGCACGCCCACCCACAACACGTTGGGCCGGTGCGCGTTGGGGAAGCAGCCGAAGCCGGCCACCGTGAAGCTGAACGGCGCAAAGCCGGCCGCGGCCTGCGCCATGGCCTGGCTCACCGCGTCCACCTTGTCGGTCGGCGTATCGCCCAGGAACTTCAAGGTCAGGTGGATGCCGTCCGGGTTGGTCCAGCGCACGACCTTGGACGGCAGTTGGCGCTTCAGCTCGTCCTGCAGCCGCGCCAAGCCCTGCTTGACCTCAGGCGTGAGTTCCAAGGCGATGAAGAGACGGAGGAGTTGCGGGGGCATAGCGGCTATTCTGCGATCTCCACGGTCTGGGCCGGGCCATCGAGGGTTACAATCAACTGGTTCAGGACATCGCGTCCAAGGATCGCACCTTCGCCTCGGACAAGTGCAACGGCTTCAGCAGTTGGGATGCTGCGTGAACCGATCTTAACAATAGCCAAGAACGTTTCGGCAGCCTGCCGAATGCCCGTCACACCACGAATGAAGCGGGTCTCCATGTGGCGAGCTCCCACTGCGCGGAGGACGTTGATCGGCAGCATGGTTGCATCAGCGCCTGAGAGTCGAGCAAGGCTGTTATCCGCATTTCTCGACTGTCGGGTTCCGGGCCGCGAACTGCAATTTCGACCACGGGCGCGGGCGGCTCGTATGACCCACTGTAAGCATAAGTATAGACGTTCATAAGATGCGAACAAAGCTTGGAGAGCGAAATTCGAGAACTCTGTCGGGTCGATCAGTCACTTGCTTGATGAGCACGACTTCGTCTCGGTAATCGCGATTGATGCGTCTGACCAAGGCCAGGACATCAGGATCATGGTCGACGACATGGCCGTGTAGAATCGCAACATACTCCCCTTCGTATTGTTCAAGCAATTCTGAGTGCTGCGCCAGGAAAGCGGCCTTCTCTCGCAGCATAGCCGCACGACGTGGATCGACATACAGAGCTGGAGTTGCCTGAACAATTGTCTCTACCAGGACGGCGTCGATCGCTCGGCGATCGGCTGCGGCCATTTGCTCAATCTGATTGTAGACTTCATCGGGCAAGGTGAGAGTTACTTGGCGAGTCATTGATCGAACCCCTGTGCGGCATTTTACTCTTGGGTGCGATTGGATGCAAGGCCAATCAGCATTTCACCTTATCGTCGGCCACCAGGCCCGCAAGCGTAGAGAGTCACAAGTACTTGCCCAAGTCCGCTTTCGGCAGCTCCACCCGCACGAAGTCGCTGCGCGGCCGGTCCCAGGGGATGGTCGCGTCCAAGCCCATTTTGGCGCTGCGCGATTTCTGGCCGGGGACGTGCGTGGCCGAAGGGTCTAGCGATGACGATGGCTGGTTCTCCCATACCATCAGGTCCTTGTCGGCCTGGAAGCGGGTAGCGATGGCCCATTCGACATCGTGAAGGTCGTAGATGTCCACGTCCGCATCGACCACGACCACGTGCTTGAGCGAGCCATGCCCGCGGAAGGCGGCTTCGGCGGCTTTGCGGCCGTCATCGGGATGTTGCTTGTCGATCTGCACCACGGCGTGCAGCCACGACGTGCCGCCCGGCGTGATGCTGACGTTCAAACAGCGACAGACCTCGTTGACGGCGGCGAAGATGCTGGGCTCCTTGGGCATGCCCATGAGCATCTTGTGCTCCAGCATGCCCGGCAGCAGGGCGTGGTAGATGGCGTCGCGGCGATGGGTGATGCAGTCGATCTCGATCACCGGCTGTTGGCGCACGATGTCCCAGGTTTCGGTCAGGTCCACGAACGGCCCTTCGGCCACCGTGCGGTGCGTGATGCGCCCCTCCAGCACGAACTCGGCCTCGGCCGGCACGCGCAGGTCGTTGGTGAGACAGGTGACCACAGGCGTGGGCGCCAGGGCATGGGCGATGGCCAGCTCGTCCACGCCCGGATCGGGAGCCATGCTGGCGGCCAGCAGCACGTGCAAGGGCAGGCCGATGCAGATGGCCACCGGCAAGTCCGTCGGGGCTTTCTTGAGGGCGGTGTCGGTGCCGCGGCGTTCGACGATGCGCGCGGCCAGCCGCGTGCTGTCCAGGCGCAAACAGCGGTGAAAGCTGACGTTGGGGCCGGTGTCGGGGTCGTTGACGATGGCGATGGCCGCGGTGGCATAGGGGCCGGCGTCGCCGGCGTAGTGCGTCAGGAAGGGGATACGCAGCAGATCGACCGGCTGCATAACCATTTCCTGGCACGGCGCCTGCCCGCGCGCGACAAGCGGCGGTGCTTGCGGCGCGCGGTAGGCGTCAGCCAGACGGAAAACCAGCTCGTTGACCTGACAGCCGAGCGCAGCAGCGAAGTAGCGCCGGTCGGAGCACTGGCCGGACAGCACGCGGAACTCGCTGCCCACCACCTGATTGAACAGCACCGGCCGGCCGTCCAGCGCGGCGATCACCGAGGCCATCTCCAGATAAGGATCGACCGGCCGCGCGATCGTTGTCAGCCAGCCTTGCGCAGCCGCGGTTTGCATGAACTCACGTAAGGTCATGGATTGCCTGTTTCCAGAATCTCTTGCAAGCGGTCCACCACGTCGGGATCCAGCGGCAGCGACATTAGCTTGCGTTGGGTAGTGTCGTGGTCGTAGTGCAGGTGGTGGATCTGCAGAGCGCCGTCGCGCCAGACGGCGTAGGTGGCGTCGGGCGTGCCGTTGCGCGGCTGGCCCAGGCTGCCGGGGTTGACGATGATCGTGTCGCCGATCTTGCGCATGCCGGGCAGGTGGGTATGGCCCACCAGCATCACGTCCGGCCGCGGGTCCAGCAGCGCCAGCTCGGCCGCCAGGTCTTCCTCGCGTGCGGTGACCAAGGAGACGCGCTTGCCGAGGGGATCGCTGGGCATGGCGTGCACCAGGTGGAAGCGCGCGCCGTCCAGCTCGATGCTCAGGCCCAGCGGCAACTCGCCCAGCCAAGCCCGGTCATCCGCAGACAAAGCGCTCTGGGTGTAGTCGCGCGCGGCCGTGAACACGGGCAGCAAGGCGGGGTTGACGCCTGCGTCGCCGCCGAAAGCCACGGCGTGGTCGTGGTTGCCGCGCACGGCCGCCGTCACATTGGCGCGCACCCAGTCCAGGCAGCGCTTGGGGTCGGGGCCAAAGTTGACGACGTCGCCCATGAAGAGGATGGCGTCGGGCTGGCTCTCAGCGCGCTGCAGGGCGGAGAGCGCTTCCCAGTTGGCATGCAGGTCGGAGAAGATGATGATTTTCATGGTGGGGTGGTAGATTGATGATTGGTAGGTTGGTGACTGATCGGGTGCGTGGCAGGCAGGAGACGGCAGTGGATAGCTTTGCCAGAAGTGTTCGATGCCCTTTGATCGTTCATCGGCCGGGTGAGGGATAGCAGTTGCCCGCCAACAGGTGCTGCAACGGCAAGAACAACGGTTGGGGCAGGGCGCTCCAAGAGAACCAGCCGATCTCCGACGCCTCGTAGGGCGCAGCCAGGATCGGCTCGCCCGCCGTGTAGCGGCCCTCCATCCAGATGGTCAGGTAGTGCAAGCCCTCAACCACGAACACATCGTTGGTGATGGCGCGAAAGGCGACGGCATCGATGTCCAGCCCAGTTTCTTCCTTGACCTCGCGCACGGCGCACTGCTCGGGCGTCTCGCCGAAGTCCAGATGGCCACCCGGCGTCGACCGGGTTCCGGCGCCGTGTACGCTGCGGCGACGCAGCAAAAGCACCTGCTGGTCTTTGGTGATAATGACGCCGACGCCGACCCGTGGCGCTGATGCGATTGAGGCCATAGAACAAGTTCTCCTGCGAGGAGTATACGCCAGGCGGATGAATCAGTCAATGCAAGGGCCGCCGCCCACTTGCGATGGGCGTTGCGCTGGTTGCGTTCTGTGCCAACTATGCTACAATGGCGTTCGAGCGCACGTGAGAACGGAACAGAGCCAGAGAGCACGAGGTGCATGCCATGACTGTGCAGTTGAGACCAATCCAGCCGGCGACCGATATGGTCGAATATCCCGAAGCGGACGGGAGACCCATGGCGGAAACCGACTTGCATCGTGACCTGATGTTCTACATTATCAACTTGCTGCGGCGTTATTTCAACGGCCAGCAGGTGTATGTCAGCGGCAATTTGCTGCTCTACTACGAGGAGGGCAATCCGCGCAAGTCGGTGGCGCCCGACTGCTTCGTGGTGTGGGGCGTTGCGCCGCACCGCCGCAACATCTACAAGCTGTGGGAAGAGGGCCAAGCGCCGCAAGTTGTCTTCGAGGTCACTTCCAAGACTACGCAGCGCGAGGATCAGTTGCACAAGATGGCGATCTATGCCCAGCTTGGCGTGGAGGAGTATTACCTCTACGATCCTACGGCTGACTATCTTGACCCGCCGTTGCTGGGCTATCAGCGGGTTGGCGGCGGCTTCGTGCCCATGCAGCCGCAGAACCAGGAACTTGTGCTGGGTGGACTGACCTTTCCGCCTGAGCCTGGCGAGCCGCCCGAGTACGTTAGCCCGTTGCTTGGCCTACGATTGGCGCTCGACGAAGACAACATCCTGCGTTTCTTTGATCTGCAGACGGGCCAGCGGCTTTTGACGGACGAGGAGGCCCGTCTGCAAGCCGAGGAGCAAGCGCGCCAGGCCGAAGAGCAAGCACGCCAAGCTGAAGAGCAAGTGCGCTTGGCCGAGGAGCAAGCACGCTTGGCCGAGGAACGTGCGGCGCAAGTCGAAGCTGAGAACGCTCGCCTGCGGGAGGAGTTAGCGCGGCTGCGTGGCTAATCGGTCCGCCGATCTTGCCAGACCGGTTATAGGATTTCGGAAGGGCCGGCGCAGACGCGCCTCTAGCTGTCGAAGGGGTGGGCGTCAAAGCTTCAGCGGTGTCTGATGCCAAAACCCGGCTGAAGCCTAGACTTCAAACTCTTCAAGCTGCAGACGGATGCACTTTGTAACCTTGGAGGCGGTTAGCTGCATCATAGCGCCAAGAACGGTTAACGCCGCATTCAATCTGCATTCGGAGGTCTACCATGGCTGGTTTGATTACGTTCATGAACGGAACTGTTGGGCGCATCCTGCGCATCGTCTTGGGCCTGGTCTTGATCTGGCTGGGCCTGCTGGGCCCGCTGGCCGGCAGCACGGGCGGCATCATCGTCGCCATCGTTGGCATCCTGCCCATCGTAATGGGGATTTGGGGCCGCTGTCTGTTGCAGTTTGTCTTTGGCGGCTCGAAGGCGTAACTGTGCTGTAGGTGAGTGTAAGCAAACGGCCCGGACATGGCGTCCGGGCCGTTTGCTTTTTCTGGCGCTTGGTCAAACAGCCCTTGGTAGGGCAAATGATCATTCTGAGAGGTACGGCCTATCGTTGCCGGTGAACTAGGACAGTTGACTTTGATGAGGTGACATGCTCATGAGTGTTAACGTGCCAACCCTCGACCGAGTCCGTAGTCTCGAACAGCTTTACCGCAGCGGCTATCGCAGCGCCACGGTGGATGCTACCATCGACAAAGTGCTATCAGTTGAAATTGCCAAGGCCAAGGAAGAGGCCGAGAACCTGCATGCCCGGCTAGTTGAGCTAGAGGCTGCATACGGGGTTCCTTCCGCCGAGGCTATTCGGCGCTTTCATGCAGGCGAAATGGGCGACTCTGCCGACATGTTTGAGCGGAGCGCGTTCTACCAAATGTGGCTGTCTGCTCAGGAACGAATCAGATTGCTTTCGACGTTCGCCGCAGTCGACTCAACACCATCAGCCCCAGACCAACCAGCGCCAACACGCCGCCGGCCGTCAGCATGGTCACCGGCAGCTCCGGCGGGATGTCCAGGTGCACGGTGATGCCCAGGATGCGGGAGAGGCCGGGGGGCAGGACGACCTCTCGTCGTTGATGGCGGTCAGCATCTGTTCCAGACCGAAGAGGGCGGGCACCAGGCCCAGCAGCGCCAGCGTGACGCCAGCGGCCGCCAGCAACTGGCCCAGCGCGGCCAGCCACAGCCGCGCCAGCCAGGTCATACCGGTCGCGCGGCGAGCGTGCGCCAGGCCGGCCTCGGCGAGGGTGTCCGGCAAGGCCGCTGCTTTCAGGTTGCTGTGCTTCATGGGTAGATGCCTTATGGCCGGGAGATGGGACACGGATGAAACGGAGGAAACGGATGAAACGGATAGGCCCCCCCTGATCCGTGTAATCCGCGTCATCCGTGGCTAGGTCAGGCTCGCTTGCACAGCAGGCGGCGCAGGGTGTCCAGCGCCAGGTTGCCGCCGCTCATGACCAGCACGATCTTGTGGCCGGCCAACCGCTCTCGCAGCTGCAAAGCCGCGGCCAGCGGCGCAGCGCCTGCGCCTTCAGCCAGGTTGTGGGTGTGCTCCAGCAGGGTCAGGATCGCGGCCTCGATGGCGGCGTCGTCCACCAGCACGAAGTCGTCCAGCACCTGGCGCATGATGGCCTGCGTGTTGGCGAAAGGGACGCGGGTGGCGACGCCCTCGGCAAAGGTGCGCATCTCGGCGGTGACCATCTGGCCGCTGGCCCAGCTGCGCTGCATGGCCGGCGCCTGGGCCGACTGTACACCGATGACCTGGATGCGGGGGTTGATGGCCTTGGCGACGATGCCGCAGCCGCAGGCGCCGCTGCCCGCGCCCACCGGCACGATGAGCGCGTCCACGTCGGGCAGGTCTTCGACGATCTCCAGCGCATAGGTGCCGACGCCGCAGATCAGCGGCTCGTCGGTGGGGCCGATGAACAGCCCGCCGCGCTCGGCCGCCACTTGCATCATCCACTCGCGGGCTGTGTCGAAGTCGGGGCCGTGGAAGACGACTTCTGCGCCCAGCCCGCGCATGGCCGCAACCTTGTCCGGGTTGGCCCGCTCCGGCATGGCGATGACAGCGCGTACGCCGTAGGCCCGCGCCGCGAAGGCGATGCTCTGGCCGTGGTTGCCGGTGGAGGCGGTGTAGAGGCCGGCCCGCCGCTGGGCCTCGCTCAGCCCGGCCACTAGGTTCAGCCCGCCGCGCACCTTGAACGCGCCGACCGGCTGATGGTTCTCATGCTTGACCCACACCTGCGCGCCGAGAAGCTGGCTTAGCCCGGCGTAGGGGTGCAGCGGTGTGGGGCGCAGGAAGCGGTAGACGTTGGGGCGGGCGGCGATGATGTCGTGGAGGGTGGGCATGGGCGGAGGAGAAACCAGGGAAAGCAGGGAAACCAGGGAAAGATGGGAAAGGAAGGGTTAAGGGAGGCCCAGGGATTGGGTTAGGGCACGGATGCCGTTGATGGTCGGCTCGGCGCCGGGGACGCGGTGCAGCTCCCAGGTCTCCACATGGACGATGGCCGCGCCCGGCTCCAGGGTCGCCAGCGGGCCGAGGGTCTCTACCTCCAGGAAGCGGTTCCAGACGTAGACCTCGCAGTTGCAGCCCATGTCGGGATGCGGCAGGCCGGGCTGGGGCGTGAAGCGCTTGACGAAGAAGATGTCGCCGAGGAGGTAGCCCATCCAGCCAACGTGGTTGAAATAGCCGATCTTGCACGCCTGCTCGCCCGCTTGACCATCCACCAGCACCAGGTCGTCGTCCAACCGCAGCCGCGGGTCGCGCACCTGGGTGTAGGACCAGAGGGTAAGCTGGCGGTTGGGCAGGTACTGCGAGGTGACCGGGGCCTGTTGCGGCAGCACGGCCACACCGCCCAGCGCCACCTGCGTCAGCGCCCAGGGGGCCAGTTGCACCGGCCACAGGCCGACGTTGTGCAGGCTGTGTTGCACGGTCAGCGCGGGCCGATCCGGGTCTAGCCGCAGCTCCATGCTCTTCTGGATGCCGGTGGGTCGCTCGGTAGGCTGGCGTAGGCGCACGCCGCCGTCGATCTCATCGATGGTCAGCCCTTCGTTGTCGGGCAGATAAGTGCGGGGGAAGGCCTCAGGCGCGTGCCAGAGGCGGTGCCCACCGTAGAGGCGATAGACACCTAGGTCGGTTTCCCAGCTGAGGTCAGGCGCCTCGGCCAGCAGGTTCATGTCGGATCCACCCAGGTAAATCCGCACCAGCCGCGGGCCGGCCTCGGCCAGGTAGTCGACGCGCAGGTGCTGGTTGGCCAAGGTGCGTGTGGGGTAGCCGTGGAAGTCAGGGATCATGGTTGCTCCGATGGGGATGTAAGTGTGAGCTTGGTAGTAACGGCTCTTGGAGATTAACAAATTCTCCCAGATACCTTCATCGACATGTGATCGGCTCGCCAGCGAGGGCCGCCGGGGATCAATCTGCGCCGGATCGATCTGGCTTGGTGGCGCACGATCAAGCCCCGTTGACGGGGCGCCGTTTGCCAGCCGGGGGTCTTCAGCCCCCGGCGGTTGCCGCCAGCGCGCGCCTCGCATATCCAGCTAGATGACCGGATTATTTTTGTAAATCTGCCAAGGCCGCAACTACGAAAGGCGGAAGCGGCCGAAGCCGCAACCGCGAAGGGCGGAAGCGGCTGATGAAGGTTAAGAAAATGATCCGGTGATAGATGCTTGCGGCGAGTCGTCCCTCATGCGAGCTCGCCGGACGACACCTGCACTTGCCGCGCAGGTGCAAGTGTAAATCGATCCGGCTAC
>DAOUBX010000032.1:0-41396 GCA_034432445.1 Anaerolineales bacterium
GCCGGGCATTTGGATTCTAGTTTGCAAACGTGTCTGCGAAGCCAACCTAGGTCGCAAATCGCCTACAAATGCCCGGCACCTGAGCAGTTACAAAGCGATCAGGAAACTTGCTCCAGGTACAACTGCTCGGCCGTCTTGGCCGGGTGACATGCCCGCGGCGGGTGAGCGTGGTCGACGTGGACTCTCCGCCAAACGCAGGACTGTCAGGAGGGAGGGCGTGACCGGCGCCGGGCGCCGAAAACCCGGCGGCCGGCCACGCGCCAACCAAGGAGGAGAACCGGTCCGTCTTCAACTCAGCTACGACTGCTCTTCATCAACCTCGAGAGCAGCCATCACCTCGTCTTGTTTGGTAGCGTTGTCGATGGCTTCGCGGACGTCGTCGGTCAGGATGGTTGTGTAGAGCGTTGCATCGTAGGATTTTAGGTGCTCAAGCGTGGCAGCGTCGCCCTCGTCGATCAAGAGAAACAGCGCGGCCTCGTTGGGCTTCAGACCCTCGCTGAGGTTCTTCATGAAGTCCCGGTCGATGGGCTGAGCCTTCCTTCCGCCCAGCAGCGCCCCTAGTCCTAGACCGCCCAGTAAGCCCAGCAGCGGTCCGGCGAAGATGATTCCGATGAGCAAGCCCCAAAACGAGCCCCACCGGGCGCCCGATCTGGCGGACCACTCCGAAGTTTTGCGGATCTTGACCTTGCCCGTGTTGTCCTTGATGACAACTGTTGCGCTCTCTACGGCCAGCTTGCCGTCTTTTGCCAGTCCCTCGATTTCCTCATAAGCCATCCGGGCATGATGCTCACTGATGTCCGCTTCGTTGACTACCTGGGAGGCGTAGAAAGCACTATCCAGGCCTCCTGACCTGAAGACCAGCACAGCTAATTGGCTCATGTGTAGACTCCTTGATGATTTGCAACTATTCAGCCCTGGGTGCCGGGCACTCAAAGCTGCGTCGGCCAGGGCGTCTGCAGAGCCGGCTCACGCTGTAAACCGGTCGCAAGTGCCCGGCATCTGAAATGTCACGATGATTTGCTTAGGTCGGTGCAGAAAACACACTGCTTGCCGACTCAAGGGTGCGCCAGACGACGGGATTGACTGCCCATCTGTCGAAGCGGGAGCTCGTTCTGCGCCGCTCCGGCGACGCCAACGACCGGCTTCGCAACAAGCGCTAAGAGGTCCTCTGATAAACGCGCACGTAGTCGACATAGACGTTGGCCGGGAAGACGGTATCTGGGCTGATGAAGCCGCCCAGCGTGCCGCCAACGGCCAGGTTGAGAATCAAGAAGAAGGGTTGGTCAAACACCCAACGTTCTTCGCCTACGTCGCTGCGTGTCAATGTGTGGTATTCGACATCATCGAAGAACCAGCGGATCTGATCTTGGTCCCACTCGATGGCATAGGTGTGGAAATCATCAGCGATATCGTAGTCTTGTAAGCTGCGGCTGGTCAGGCCAAGGGCGCCGGAATAGCCTGGGCCGTGCAAAGTCCCCATGACCACAGTGGGATCCTTCCCGACATACTCCATGATGTCGATTTCTCCGCAATCAGGCCAGCCAACTTGGTCGATGTTGGAGCCAAGCATCCAGAAGGCGGGCCACATCCCTGCGCCGGGAGGGACCTTCATCCGCGCCTCGATGCGGCCGTACTGGAAGGTCTTCAGTCCCTGGGTTTTCAGCCGCGCTGACGTGAACTGAAAGCCGCCCTGGTCGTTGGGCTCTTTTCTGGCTTCGATCACCAGCAGGCCGTCCACGAGCCGGGCATTCTCGGGGCGGTCGGTGTAGATCTGTGCTTCGCCGTTGCCCCAGCCGCCGCCGCCCAGATCGAAGGTCCAATCGGACCGATTGATGGTTTTGCCGTCGAACTCGTCATGCCAGACCAGTTCCCATCCCTCTCTGGCAGCGACGGGTGTCGGGATGGGGGTAGGAATTGCCAATGACGATAGCGCCCTCTGTTCCGCCGACTGGCAACCGGCGGCCAGGATGGTAAGAGCTAGGAGAAGTGAGAGTACCCGGGATTTCATCTTTGCAGCATCCTCACAATGACAGTCCGGGCGGACTCAGTTGGGCGGTTATCCCGCCATCGACGACCATCACCTGGCCGGTGATGTAGCCGGCGTCTGGCGAGGCCAGGAAGGCCACCATGGCGCTGATGTCGGATACCAGCCCAAGGCGATGCAGAGGGATACGGCCAACGACTTCTTCCATCCAGCGGGCCTCGGCAGGCGTGGCAACCAGCTTGCGAATAGCGCCAGGAGCGACCGCGTTGACCCGGATGTGGTGTTCGGCCAGATCGACAGCCATGGCACGCGTCATGGCGTCGATCGCGCCCTTGGTCACGTCGTAGGGCAGTCCTTTCCAGTGCGCTCGCAGCGCGCCGACCGACGAGACATGAACAATGCTGCCGCCGTTGCCCGCGCGCATGATCTTCGCTGCGTGATACGAGCAGAGATACGGCCCGCGCACGTTGGTGGCCAGTTGATGCTCCAGCAGGTCGTCGTGCCCGTCGAGCAGGCGGCCTCGCGTGAGGTCGGCGGCATTGTTGACCAGCAGATCAACGCGTTCAAACACCTCGGCCGTGCGAGCGAAGAGCCGGCGGATATCAGCAGGCTGGCTTAGATCGCCGTGGAAGGACAAGACCGTCGCTCCCAGGCCGTGTAGGGCAGACACGGTCTGTGCCAACGCCTGCTCGTCGATGTCGCCGACGACGACGCGCATGCCTTCGCGGGCCAAGCGCAGCACGATGCCCTGACCGATGCCCTGGGCTCCTCCGGTCACAACCGCCACTTGCCCTTGCAGCTCAGGATAGCGCGGGATAAGCAACCTGTACTGGTCTTGGATCGCAGAGCCCAGGTCGACGCTCACTGTTCCTGTCACGCCCACTGGTACCTCAGGCGATATCCGCCGCTGCGTGGAGACAGCAGCGGATATCGCCTCCGAACCGCTCGGCCTCGGCAATGGACTTAACCCTTAACGGCTCCAGCCGTGAGGCCTGAAACGATGTAGCGCTGTAGGAACAAGAACAGGATGATCATGGGGACCGTCAGCATCAGCACTGCCGCGGCCAGCGTAGGCCACTGGCTGCCGTAGACACCCTGAAACACAATGAGACCCCGAGTGATCGGATAGTACTTCTCACTGGTCAGGTAGATGGTCGGCGCGATGATCTCGTTCCAGACGCCGATGGCGTGCAGCACGATGACGGTGGCAACAGCCGGCCGCAGCAGGGGCAGCACAATGGACCACACAAAGCGCGTGTAGCCGCAGCCGTCCAGCGCTGCCGCCTCATCCAGTTCTCTGGGGACGGATTTGATGGAGTTCACCAGAATCACGATCCCCACGGCATTCGTAACGAACAGCAGGACGAACCCTTGGGGCGTGTTGTAGAGCCCCAAATTCAGGATGAGCTGAAATTGGGGGATCAACGCCGGCGGCAGGAACAGCGCGATCACATACAGGGTCAGCAGTGCGCCGGCGTGCTTGACATAGCCGCGCGCGATGGGAAAGGCCACAAAAATGCCCGTCACGACAAAGATGGTGGTTGCCGCGGCGGTGTAGATGATCGAATTGAGCAAATACCGGGGAAAATTAGCCTTCTCCCATGCTTCGGCGAAGTTCGCGAAGTTCAGCTCGGTGGCTATCCCAGTTGCGTTGATGGCGAAAGATTGTGTCGTCTTGAGCGACGTATTGACGAGCATCAGCAGCGGTCCCAGATAGATGATCGCCAGTAACACCATGACCGCATAGGAACCAATCTTTCCCCAGTTGATCCGTCGCCTTGGCTGAGCTGTGGAGGTGTTCATCCCAATATCCTTTCTTCTCGGCGGCGCAGAAAGGTTTGCACTGTCATACCGATGATGAGCACCAGTATGAACAAGACGATGGATGCTGCCGCCGCATAGCCCTGCCGGAAGCTCTGCGTCAAGCTTCCGGCGGCGCCAAACCCTGTGGCATAGATCAGATAGCCGAGAACCTGAGTACCTGGGCGATAACCAACGAGCACCAAGAAAAGCTGCCAAGCTTGCAGACTACCGATGACATTCAACAGGATGTTGGTGTTGACGCTCGGGGTCAACAAAGGCCAGGTGACATTCTTGAACACCTGCCAACTGTTGGCGCCGTCGACGGTCGCAGCTTCGTAGTACTCGGATGGAATGGCCTGCAGTCCCGCCAGGAAGATGATCATGGTGATGCCCAAGTTAGCCCAGATTTGCACCACCATCACCCAGAAGAAGGCTTCGGCAGGCGAGCCGCCCAGGAACTGGGATTTCAGACCAAAGAGCTTGAGGAAATTAGCGGCCGGCCCTCCCAGGGGGTAGAGAAAGAGCGTCCAGATCAAACCCTGAATGACGGCGCCCAGGATCACCGGCATGAAGACCACGGTGCGCACGACGTTCCTGCCGAAAAGACGCTGGTTGAGAACCAGCGCAGCGATCAATCCCAGGGTGAATTGGACTGTGGAGACGAAAAACGAGAAGATCAGTGTTCGCCTGAGCACGGCGATGTTGTCTTTCGCTGCTTGACCCAGGAGAAGAAACTCTTTGTAGTTGTCCAACCCAACCCAGTGGATTGGGGCGCCCTTGAGGCCGGTAGCGTCCGTGAAGGAGTAGACTGAAGTGGCTATGGACGGTCCCAGGGCAATCACGAAGTAGAGCAGCATACCTGGCAAGAGCAGCAGATAAGGAGTCCACCGCGAAAACCCACGGCCAAAGTGGTAGTTCATTGCGCCGTTCCTCCGCTATAACGCTCCGGGGCTTCCTGCTGAAGAGCAGGAAGCCCCGGATGAACATTGCGCCGTTTACTTGACGGCGTCGAGACCAGCCTGCAGGTCCGCCTGAACCTTGTTAGCTAGCTCTTGCGGGTCATCGAAGGTGCCGAAGGGCTTGTAGTACGATGCCCACGGGTTGGCGAACTCGCCGGCGCCCTTGGGGGCAACCCAATACTGCTCATAACCCACACGGAAGTTGTTGAGGAAGGGTGCAACCTCCTGGCCGATCCGCGTGGACAGCGTGGCTGTCGGCTGGGTCGGGATGAAACCAACCGCATTGACGAAGGCCTGGTAGTTAGCCGGATCAGAGAACTCGGTCAGATAGGTCAGCGCGGCCTCCTTGTTGGGCGAGTTGGCAGCGATGGCCCAACCCTGGTCGTATTTGCCGAACAGGTACTTGTTGTCTTCCGCGTTGTCGGAGCCGGGGAAGGGGATGTAGCCCCACTCGAACGCCGGATTGGCGGCCTCGATGGCGGCGGCATACCAGCTACCACCGGAGAACGTCGCCACGGCGCCAGAGGCGAAGCGGCCGGGCGCAGCATCGCCGGCGATACCGCTGGCCTCGGGTTCCATCATCTCCTGGGCGTAGACCTTCATCTTCTCCCACATCTCCATGGACTTGGCGTCGTTCCACTTGATGTTGCCGGTCCACAGACCCTCCACCAGTCCGGCCTGGTCGGGATAGATGGAACCGATCAGACCATAGGCGCCGACGAAGATCGGCCAGCCATCCTTGCCGCCGGCCGTCATGCACGGGATGTTGGCGGCCTTGAACGTCTCGCAAGCTGCCACGAGCTCGCTCCACGTCGTAGGTACAGCCACGTTGTTGGCCTTGAATAGGTCTTTGTTGTAGTAGATGCCGCTGTAGATCACGCGGCCGAGGTTGACCTGGTAGACCTTGCCATCGTAGGTGCCCGCATCCTGAATTGCGGACGGCGCATAGTTGCTAATGAACGGTTGGCCGGTCAGGTCCATCAGCAGACCTGCCTCGATCAACTGTTGCCAGTTCGGCTTGTCCACATTCTTCATGTAGGGCTGAACAGGGTTGGAGAAACCAAAGATGTCGATCAGATCCACATCGTTGGCCGTCAGGCGGGTCTGGGTGGCAGTAGCCAGGTCGTTAGCGTTGACCACCGACATATCCACCTTGATGTTGGGATACTTGGCCTGGAACTGATCGTTGAAGGTCTTCATGAACTCCACCATGGGTGGGTTCTGGTGCACCAACAGGCGCAGGGTTACCGGCTTGGCAGCCGCCGGTGCTTCGCCAGCGGGCTGTCCAGCTGCCGGCGCAGAGGTTGGTTCGCTGCCGCCGCCGCAGGCCGTCAGCAGCATGCTCAGCAGCACGAGCAGCGAAATTGCCAGGGTCAGATGTTTCTTGGACATGACAGTCTTCTCCTTCTTGCGGAACGTTGATTGGTGAATAGACGAATTGGTTTGCGCGCAGGCGCCGTCGGCCAGCGCTTTGGGCCATCCATGATGTAGGGAGTGTGTTTCTAAGCCGATGCAGTTCCTCCTGTGTGCTGTGTGTTCTGGACAGGGGCGATATTGGCGTCAGCGCGCTGCAAGGCTAAAGAACGAGCAGCGAGGTTGGGTTGGTAGCCATGCTCACGAATGACTTGCCAGACCCGCTCGCGCACTTCTGGCCGCACGTTGGGCCGCTCGTTGATCACGCGTGAGGCAGTGGTGCGGGAGACGCCAGCCAGTTCAGCGATTTGAGTCAGTGTGAGGGTCATGATGCTCCTTTCGCCACAGATGTTGTGTTGGGAGCGCTACCAGTGAACAACTACATTGTACGATAAGACACGAGCGCAGGCTTGCAGAAAAGCGCGAAAGACAGGGACAATTCATAGACGTTCGGCAACTACTCAGCCCTAGGTGCCGGGCACTTAAGGCTGCGTTGGCCAGGGCGTCTGCAGAGCCGGCTCAAGCTGTAAACCGGTCGCAAGTGCCCGGCACCTGAATAGTTACGACGTTCAAAACAAACGCCGCGGCCGAAGCCGGCCGCGGCGGGCGTTGCTGGCACATCCCCCCTGCCTGACCTTACCCACGTCGAAAGGCCTCAGGCGACAAGCCAACCTCTCGGCGGAAGACGCGGCTGAAGTAGCCGCTGTCGGAGAAGCCTACATCCAAGGCGATCTCGGTGATGGTTCTGTCCGTTTCCTTGAGCAGACGTTTGGCCTGCGTGATGCGGTAGCGGTTGAGAAAGGCGATGGGCGTCATGCCCAACTCCTGGCGGAAGCAGTAGGTCAGATAGTCTTCGCTCATGCCCACGTGGCGCGCCAGGTCCTGGCGCGAGATGGGCTCGTGGAAATTCTGCTGTACGAAGGCCATAGCCTTGCGTACCAGGCGCTGCGCCTCGCTGCTCAGCTTGTGCTGCCGCTCCAGCGCCGCCTCCAGGTGCGCCAGGGTCTCCTCCATGGTAAACAGGCCCTTGCTGAGCACGGTCGCTACGCCCTGGTTGAGCCGCGCCATCTCGGCCTCGGTCAGCACCTGGCCGGTCACCACGATCACCGGGATGTTGCGTAGAGCCTCGCGCTGCCGCATGGTCTCCAGCACGGCAAAGCCGTCCATCTCCGGCATCATCAGGTCGAGCAGCACCAGATCGACCGCTGTGCGTTCAAGCGTCGCCAACGCCTCGCGTCCGTTGCGCGCCTTGAGGACGCGGTTGTTGGGCGACTGCGCCTGCACGATGCGCGCGTGCATGTCCAAAGTCTCGGGGTCATCGTCGACCACCAGGATGGTGCGCATGGGGGCTTCGGCGCCGGTCACAAGCCAACGCTGATCCAGCGCCTGCGTGAGCTCGGCCAGCTCGATCGGTTTTGTGAGATAGTCGAGCTCGAGCACGGCGCCGCTCTCCGCGGCCGCCGCATAGAAGAGCACGGGGATATCGCGGGTTGCAGTATTGCCCTTGATGGCCTTGAGCGCATCCCATCCATGCGCCGCGCCTAGATCGCCGGAGGCATCCAACACGACGGCGCTAGGGGGAGCTGACAGCAGCTGCGCCAGCCAGGTCTGGGTGTCGGTCATGTTTGCTACGCTGACCCGCATCCCGCGCCGGGTCAGGTGGCGGCGCAGCCGTTCACTGTTCGTTCCCGGCGGCGTCAGCAGCAAGATGTTTGACCTGGCAACGACAGAGGCGATCGGCCGCGACTCGCGCGTGGTCGGTGCAGGCACGGTGGGCAGCGTGAAGTAGAACGAGGATCCGGCGCCCTCCTCGCCGCTGGAGTACACACCCATCGAGCCGTCGTGCAGCGCAACCAGGCGTTTGCAGATGGCCAGGCCCAGGCCCAGCCCGCGATAGCCGCGGGTGATGCTGCGCTCCGAGCGGCGGAACTCGTCGAAGATCGTGTGCTGCTCGGCGAGCGGGATGCCGATGCCGGTATCGCGCACGGTCACGGTGACGGAGTCGGCTCCGGTCTGCACCGCCAGGCTCACCTGGCCGCGCTCGGTGAACTTCACGGCGTTGCTGATGAGGTTCAGTGCCACTTGGCGCAGGCGCAAGCGGTCGCCCCAGACCCATGGCCCCGACTCGGGCAGGTCAGCATGCCAGGCCAGCCCCTTGTCTGCGGCCATTTGCTGTCCGGTCTCTGCCACCAGGCGCAGCGCCTGCCCCAGGTCGACGTACTCGCGCGTCAGCCGCAGTTGCCCGGCGTCGCTGCTGGCTAGGTCCAGCACATCGCCGATCAGGGCGCCGAGATGTTTAGCGGCGGCGTGGATGCGCTCGATGTCGTGTTGGAGCGAGGCCGCCGCAGCCTGCTCACCGCGCAGATCAGGCTGCAACAACAATTCGCTCAGCCCCACGATCAGGTTCAGCGGCGTGCGCAGCTCGTGGCTAACTGTCGAGAGGAAGCGGCTCTTCATCTGGTTGGCTTCCTCGGCCAGCCGGCGGCCCTCCATGGCCTCGCGGTAAAGTTGAGCCGTGTTGACGGCTGCGGCCAGCTCCTGGGCGATGGCGCCGTTCAGGTCTAGGTGCTCCGTGTCCAGCGCGACGTATCCCGTCTGGCCGCGGCCGATGAGCGGCAGCAGAGCCAGGCTGAAGGGTTTCTCAGGCGATACCCAGCTCGCCGGCGGGAACTCCCGGCTGCGCAAGCGCAGCTCACCTTGCTCTGGCGATGTGATTGAACGTAGCACGCTCCACGCCGCAGGATCGTCTCCCTCGGCCTCCAGCAGCGCCACCCAAGCCAGGTCGATGCCCAGCTCAGGCAGGGCATGGGCCAGCGTGTCGTAGATTTCGGTCTCATCGAGGGTATTGAGCAGTTGCGCTGTGAGTTGGCCGATGCGGTCCCCTGTCCACTTTTGTTCGACGACGACCTGACGATGCTGTTGGCGCATGGCTGCGCTGATGGTGATGCGCGCCTGGTTGAGGATCTCGCGGCCTACTTCGACATTGGCAGGATCAGCAAGCTCAGGCAGATAGTTCGCTAAGCTGGGCAGCTCACCGCGCAGGACAGAGATGGCCACCTGCCAGAGGTGGGCGTCGTCCCCGTGCGCAATCACCTGGCGCAGCACTTCGTCTAGCGCCCTCTGGAAGCGGGCGGTGTCGTTCTGCGTCACGCTGGCCATGAACGTGTCCAACAGGCGCTGGCACAAGGCCACGGTTTCGTCTGCGCTCAAAGCCTGGCTTTCGGCAAGCACTGCCGCGGCCATGCGTTCCGCCAACTGCGCGCGCTGGCCGTCTTTGGCGGCGGATCCCAGGCGCGCTGCTGCAGCATCCCACACGTCGGCCAGCACGGCGCTGCGGCCGCAGCCGCACGACTCGCGGCTCACTAAGCGCGTGGGCACTAGGACACGCTGATCGGACACCCTGCCGTCGGCGATGTGCTGCAGCAACAGCTCCACCGCCTGGTAGCCCATTTTGAACAACGGCACATGGACGCTGCTGAGAGCTGGCCGCTGCACCGAGCTCTCCGGCCGATCGTCGAAGCCGATGACGGCGACATCGTCGGGCACGCGGCGGCCGGCCTCGGCCAGGGCCCGGATGGCGCCCAGGGCTGACTCGTCGTTGCTGGCCAGCACAGCGCTGAAGGCCGCGCCGGTGGCTAGAATCTGCCGCATGGCGGCGTGTCCGGAACTGAAGGTATGTTCCCCAAACGCCAGCAGATCCGGATCATCGACAAGGTCAAAGGCGCGTAGGGCCGCGCGAAAGGCGCGCAGCCGGTCGCCACTGTCTCCTTCCATGTCGTTAAGGCTGCCGGCGATGAAGGCGATGCGCCGATGGCCGTGCTCGACTAGGTGGCGCATGGCCTGCATGATGCCGCTGGCGTTGTCGGCCAGGATCGTGGGGCCGCGTTCACCGGAGCCGACGAAGACCACGGGATGCCCGCCACCCATAATCTGCTGCAGGTCGCGCGAGCGCGCGGTGGAGTGCAAGGGGTTGACTGCGATGATGCCATCGGTGTTCCAGGGTCCGATGGGAACAAAATCCACGTCTGGGGACGGAATAGGCCAGGCGGGGCGCAGCAGATCGGCCGCGCTGGCCGACGCGCCCATGCCGCAGCCCAGCAACAGGTTGCAGTCCATCTCGGCTGCGGCCAGGCGAATGCCTCGATAGATGGGACTAAGGTAGCTGAGCGGCGTGGCGGTCCAGTAGTACTGCCAGCCGGCCAGCACGCCGATGGTGGGGCAACCAAACCGGAACGTGTCGATCATAGTGGTGTTTCTTGCCCAGAGTGAAAAGCTGGCACTCAGTCGAATAGAATTCTGGGTAGTCGGCGCTCATGGTTGAACCGCTCCAGGCATTATACCATACGTACCGGTCAACGCCGTATGACCTCGGCGGTCGACTCAGAAACAAAAAAAGCCGTCGGTCATACCGACGGCTTGGGATGCGCCGCTGAGCTGTGGATGGCAAAGCTGGCCGCTACGCTCCCACGATATCCTCGCCACCGTCGACGAAGACCACCGAACCGCTGATGAACTGGATGCGCGGGTCAGCCAGCGCGGCGATGGTCACGGCCACATCTTGCTCTGTGGTCATGCGGCCGGCGGGATTGAAGCGCATGGCCATCTCGATCAGCGCCTCGTGTCCGGGGATCTTGCGCAGCGCAGGGGTGTCGGTCACGCCCGCCTCGATGCAGTTGACCAGTATGCCGGCCGGCCCCAGCTCATAAGCCAGCTGCCGCGTGTGCGACTCTAGCGCAGCCTTGGCCGCCGACACTGCGCCATAGCGGGCGAAGATGCGGTGCGAGCCAGAGCTGGTCATGGAAAAGATGCGGCTGCCGCGGCCCAACAGGCGGCGGCGCATCAAGTCCTGAGTCCAGTAGACCAGACTGTGGGCCATGACGTTGAGGGTCATGTCCATCTGTGCCTCGGAGACGGCCTCGTCAGGGTTGTCGGCGATAAAGGGTAGCAGCGTACCGAAGGCCAGCGAGTGCATCATCAGGTGGATCGTCTGTGGGCCGCCGTCAGTCGCCAGTTTCTCCTGTACTTTGTCCAGCACCTTGGTGCGTTTCTCGGCGTCGGCGGCGTTGGTGTTGAAGAAAACGGCCTGCCGTCCCATGGCCTCGATGTCGGCGATGGTCTGCTTGGCCAGCGGCAGCGTGGCCTTGAGGTCTAGGTGCACGCCGAAGATGTTCATGCCGCGGCGAGCCAACTCTAGCGCCGTAGCCCGGCCGAAGCCGCTGGATGCGCCGAGGATCAAGGCCCAACGGCCGGTGAGATCAGTTTCGTGGGTCATGCCATGCTCCTTGCCTTGAGGAAATTCAGAAACCAAAACACCCGCCTTGACGCATGGTCGCGCGTTGGCGAGTGTTTCTGGAGAACAGGTTTAGCGGGAAAACGTGCTGCTCGCCGACCAGCGCAGCTAATCCTGCCGGTCCGAGCCGGGATCGACAGCCAGTACCTCAACCATGCTTGCCACTTCTTCCAGAGTGGAAGCCGTCAGCGCAACGTCCAGCAACTCAGGCATCCGATCGCTGGAAACGCCTCGCACGCGTTCAGCCAGTCGGGTTGAAACCGCGCCGAAGCGCCGGTTCAACAGTCGCAGCACCATTTCGGCTTGGCCTTCTTGTTTACCCTGCCGTAAGCCTTGCTGCAGGCCTTGCTGCAGGCCTTGCTGCAGGCCTTGCTGATAACCGCGTTCTGTCCAGATCTCTGCCAGCGTGGGCATAGTAACACCTCCGGTCGATGAAACCTCTTCAACCACATCTTTCAAGGTCTGTTCCGCTACTCGATCTGTGCCCTGTGCCAGATATCGTAGCCATGTCTCTAGAAACTGCAAACCAGTCGATTGGCGCGAAAGCTCAATCAGCAATGGCGTCATTGCGCGCAGGCTGGCGTCGAGGTCGTTCAGAAAGATGTGCTTGAGCGTCAGCAGCGCCACTTGCGCCAGCACCTCGCCCTTGATGTCGGCGTCGTCCATGCTCGACAGATCGACCAGCCAAAAACGAAAGTCAGGGAAGAATTCCTTCAGCGGCTCCGGCAGTCTGAACAGGTTGGCAAAGTTGTGCGGCAAGCGCCACTCAGCCCGTCCGTGATAGACGACAACGGGCAGGATGGGGATGAACTTCGATTTCTGGCGCACCGACAGATCCCAAATCTGCGTCATGTAGCGCAGCATTTGCAACGCAGTCAGAATTTCCGGATAGCTCTTGTGCTCGAAAAGAACGTAAACGTAAGCCGGTTGCTCGTCTGTTTGCAGCTTGACCTGGTAGAGCAGGTCGGAGAAGTGCTGCCGTAGCGCGTCGTCGACAAAGGTGTCCCTGGTTGCTTCCAGCGTCGAGAAATCGAACAGGGCAACGACATCTTGCGGCAAGTAGTTGCGCAGGAAATCAGCCGCCGTGTCCCGCTGGGAGAACACATGGCGAAAGAACCGGTCATGGGGATTAGTGACAGGTTCCATTGCATCAGCTCCCGGCCCGTAGACTGCGGATCTGCTCCACTACCTCCGGGTTGACCAGCGCGCTGAGGTCACCGGCCGGCTCGCCCAGGTAGGCGGCGCGCAGAACGCGGCGCATAACCTTGGCGTTGCGCGTCTTGGGCAGGTCGGGCACGAAGAGCACGGCCTTAGGCGCCATGGGCTTGCCCAACTCCTCGGCCACCACGTCACGCAGTTCGGCGGCCAGCCCCTCGGTCGGCGCGTAGCCGGCCGCCAGCACGCAGAACACCACCAACGCCTGGCCTTTGATCTCGTCGGGCACGCCGATGGCGCCGGCCTCGACCACGGCCGGATGATGCACCAGCACGGTCTCCACCTCGGCCGGGCCCAGCCGCTTGCCGGCGATCTTGATGGTATCGTCGGAGCGGCCCAGGATGTACCACAGGCCGTCACCGTCCACCGCAGCCCAGTCACCGTGCACCCACACGTCCGGCCATCGGCTCCAGTAGGTCTCGATGTAGCGCTGCGGGTCGCGCCAGAAGCCCCGCGTCATGCCGATCCACGGCTCGCGCACCACCAGCTCGCCCACCTGCCCGCGCACCGAGTTGCCGTTTTCGTCCACCACGTCGGCCGCCATGCCCACGTTTGGGCCGGAGAAGGCGCACGGCTTGAGCGGCAGCATCACGTTGCCCATGACGATGCCGCCGGAGATCTCGGTGCCGCCGGAGTAGTTGATGATCGGGCAGCGGCCGCCGCCCACCGTGTTGAAGAGCCACAGCCATGGCTCCGGGTTCCAGGGCTCGCCGGTGCTGGCCAGCAGGCGCAGGCTGGACAGGTCGTGGCGCCGCACCGGCCCATCGCCGTGCTGCATCAGCGAGCGGATCAGCGTCGGCGAGACGCCCAGGGCTGTGATCTTGTGCCGCTCCACCAGGCTCCACAGCCGGTCCACGTCGGGGTAGTCGGGCGCGCCGTCGTAGAACATCATGGTCGCGCCCAGGATCAGCGCGCCGAACACCTCCCACGGCCCCATCATCCAGCCCATGTCGGTCATCCAGTACAACGTGTCCTCCGGCCGCAGGTCCAAGCCCAGCGCCATATCCATGGCCGCCTTGAGCGGGAAGCCGCAGTGGGTGTGCACTGCGCCCTTGGGCCGGCCGGTGGTACCGCTGGTGTAGAGGATCATCAGCAGGTCTTCGGCGTCGGTGGATTCAGGGGGTTGGTAGACTGGTAGATTGGTAGATTGGTAGGTTGGTAGGTTGGTAGATTGGTAGATTGGTAGATTGGTAGGTTGGGCGGCGACGTTGACCAGGTCGTCCCACCAGAGGTCGCGGCCGGCGGTCCAGGGTACGTCCTGACCGGTGCGACGGGCGACGATGACGTGGCGCAGGCTGGCCAGATGCGCCACGGCCTCGTCGGCGATGGGCTTCATGGGCACGGGGCGGCCGCGGCGCGGGACGCCGTCGACGGTGAACAAGGCGCGCGCATCGGCGTCAGCCAAGCGGGTGGCAATGGCGCCGGCGCCGTAGCCGGAGAAGAGCGGCAGGATCACGCCGCCGATGCGGGCGATGGCCAGCAGCGCGATGGCGATCTCCGGCGTCATGGGCATGAACAGGCCGATCACGTCCCCCTTGCCCAGGCCCAGGCGGCGCAGGCCGGCAGCAACGCGACACACCTCGGCGTGCAGCTCGCCGTAGGTCAGCGTGCGCACATCGCCCTCCTCGCTCTCATAGCGCAGGGCGATGCGCTGCTCGGTAGGGGTTCCCAGCCACTTGTCCAGGCAGTTGTGGACGATGTTCATCCGGCCGCCGACGCACCAGCGCGGCCACGGCTTGCCGCGCGCGAGATCGAGAACCTGCGTGTACGGCTCGTAGAACTGGATATCCAGGTAGCGCAGCATGGCGTCGGTGAACCAGGCCACGTCCTCCACCGAGCGCCGGTGCAGCTCGTGCCAGTCGGCAATGCCGTGCTGCTGCATGAAGCGCTGCAAGTGGCTGCCCTCCACGTACTCTGGCGTAGGCCGCCAAACGATCTCACCGCCAAACGCGAACTCTGCCATAGAGCAAACCTCACTCACCGATCAACAACGGCGTGCCCCAGACAGCCCAGTTCCAGCGCGAGTCGCCCAGGCCGTCGGTTACAAACTGCAGGGTGACGAACTCGCCGGCCACGCTGGGCAGCTCCACCGTCACGTCATCCCACGCGGTGGTCTTTTTGGCGGCGCTCCACAAGCGCACGCCGTTGACGTAGAAGCGGAAGGCCACCAGGTTGTCGGGCGTCTCGGCGATCAGCGAGCCGTTGCGGATGCCGATCTTGGTGCGCAGCCGCAGCCGGCCGGCGTCGGCCGGGATCGTGAGCTGATACTGCACCACCGACGCGCCGGCCACCGGCGGATGTTGCCAGATGGCCACGCGCTGCTCCAGGCCGCACATGGCCGGCCCCACGCGCACCTCCATGCCGTCCGGCGCCTGAGTGGAGGTGACTGTGGCCTCGCCAAAGTGCTCGATGAAGTCGTAGACCCAGCGGGTGCGCCGGTCTATGCTGCCGGCTTGCCGTGACTCAGCTTCATCAGCCGGCTCATCGGCGGCGTCGACGTCGGTCCACTCGCGCCATTGCTCCTCCTGCCACTTGAGAAAGGAAATGTACTGGGAGAGCAGCAGCAGGCTCTCCTCGCCGAGGTCGGCCATGCGACGGACAATGGAGTCGTAGAGGTCGGTTGAGGTCATGGCTGGCGTGTCGCTGATCAGAGGAAGAGGGTCGAAGGTCGACATGCTGCAAGCAACAGAAGACAGGCAAAACCTGCAGCACAGCCCCCATTTTACTGCGCTTGACCCTGTGCGTCAACAAAGGCCACGACCGTCAAACAATCCAGCTTGTCCACACAGCTTCACAGGGCTGCCCCGTTGCCAACACCAGCGCCGGTCGTTGCCTGGCATCCCCTGATAGGCCGCCTGGTAGAAAGATGGCCGAAGAAATGGTGCTGGCGTCAAGGCTAGGATGGCGCGACGCGCTCTCGACAGGAAGAGGATGGCGACACAAGGCATCTTGAACCGTGCCGTGCGTGACCATGAGCGCTTGCGCCCAGGCCAGGTCGACGTGCCCGGCGGCGGCGTCCAGAGCCTGACGCACCCGGTGTTGCCGGGCTTGGGAGTTGCCCTGCAGGGGCGGAGGCTCATCCTCAATCCAGCACTCAGCCAGCTCAGCCGTGACAAAGTGATTTGTGCTGGACAGCCAGCCCCCGTTCGCTACGATGAAACCACAGCGATGATGACCACTCTCGCAAACAGCCAGGTGACCGGCTGCATCGACCAGAATCAGGGTGCCGCCGCCCATGTGCTGGACAGTGCGCAAATAGTCAAGCGCTGAGGCAGTAGAGTCGTGATGCTCCAGCACCTTGCGCATCAAGGAGAAGCGCGGCAGGCCAGGTCCGAGATCCATGGACAGCACGTGGGTGTCGGCCACTGCCAGACCGCGCTCGTTGATCCCGGAGCTGAACACCAAGGGACTGCCAGCGCTGCCGATGCACAAATAGCGATAGCCGCCGGCCGGCTGCACCTGGGCCAGCGTTTGCAGCGGCATGTGGTCGCGGTGGTAGTCGCGGTTCTTGGCTAGGAGGACTTGCCCCTGGGCAGCGACAGGCGCGGCTGCGGCCCAGGTTGTGCAACCCTCGCCTGCCCTGCCAGCCACCCGCTGCCGATCGCGCAAATAGGAACTGAGGGTGTAACGCAACAAGTCGTCAAACTCGATGGCTAGACCCTCGGCCAGGCCCTGCAGATGTGCCAGCAGCGGCCAATCGAGATCCTGCAAAGCGGCGGCTGCGGGCAGCAACTCAGCCGGGCCATCCGCGCCTAGCTGCGCCAGCCCGTCGAGCCGTGCGGCAATGACCTGGCGCAGCAACGCCGAACGACCGGCAATCTGGTGCGCGTGTTGCCGGCCGATCTCGTCGGGCGCGCCTACTAGCGTCAACTCAAGGATGGTCATGAGGGTGATGGACGCGCGGGCGTGGCAGCCTTGGCCAGGGGCTGGTCGTCGTAGAGCCAACAGGCCACCTGTTGAGCACCCACCTGATAGCTTGGCGGATAGGCTTGCTCGCAAATGGGGCCCTTTTTGGCGAAACAGCGGGGATGGAACGGACAGCCCGACGGTGGATCGATGGGGCTGGGCACACCGCCGGTCAAGATCACCCTCTGGCGACGCGCCGTCTTCTCGACCACAGGCACAGCCGCCATCAGCGCCTGGGTGTAAGGATGCCGTGGGTTGGCGAAGAGATCGTCTGTTGGCCCTTGCTCGACGATGTGCCCCAAGTACATCACAGCCACGCGATCGCTGATGTGGTAGATCACGCTCAGGTCGTGGGCGATGAACAGGTAAGTGAGTTTGAACTCCTCTTGCAGCTCCTCCAGCAGGTTGATCACCTGTGCCTGGATCGACACGTCCAGGCTAGACACCGGCTCGTCGGCGACGATGAACTGCGGACGCATGGCCAGGGCGCGGGCGATGCCGATGCGTTGGCGTTGTCCGCCGCTGAACTGGTGCGGGTAGCGATCGGCATGGCGAGGACTGAGCCCCACGCGGTTCAGCAGCCACAGCACCTGTTCCTCGATCTCGGCTTGCTCCTTCACGCCTTTGGCGCGCAACGGAACCGTGAGGATCTCGCGCACAGTCTTGCGCGGGTTCAACGAGGAGTAGGGGTTCTGGAAGATGATTTGCGTTAGGTGGTAGTACGGCACGCGCTGTGGCCCGCTGCCATTTTGGGCAATAGTCACTTGCTGTTCGACCACCCGCTGATCGCGAAAGCGTAGTTCGCCCGCTGTAGGCTCGTGCAGCAAGGTCAGGATGCGGCCCAGGGTCGTCTTACCGCAGCCGCTTTCGCCCACCAAACCCATCGTCTCGCCTGGCCAGATGGCCAGGTCGACACCATCTACGGCCCGCACAGTCTGTTCTTTCTTGCCGGCCAGCAGACGCGCCAGTAGGCTTGGCTTGATGGGAAAGTGCTTGACGACCTGGTTGGCTTCCACCAAGGGTGGACCGACGCGTTCAATTGGGGGCATGACAGGCGTCCTTTTCGTTCAAGTAACCGGCATCTGGTAGCCGGTCAGCCGCAAGCAGCGAGCCATGTGCACCTCGCCGCTGCGCGCTTGGCTGGGCGTCGGCGTGCCTTCCAAGGACAACAGGCGGAAAAAGCCCTCAGAACAGACAGGCCGGGCGTGGGGACAGCGCGGGGCGAAGGCGCAGCCAGGCCCCAGCTCAGCCAAGTCTGGCACATTGCCGGGGATAGGCTGGATCGGCCGCCGCTGGCTGATGTCGGGGATGCAGCGCAACAGGCCCTCGGTGTACGGGTGTTGCGGGTTCTGTATCACCGCATCCGTAGGGCCGATCTCGACGATGCGACCGGCGTACATGACGGCGATGTGGTCGCAGAACTCGGCCGCCAGCCCTAGATCATGCGTCACCAGAATGATGGCCGTGCCGTGCTCTTGATTGATGCGCTTCATCAAGTCCATGATTTGGGCCTGGATGGTAACGTCCAGCGCCGTAGTCGGCTCATCGGCGAGCAGCACCTTGGGCTGGCAAGCCAAGCCGATGGCGATCAACGCGCGCTGTTGCATGCCGCCGCTGAACTCGTGGGGATAAGCGCGGTAGCGTGCCTCGGGCGCCGGAATGCCCACCTCTTCCATCACCGCCAGCACACGCGCCTTCTCCCGCTGCTTGCGCGCCCGGTCGAACGGCCAAAAGCCGCCAGGCATCATGTTGTGCAACCGCAGCGACTCGCGGATCTGCTCCCCAACGTGAAACGCCGGGTTCAGTGTGCTCAGCGGGTCCTGGAAGATCATGGCGACATCCTTGCCGCGGATCTTGCGCATTTCTGCCTGAGAAAGCTTGCGCAGATCTTGGCCGTCCAGGACGATCTCGCCGTCGACGATATCCCCTGGCTTAGCGATCAGGCGCAGAATCGAGAGCAATACCGTGCTCTTGCCGCAGCCGGACTCGCCTACCAAGCCGAGAATCCCCCCGGGAGGCAGGGCCAGGTTGATCGCCTCCACCGCGCGCACAGTGCCGCGCCGGGTGGGGAAGACCGTGGTCAAGTTGCGTAGCTCTAGAACGGGTTGCCGGGAAATGTCCATTGCCGTTGCGTTGTGATGAGTCTAGCAAGGGTGAGCTATGGGCTGAGAATGCTTGCCAAGTGACGAGTCATGCGGAACTGCGTCCTCAGCAACGGACGCTCCTTGTCGGAAGTGCATTGCGCATCAAGCAGTGCGCGTTTCAGGTTACTCGATCTTTAGGCGCGGATCCAGAATATCGCGCAATGCCTCGCCGAAAAGATCGATCGCCAGCACCAAGATCACGATGGCCAGGCCGGGGAAGGTGGACACCCACCATGCGTTGAGCAAGTTGTTGCGCCCATCGGCTACTATGCTACCCCAAGCCGGCGTAGGCGGCTGGATGCCCAGGCCCAGGAAGCTCAGGCTGGCCTCGGTGACGATAAAGAATCCCATACGCAGCGTGGCCAGCACAAAGATGCCCTGGATGATGTTAGGGATCATCTCGCGCAGGATGATCTGCCAATGCCTTTGACCGGTGACCTTGGCGGCCTCCACGTACTCGCGCGTCTTCTCGCTCATCATGTCCCCGCGTGCTAAGCGGAAGAACTCCACCCAACCCTTGAAGGTCATTGCTAGGATCAGCGTCGCAAAGCCTGGCCCCATGAAAGCCATCACGCCAATGGCGAAGATCAAGAACGGGAACGCCATTAGCAGATCGGCGAAGCGCGAGAGGCCGGAGTCCAGCTTGCCGCGGTAATAGCCGCTGGCTGCGCCCAACGCCAGGCCGACCACCACTGAGACCGCCACGCAGATGAAGCCGACCAACAGCGACACCCGTGCGCCGTAGACGATGCGAGTGTAAATGTCACGACCCTGGGCGTCGGTGCCGAGCGGATAGTCCCAAGAACCACCCTCTTGCCAGGCCGGCGGCCGTAGCCGCTCGCGCAGGCTGCCGCGCTCTGGGTTATGCGTCGTGATCTGCGGTGCAAAGATGGCCGCCAGGATGTAAAGGATGATCACGGCCAGCGCAACCACGGCAATAGGGTGCTTGCGCAGCTCGCGCCAGAACTCGGCTGCGTTGCGCCACCACAATCGCCAGCGGATGCCCCACGTATGGCGCCAGGCGGTTTGGCCGTCTACTGATGCCGTTGTTGCCATGGTCGTCTCCGCATTCGTTGGCTCAGGTCTCAGGCAGCAAAAGCGGCCGCAGGCTAGCCGCTGTTGCTGCGCTTACAGCTCGATCTTCGGGTTCAGATAGGTGTACAACACGTCCACCACGAGGTTGGCAACGATGAATGTGAAGGCATAGACGATCACTGCGCCCTGCACGAGGGGAAAATTTCACTAACGGCGCTACGTCGGCAATAGGCAGCGGCCGCAACTCGCGCTTCATCACCCGCAGCGCGCGCTCCGGCTCCAACCGGCCGTACAGCCCGCCGAGGATGCTCACCAGATAGCTGGCATCCATGAGAACGGGTCCGTTGGGACGCAAGATGTGCGGTTCCATTGGATTGTAAAGCACGCCGCTGGCGATCAGTTGCAGATCATCCAGGTAACCCGGTTCTTGGTCGCGGCACTTGTGGTAGATGGTTCCACCGATCAACAGCACGGTGGTTGGCTGGTTGAAGAAATTCACGCCGTATTGGAGGAAGTAGGTGTCGGTCTCTTGGACGCGGCCGACATGTTTCTCCGTGGCCACGGCCATGATCTCGCGCGCCAGGTAAGAGCGCGCGGCGTTTTCAACCGGCCCGACGGCGTTTTGATGGGGGTGTTCGCTAATCCAGGTCAAGTAGCGATCCAGGTTGATCTCAAGCCGGCCGTTGCGCTGCGCGAACTGACCAAGCTGATCCCCGCTCGGCCGGTAGAAAGGATACCGCGCCGCCACGAAGTCCGACAGCCGGGCGCGCAGGTTGCCGTTCTCAAACTGCGGCAACTCCTTCAAGTTGATGGCGTTGTAGCTCAGCCCGTATTTGCCCTCCACGCGGCGATAGGCCAGGGGCGTGTTGGGCGTCTTGAGAATGGTGCGCTTGACCTTCTTCTTGCGATCGTCGCCGGGATACAGATAGAGCGGATTGTCCCGCACCATGGAGTAGAAATCGGTCGTCGCGCCGCCGATATCGAGGGCCAAGATGTTGCCGATCCCCTCCTCGTTGCCGTAGCCGTGCGCCAACAACTGGATGCCGCGAAAGCAGGCGCGCGGGGTGGGAATGAACGGCGCGTCCATGTACTCCTCGACTACGTCAAACCCCTTGCCGCGGATGATCACCGTCTGGAACAGCTCGCGGATGGCCTCATTGACCACTTCGATGCGGAACTGGTTGATCTCCGGCATGACATTGGGCGCGATGCGATAGTCCACGTGGTTGAGCTGGAAGATGCGCTCGACCAAATCACGCACGTCCTGGTTGCCGGCGTAGATGAAGGGCACGCCGTAGTCGGTGTAGGTAGCATAGCGCGCCGCCTCGGCCAGCACACGGACGTTGTGCACGGCGGTCTCGCTATCGCCGCCCTCGTCCGTGCCGCCGGCGATCAGCACGATCTCCGGCTGGTCATGCTCGAACACTGCCCGGGCTTGCTCCGGCGTCAGCTTGCCGTCGTAAGAGCCCACCAGCTTGGCGCCGGCCGTCAACGCAGCCAGCTCAGCGGCAAAGCCGCTCTCCTGCTTGCTCAGCGCCACGGTCACCATCTTCAGGCCGCCCTTGGCACTGGAGCAAGGCAACCTGACGGCGAACTCGTCCATAGCCCGGCGCAGCGGCTGCCAATCGTAATAGGCGGTACCGTTGTCGGACTTGGCGCACTGATCGAGCACACCGAGGCCATTGGCCAGTCCAATGCGGATGTCGTCCACCGTGGTAGGCACGTAGCGCAGGTTGAAACTCTCGTCTTGCGGATCGAAGATGCCGATCTTGGTGTAGGTGCTGCCAAAATCCACCACCAGCACGCGGTCGCTGATAGCGCCGGTGATGCCCACGGCCTTGCGATAGCGCGCCACAGCCGCCTCATCTACCCCTTCCTCTTCGGCATCTTCGCCCAGCGTCGTCTGAGCATCGTCGGTGCGCGAGATCGTCTTGTCGAAATACCACGGAAATCGCTGGCGCACCAGATCCACGCGGTGCATCTCGTCGCGCACAGGGATGCCGTCCCACTCGTAGCAGTCGCACATGCCGTCGACTACGTGCGTGCGGCAAGCTCCGGCCAGCTCGTAGCGCCGGTCGACCACGGTGATGTGCGGCCCCTGGAACAGGCCGATCTGCAGAGCCATGTCCAGCGTGTCGGGGCTGATCAGTCCGCACTCGCCGCTGGGGTAGTTGGCCTCGTCGATCAGACTGAGCAGCATAGTCTCGAAGTTGCGGCCGCCGTCGGCCGGCATGGGCGGTAACGCGTACTCCCAGAAGTTGCCGATCGTCACCTCGCCCTCATAGCCGCCCAACAGCGCCAGGTGCAGCAGATTGTACATGGCCCCTTGCTGCAGCTGGAGCTTGCGGCTGGCCAGCTTGGGATCAACCCAGATCTGGGGCACACCACCTTTGGCGAAGTCCCAGCACACCTGCTTGACGATCTCGCACGACTCGATGATATCGTCGGCACTGGCCTCGTGGTGCGCCTCAGAGTGAGTGACCACGTGCAAGATATCCGGCTCCATGTACAGTTGGGTGTAAATGCCGAAGGCCAGGTGGCCCTTGGCCTGGTTGAGATTGGGCGGAAAGCTGGGCAGGCCGCTGCGCGTCTGCTTAACGATATGGAAATCGAAATGGCGGGTCAGCGGCTCGATCAGGTCGTAGGCGCCCTTCATCTTGGCCAGGTCGTCCAACGCGCTAATGGCCGGCGGCAGCTCGAACATCTGCTGCATAACGTAGTTCTTGATGCCCAACTTGAGGGCAATCACGGCCACTAACACGTGATCGGTCACCTGCATGGTGTCCGAGGCGTAGCGCAGGCCCCACTGATGAGGGTCGTTGATCTCCAGCGGCTTGCCAGCTTCGGCCCACCAGCGGATGGTGCGGTAATGCTCGTCGAAGCTGTCGCGAATCGAGATCGGCCCGCGACCGTCGATCTGGTTGTAGAAGAAGATCGGCACGGCGGGAAAGGCCATGTTGAGTGTGGACTCGTACAGCTTGGCCAGCTCCACCAGTTCGTCGGTACCGGTGTAGATGCGGGTGAGCGGATAGTTGCCGCGACGCGTGGCAGCTTTCAGCCGGCGCAGGTCTTCAACCGTGCGAATTGGGGCGCCGCCCTGCCCGGCCAAGTACTTGCTGGGATCCTCCTCGCCGCGGATGAACTTGGCTAGCAGTTCCTGTGAGGTCTGGTCCGGCGCCAACGACACCACCTCCAGCGCACCGGCTTCGGCCAGTTTCTCGATGGCCTGCACTGTCGGCTCGATGGTCTCAGCGGCAATGCCGATGTGGGCGCGGATGATCGGCCGGTTTTCCCGTTCTCGCACTTGCCGGATGCGCTCAATCAGTCGATCGGACCAAGGTTCACGCTCTGCCGCCACGACTCTGCGCTGCCCGGAAGCAAAGGCCTCCAGTTCCTCCATAGTAATGAAGTCGTCGGCGACCAAATCGAAAAAGCCTTGGAAGTGCGGCTTGTCGGCGAACTCGGCCCGAACATCGTCCAGGTCATAGTGGCGCTCATCCTCACGCGTGAACCGATCTTCTTCCAGCGGTAGACCGGTCATGGCCCGCACCAGATTGGCAGCCGGCCTCAGCCCGCTGAAGGCGTAACGAATGCCGCTATGGTTGGGGTGCAGGCCGTAGAGGGTGGCTTTCTCGATGAACTCACCGATCAGTTTGTCCACATGCAGGTCGCCCAGGCGCATGGAGACGCCGACGATCTCCGGCCTGGCCTCACGCACTTTATTGATCACCTCCTCGATGGGCACGGCCGGCCCTAGCTTGATGGCGACGAAGCCCTCCCCGCGATCCTGCATCCAGTCGGAGAAGTTCTCGACGCCCAGGTTGTGGACGCACTTACCGATTGCGCCGACCATCACGCGACGCTTGCGCGCCGGCCGCTGCCAATTGGCAGCTCGCCTTGGATCGGACATCGTTCGTGCTTGTTCTTCAGGCATAGTATGTCAACCTCCTGATTTTCGACGCAAGGTTCTCTGTGGAGCCTTCACGCCGCCTCGAACAAGTGCTGCAGGGTCACAATACCGAAACGCTGTGGGGCGCGCGAGTTGGCTACATCGCGACCCGCCAGCCGTCCGTGCACCAAATACTCCCGGCCTAACCGCTCCTGCGCCCAGCCGATTACGTCATCGATCGCCGGCGTCCGTACCCCCGTCAACTCGGCGATGCCTCGCGTCACCAGCAGGCCAAACGGCACATCCTCGGCCAGATAGCGGCTGCCGAACCACGGCACATAGGCACCTTCCTCGACTAGCTGCACCGGCGCACGCAGCCCAGCGTAGGCGCGATTGGTGACAAAAGCCGCTTGCAACGTGCTGTCGTCCTCAATCTGACCGGCATAGGCGCGACGCAACCAAGCAAGTAGCGGCAGCACCGAGCCCAGGTCAAACTGAGGCGCCTGGCGTTCCAGCGCTGCCCGCACGGTCTGGATGTCATCCGACAACGCCTGTAGCAGTCCGGCGGTCTGCTCGTCCACACCGCCGTAGAACAGCGGCACTTGGTCCTCACCAAAAGGTCGGCCGTCCCAACTGCGAAACAGGCCGGCCATGATGCCGGGATGGATGAGTTGGCCGGTGTTGGCCAAAGTGAGTGCTAGAAAGCTGGGCACAGGCGTCACGGTGATGTCCAGCCAACGTGACAAACACTCGGCGACCTCTGGGGCGGCCTCGGCCGGCCAAGCGGCCAGGTCAACGGCGTTCTTGGCGCCCAGCACTTCCACCTGCCGCCCCCATTGACGGACGCGACAGGCCCAGGGCAGGGTTTGCAGACCGAAGACCACGCCGCGGTGCTCGGACAACACGCGTCGCGCCAGCCACTCGAAGCCGCCGCGGGCCGGCAGAGCACCAACCCAGGCAGTCGCGGGCAGGTGCGGCGCCAGCGCGCCTAACACCGCCTCATGGGCAAAGGCAGGCAGCGCCAACAACACCAAGTCAGCCGTTGCTGCTGCTGCGGGATCGGCGGTGATCGTCAGCGGCCGTGCTCGTACACGCCGGCCATCGGCGAAAATCGCCTCGACGCTATCCGCCTCGGCCAGGGCTGAGCGCCAACGTTGCACCTCTTCGGGCAACGCGGTATAGACCGTCAGGGATGGCGCAACGGTGGCTGTCAACACCGGAATCAAAGTGTGAGCAGCGTTGCCGGCGCCGCAAATCGTGACGTTCATGGGCCTCCAAGTACCCAAACAATCCCCCTGCGCTTGGTTCATCGCCCGACACGCGCCAAGTGGCTGCGGTCGGGACCTGGGTTAGTCCAGCAGCAGCTGGCGGGCTTGAAACTCAGCGTCGACGCGGCGCAACGATGCGGTCGTGCGCGCCGGGTCGGCCAAAGATACACCAGCGATCAGTGCGTTCAGCAGGGCGACCAGCGCCGTCATGGACAAACTGTGCGCTATGCCGTCGGTGGCGACCTCGAAGGCGTAGTCGGCCTGGCGCGCCAGAGGAGAGACAATGCTGTCAGTCAAGGCGATGGCGAGTGCACCACGGGCGCGAGCCTGGCGCAGCGCCTCCACAGTGGCGCGCACATAGCGCCACACACCGATTCCAACCACCACGTCACCTGAACCGAGATGCGCCAGGCGGACGGCAAGAGCGATGTCATCGTCGGCGGCAGCTTGCGCCTCGAAGCCGAGCACGCGCAGCGAATAGGCTAGAAAACGCGCCATGGCTGCGGCAACGCCGGCGCCGATCACGACGATTTGGTGCGCGCCGCACAGCGCAGCTACTGTGTTCTCAAAGGTCTGAGCCGACACGCCATCCAATGTGCGTTGGAGGTTGAGGGCATCTGTGTCAAAGACACGCTGGAAAATGGCGTCTTCTGTTCCCCCAAGGCTGGCCAGGCGGTGCTCCAGGCGTTCGGCGGCTGTCACGTAGGAGGGTAGTTCTTCGCGGATCGTTTGCTGCAGGTCGGGCAAGCCTTCATAACCCAACTCTTGGCAAAAACGCACCACGGTCGCAGCGCTGGCGCCGACCTTCTCACCGATCTCCCCTGCGGAGGCAAAGGAGGCGTAATAGCGATTGTCGGCGATCAAGCGCGCGATGGCCTGTTGTTTGGGGCTGAGCCGGTCAAAACTGGCGGTGAGGCGGCCTTCGAAGTCAGAAGCAGCGGGCATGAGGTTGCTCGTTTTTGTGCGTGAACCGGGGAGCGACGGCCTCATTATAGCACGATTAACGTTGACATGCAAGAGAAATTGCAAAATTTAATGTAATTGCAACAATCATTGCAAACAGTGCCATGCGACTGAAGTCGCCACTACCAAGAGAGCACTTGCAGCCCGCGCTGCCCTCTTTCATAAGTAACGGCTTCAGCCGTTGACCCCTCAGAAGCGACTGCGGTCGCCACTACGAAGGTGAACCAGGACTTCCAGCGTGGTTTCTAGCTCTACCCCCGTCGTAAAGAACGCCAATGAAAAGCGCAAAGCGTTGAACTCGCGGATAACGTTGGTGATGATGCGGCGCTGCTCCCACAGCCTCTGCTGCAAAACATCGTACTGCCAACCGGCGACGCGCACGGTGATCAGCCCGGTGCCCAGGGCGGGGTCGAGCGGGCTGAGCACGGCGACGCCAGGCAGGGCGGTCAGCCGGCGGACGAAGTCACGGCGCAGCCCCCGCACGCGCTGCTCGATGGCGCTCAACCCGACCCCCTCGATGAACTCGATGGCTTTGCCGAAGGCCAGATAGAGCGGCCAGGCACGGGTGCTCTGCTCGAAGCGGGCCGCCGTGTTCGGCAAGCTGTAGTTGCGCGCTGCCCGATCGAAGGACTGCTGCACGTCCCAGCCCAGCCAGAGGGGACGCAGCCGCTCGACATGCTCTCGGCGCACGTAGAGCATGCCAACGCCCTGCGGCCCCAGCAGCCATTTGTGGCCGCAGGCGGCATAGAAGTCGCAGCCCAGCGCCTGCACGTCGACCGCAAACTGCCCTTCGGCGTGCGCGCCGTCCACCAGGGTCAGCGCGTCGGCCTGTCGTGCCAGCCGGCACAGCCGTTCAATGGGCAGGCGCAGGCCGGTCAGGCAGGACACATGGCTGAGCATGGCCAGCCGGGTGCGCGGGGTGAGCAGGCGCTGGAAGCGGGCAACGATCTCGTCGGCGTCATCCGTTAGCTCCAACCAACGCAGCTCGACCCCGGCCCGCTCGGCTAGGGCCAGCCAGGGCACCGTGCCGCTGGGGTGTTCGTGGTCGGTGAGGATCACCTCGTCGCCGGGCCGCCAATCCAGGCCGTGCAGCACGATGTTGATACCGTCGGTGACGTTGCGGGTCAGCGCGATCTCGGCCGGGTCAGCGTGCAGCAGCGCGGCCACCTGTTTGCGCACCGCCTCGAAGCCCTCCAGCTCCATCTGCCAGAAGACCGCCGGCGAGAAGGTGCCGTCCTGCTCGACAACGCCATAGACGCGACGCAGCTCGTCAGCGACCACCGTGGGCATTGGGCCAAAGGTGCCGGTGTTGAGGTAGATGCTGTTGGCGAGGGCGGGGATGGCGGAGCGAATGCGTTCGAGGTTCATTCGGTATCACCGTGGCTCGCTCGGGGATCGAACGCGGCATGGCCGTGGTGAATCAGCATAGCCCATTCAAGAACCGACCATCGCAGTCGATCCCCGCTGACCGTTCACCGTTTACCGTTCACCGGTCACGGCTCCAACGGCACAATGAGCGCCAAGAGCAGGTACAGCAAAAGCACGGTGCCAAAAGACATGAGAGCCAGCAGCGCGACCACAATACGCACCCAGGTTGGATCGATCCCAAAATACTGGCCCAAGCCGCCACAAACGCCGGCGATCACGCGGTCTGTGCGAGAGCGATAGAGACGCTTTTCCATGAGAGAGACTCCTTTGCGTGGTTGCTGCGCTACCAGTGAGAGACTCAAACAATAGCGCTGTCCTGTACTACGCAGGCCAATTGCAACGGTTTCGCTGCAACTACAGGCATGCGCTGTCGCCAACGTCAGCGTCGCCAGTATACTGCAGGTAGGGCCCATCGGCAATCCCTAGGCATCTTGTTTTGACAGATGCGAGTGAAATATGCATACTCCAATAGTGACCAAGGGCAGGGCGAGTTGGCCGCAACTTCCGCCCTGTTTTTGTGTTCTAAGACTCGCAGCCGCACATGTATTGCCATCCCCGGAAGTCTGTACGCTGCTAACCGAGTCACTGAGGACTCTGCTTTGCCTGTACAAGCACAAATGGCGCCAGCTGGGCATTGTTACATGCCTAGCCAGCGCCTTGTTGTATGTTAGAGTAATTCTATGTCAAAAATCGTTCTCGACGCTATGGGCGGTGACAACGCTCCCGAGGCAACTGTCGCCGGCGCTGTCCTGGCTGCCCAGGAGTTCCGCAACACCCTCTCCTTGATCCTCGTCGGCCGAGAGGACGTCATCCGCCAGGAGCTGGCCAAGCACGATGTTGCTGGCCTTGACCTCACCGTTGTCCACGCCGAGGACGTCGTGGAGATGGAGGACAAGCCCAGCGAGGTAGTGCGCGGCAAGCCCCAATCTTGCATGCACGTCGGCATGGAGCTGGTCCATCAAGGCCAAGCTGACGCTTTTGTGACCGCTGGCAACACCGGCGCCGCCATGGCCATTGCCCTGTTTAAGCTGGGCCGTATCAAGCTGGACAGCCAGCGCCGCATTCACCGCCCCGCCCTGGCGACGGTGTTTCCCACCCGCCAAGGCATTTGCCTGCTGCTCGACATCGGCGCCAACACCGACTGGCGACCGGTCTTTCTGCAGCAGTTTGCCGTGATGGGCGACATCTATGCCCGGAACGTCTTGGGGATGGCTAATCCCCGTGTCGGCATCGTCTCGATCGGCGAAGAAGAGGGCAAGGGCAACGTCGAAGTCAAAGCGGCCTACGATTTGATCAAGGCTACCCCGGGGCTGAACTTTATCGGCAACGTCGAGGGCAAGGATATTCCGGCCGGCCTGGCCGACGTGGTGGTAACAGACGGCTTCACCGGCAACGTGATCATCAAGCTGGCCGAAGGCGTCGCCAAGCTGATCATCGAGACGCTGCGCGCCGAGATCACGAGCCGCAAGGTGGCCACCGTAGGCGCGCTGCTGGCGCGGCCGGCCCTGCGTGCAGTCGGCGCCAAGCTCGACTATGCCGAGTACGGCGGCGGCGTGCTGCTGGGCCTCAACCACGTGTGCATCATCGGCCATGGCCGCTCCAACGCCCGTGCCGTGCGCAGCGCCATCCGCGTAGCGCACGAGGCAGTCGAAACCGATGTGGTGGGCAAGATCCGGCAGGGCCTAGCCGAACGGCCGGCCATGCTAGATGTCGCCGTCGATGCCGTCTAAAACAGTGACTATTCAAGTGTCGGGCACTTGCGACCGGTTTACAGCTTGAGCCGGCTCTGCAGACGCCCTGGCCAGCGCAGCCTTAAGTGCCCGGCACCTAGGGCTGAAGAGTTGCATTCTTGCAAGCAAAAGGACTGTCTATGCGACACATGGAAAGACACAGAACCGATCGCATCGGTTGGCTGCGGGCGGCCGTGCTGGGAGCCAACGATGGCATCGTCTCTACATCCAGCCTGGTTCTGGGCGTGGCGGCATCGGGCGCCGCGTCGAAAAGCATCCTGATTGCCGGCGTGGCCGGCCTGGTGGCCGGCGCCATGTCCATGGCCGCCGGCGAATACGTGTCGGTCAGCTCGCAGGCCGACACCGAAAACGCCGACCTGGCGCGAGAGCGCCAGGAACTGGCCACCATGCCGGAGGCGGAGCTTGCGGAGATGACCGCGATCTACGTCCAGCGCGGGCTGGACAAGGAACTGGCGGCCCAGGTGGCCGCGCAGTTGATGGCGCGCGACGCGCTGGGCGCGCACGCGCGCGATGAGCTGGGCATCTCCGAGATGGTGACTGCACGCCCGGTGCAAGCTGCGCTGGCCTCGGCCGCCACGTTTGCTGTCGGCGCGGCCCTGCCCCTGCTGGTTGTGCTGGTGGCGCCGGCCTCAGTACTGCTGTGGGCGGTAGCCATCAGCTCCCTGCTGTTCCTCGCCCTGCTGGGATCGTTGGCCGCGGCCACCGGCGGCTCACCGGTGTGGCGCTCGGCTGTGCGGGTCACCTTCTGGGGCGCCCTGGCTATGGCTTTGACGGCCGGCGTCGGCGCCTTGTTCGGCGTCAGCGTGTGAGCGATCCAACGACGACCTACGTCAACAGCACCAGCAGCGCCGAAATGACCAGGAACACCAGGATCACCCGCTCGAACAGCTCTTTGTTGACCCGCAGCACGAAGGCTCTGCCGATCCAGACGCCGATGGGGGCCAGCACGAGCAGCGGCAGCGCACTGCGCAGCAGGGCCCAGTCGAACAGGCCGGCGTAGAGGTAGAAGGGAAGCTTGATGTAGTTGAGGATCAGGAAGAAAATGGCCGTGGTGGCGATGAACGTGCGCGGCTGCAGGTTGCGCATCAGCAGGTAGATGGTCACCGGCGGGCCGCCGTTGTTGGCCACGGCCGAGGTGAAGCCGGAGATGCCGCCGGCCAGCGGGCTGTGCCAGGGCTGCGGCCGATAGGTGATCCCGCGCAGCAGGCTGCGCTCGAGCACCTTGTACGCCGTGAAGAGCAAGATCACCACCGCCAGCGTGGTGCGCAGCGCCTGGGGCGACACGCTGGTGATGAACAGCGTACCGATGGCTACGCCGGCCAGCGCGCCAGGGATCAGCAGCGCTGTCAGCCGGCCATCCCAGCGCCGCCAATGCGCGCCCACAGCGAACACGTCGGCCACCATCTGGATCACTAACGCCAGCGCCAGCACTTTGTCCACGGGCAGGATCGTGGCCAGCAGCGGCGTGGCCAGCGCGGCAAAGGCCACGCCTAGCCCGCCCTTGCCCATGCCGATCATCAAGGCGGCGGCTCCGTAGATCACGTAGAACAGGGGGGTGGGTTCAGACATAGAGCAGGCGCCGGCGACGCTGGTCTAGCCGCTGTAAACCGGCGTCCAGCGCTGCCTGCACCGCGGCTTGATATTCGGCTGCGGTGATGGGGCGGCTCAGCTCCGGGTAGCGGTCGGCGCGGTAGGCGGGGTGATACTGGGCCATGATGTTGACGTAGGTGTGGGGCGAGACCTCCTGCGCCAGGAAGCGGACGATCTCGCCCGTGCCGGCCAGGCCGTTGGGCAGCACCAGGTGGCGCACCAGCAGCCCGCGCACGGCCAACCCTTGCGCGTCGATCTGCAGGTCACCCACCTGGCGGTGCATCTCTTTGACCGCGGCGCGGTTGACTTCAGGATAGTGGGGGACTTTAGACAGGCGCTCAGCGATGGCCGCGTCGGCGTATTTCATGTCGGGCATGTAGATGTCGATCACGCCGTCCAGCAGGGCCAGCGTTTCCAGCGCGTCGTAGCCACCGGTGTTGTAGACCAGGGGCAGGCGCAGCCCGGCCTCGGCCGCGATCAGCACCGCGGCCAGGAGCTGCGGGACCACGTGGGTGGGGGAGACGAAGTTGATATTGTGGCAGCCGCGCGCCTGCAACTGCAGCATGATTGCTGCCAGCTCGGCCGGCGTCACCTCGTCGCCCTCGTCCGTCTGGCTGATGTCGTAGTTCTGGCAGTACTGGCAGTGCAGGTTGCAACGGGTGAAAAAGATGGTGCCAGAGCCGCGCCAGCCGCGCAACACGTCCTCCTCGCCGTGATGCGGGCCGTAGCTGCTGACCCGCGCCAGCGCGCCGGTGTGGCAGTTGCCCAGCTCACCGGCCAGACGGTCCGCGCCGCAGCGCCGTGGGCAGATGTCGCAGGCCGTGAGCCGCGCCTGGGCGAGCTCAGCGCGGCGCTGCAATTCGCCTGTGCGCAGAAGATGGACGTAAACAGGAATGATGGTGGTCATCGTCTGCAGGGTGCGCCGATACCGTGTCAACAGGGAACAGGAAGACCTCACTGCGTCGCATTTTGCCATATCGACAGCAGCCGTCGCAAAAACGGCATGGTCAACCATAGCTGCATGCTAGTGCAATGAGTTCACCACGCCAAATCATTCGGTACGACGAACAAACCCCTTGCATCCCTCGTGATATCATCCGTGGCGACCAGAACGACGCCACACAAGAGCGAGTGCCGGGCACTTGGGGCTACGAGTGCACCGGCCCCCTACGGACCAAGAACAGGTGAAGCCAGGCCAGAAGTGCCCGGCACCTGGGTGGTTAGAATATCACGATTGGAGGATTGAGAGATGACTTTGCAACGAACCCATCTGGTAGCCGGCACGCTGATCGGCTTGCTGGCGCTCGTGGCCCTGGGCGTCTTCGCCATAGGGTCTTGGAACAACGCTGCGGCCCAGGCTGAGCCGGCCGCACCCGCCGCGACCCTGCCCCGCACCATCACGGTGGTGGGCGAGGGTACCGTGGCCACCCAGCCCGACATCGCCCAGATCCAGGTGGGCGTCGAGGTGGCGGGCGACAACGCGCAGGATGCTAGCGCTGAGGCTGCTGAGGCCATGCAGGCCATCCTGGACGCGCTGAAGGAAGTCGGTATCGCCGCCAAGGATATCCAGACCAGCGGCTACAACATCTTCGTCGACCGGCCCATGACGCCGGCAGGCATTCCCGGCCGCGAGGTGGTCTACCGCGTCAACAACACGGTCAGCGTCACCGTGCGCGACTTAGATAGCGTGGGCGACGTGTTGGGCGCGGTGATCGAGGCGGGCGCCAACAACATCTACGGCGTCAACTTCAGCCTGGACGACCCGGACGAGGTGATGGCCGAGGCGCGGGCGAAGGCGGCCGAGGACGCGCTGGCGCGGGCTGAGGAGCTGGCCGGCCTGCACGGCGTCGCGCTGGGCGAGGTCGTCAGCGTCAGCGAGGTGATCGGCGGCATGGGCCTGCCGGCCTACGATAGCGTCAACGCCAGCATAGGCATGGGCAGCGGCGGCGGGCCGATCATGCCCGGCGAGATGAAGATGACCGCCCGCCTGCAGGTGGTGTATGCCATCGCCGGGCCGGCGGCGGACTGAGGATAGACACTTATGACAACGGCGCAGCATAGTCTGCGCCGTTGTTGACTCCAGTGTCCCGCACACTCTCGTCTGGGTTTAGTCACGACCTTACCAAACCAGAATTGCCCGACGCAGCGTGTTGGGCAAGAATCGGGGCTAACCGACCCGTACGCTACCGCCCGATGGAGAGAGGAGTGACTGTTCTGCTGATCGACGTGCACGAGGCGTAGTTCGTTGCAATGGCGCTTCAGCGCACCGCGCCCGACGGTAAGATCTTCATCGTCAGCGGCCGAAACTACTCAGGTGCCGGGCACTTGCGACACCGATTTGCGGCCTAAGTCAGCTTCGCGGACGCCGTTGCAAGCGAGAATTCAAGTGCTCGGCACCTATGGCTGAGCAGTTACGATTCCTGATGGATGTGAAACTATCACCCAGCGAAGAAAAGCTGCGTCGGCTGTTCAAGATCGGCAACCGCTTCATGGTGCCGCTCTTTCGTCTGGGGCTGGGCGGCTGGGGCAACGGACCGCGAACCAGCCAGATGATGGTGCTGGTGCATCGGGGCCGCAAGAGCGGTTTGCTGCGCCGGACGCCGGTCAACTACACCGTCGTGGACGACGCGATCTACTGCACGGCCGCGTTCGGCAGCCGTGCGGACTGGTACCGCAGCGTCATGGCCGACCCGCGCGTGCAGGTGTGGCTGCCTGACGGCTGGTCGCGGGCGAGGCTGAGGAGGTCCCGCCCGACGATCCGCAGCGCCTCGCCTTAATGCGCCAGGTGCTGATCGCCAGCGGTTTCGCCGCGCCGCTCTTTGCCGGCGTCAGCCCTAAGACGATGAACGACGAGAAGCTGGCCGAGCTCAGCGCGCCCTACCGGCTGATCCGCATCTATCCCGGCTAGGTCTGCCCCGGCGGACCGGGCGACCTGGCCTAGGTGTGGCCAGTGACGACTTTTGCGCTGCTGGGCCTACTGCTGCCGAGAAGGGTGTTGAAATTTGCACAAAGTGTGATAAAATAGCAATAAGGTAACTACTCAGCCATAGGTGCCGGGCATTTGGATTTTGGTTTGCAAACGTGTCTGCGAAGCCCACCTAGCCGACCTAGGTCGCAAATCGCCTACAAATGCCCGGCACCTGAGCAGTTATGCAATGAGACTGTTCTCAACTCCTTGTAGTCGTTGCTGGGTTCGATGGCCTCCCATCGATCGGCAGCAACCAAGTGGTCGCCTCACCCACAACTGGCCAAGACTCCCCTCTCTGGCCCCTAACAACTTCATCGGCTTCTGTCGCTTGCCGGCATAATCGCCGGCATACCGTGTATCCTCGCCCAAGGAGCGTATCTATGGCAGACACATCCGGGCCTCGCGGATCACCAACCAGTTTTTTGTGGGAGGTCATTCGGGCAACGCCGGGCAGCGATCCGCGCCTAGATCGCTGCATCCAGTGCGGCACGTGCGGCGGCTCCTGCCCGTCCGGCGCAGACATGGAGCACACGCCGCGCCAGTTGTTCGCCATGATCTTCGCCGGCATGAAGGATGAAGTGTTGCGCAGCAACACACCCTGGTACTGCGTGTCGTGCTACTTCTGCTACGTGCGCTGTCCCCAGGACATCCATATTACGGACATCATGTACACGCTCAAGCGCATGGCCATCAAGGAAGGGCTGTATCGCGAGTCCAGCGCGGCGGACGCACCGGCCTTTTCTGAGACGTACGTGGACTATGTCGAGAACTATGGTCGCAGCTTCGAGCTGGGCCTGGCCACGCGCCACCATCTACGTCATCATCCGTTGAGCGCGCTCAAGATGGTGGGCTTTGGCATGGAGATGTGGCGCAAAGGCCGCATCGACCTCACTCCCAAGCGCATCAAGAACATGCCACAGCTCAAGGCCATCCTGGACAAGGCGAAAGAGCTGGAAGCTACGGGCGGATTAGGAGGTGCGCTATGAAGTACGGCTATTACCCCGGCTGCTCGCTGGAGCGTAACGCCATCGCCTACCATCAGTCGGCCATGGCCATCGCCGGCCTGCTGGGGATCGAGTTCGTCGAGGTCGACGACTGGAACTGCTGCGGCGCCACCGAGTACATTGCGCTCAACCTGCTGCCGGCCTATGCGCTGATCGGCCGCAACCTGGCGTTGGCCGCCCAGCAAAAGCTCAACGGCGGCAAGAACCAACTGGTCGCGCCGTGCAGCGCCTGCTTCCTCAACTTGAGCAAGGCCGATAAGTACATGGCCGACAACGCCAAGCTGGCCGGGCTGGTCAACACAGCGCTGGCGGCCGGCGGCCTGCACTACGAGCCGGGCAGCGTGCAGGTGCGCCACCTGTTCGAGATCATCGTTCACGACGTCGGCTTCGAGGCCGTTGCCACCAAGGTGTCGAAGCCGCTTTACAACCTGCGGGTGGCGCCGTACTACGGCTGCTTGATCGTGCGCCCCGGCTTCCACGGCCAGGTCGACGACCCGGAGTACCCTACCAGCCTGGACCAGTTGATGCGCACGCTGGGCGCCAAGGTTGTGGACTTCCCCGTCAAGACCCACTGCTGCGGCGGGCACATGACGCAGATCAGCGAAGAGACGGCGTTGGAGCTGATTCGGCGCCTGCTCAAGAACGCGTCCGACTACCAGGCCGACGCCATCGTCACGCTCTGCCCCATGTGCCAGCTCAACCTGGACGGCTACCAGGAGCAGGTCAACAAGCGCTTCGGCACGGACTATCAACTGCCGGTGCTCTACTTCACACAGTTGATGGGGCTGGCCTTTGGACTGCCGCCGTCCGTGTTGGGCTTCGGCAAGGAGTTCGTCGACCCTGCGCCGGCGCTGGCCAAGATCGGCGCCGAGCCACCGGCGCCGGAAAAGCAGGAAAAACCGGCTAAAGAGGCGCTGCCGCTGCCGGCCATGCCGGCGACGCGGCCGAGCCGCAAAGGAGGTGGCGCATGAGCGCGACACTGCCATCTGACAAGCCGCAGGAGCGTATCGGCGTCTATGTCTGCCACTGTGGCAGCAACATCGCCAGCGTGGTGGATGTCAAAGAGGTGGCGGAGTGGGCCGGCCGGGAGCTCCGGACCGAGGGCGTGGTGGTCGCCCGCGACTATCAGTTCATGTGCTCAAGTCTGGGCCAGGAGCTGATCGAGGCCGACATCAAGGAACAAGGGCTGACGCGGGTGGTGGTGGCGGCTTGCTCGCCGCACCTGCACGAGACGACCTTCCGCACCGCCTGCCAGCGCGCCGGCCTCAACCCCTACCTGTGCGAGATGGTCTCGATCCGTGAGCAGGTGTCGTGGGTGCACACCGACAAGGCGCTGGCCACGGCTAAGTCCAAGGCCATGGTGGCCGGCGGCGTCGAGCGGGTGGCGCTGCACGAGCCGCTGGAGCCGCTGATCGTGCCCATCAACCCGACCACGCTGGTGGTGGGCGGCGGCATCGCCGGCATCCAGGCCGCGCTGGAGATCGCCGACAGCGGTTATCCGGTGATCCTGGTGGAGCGCGAGCCCTCGCTGGGCGGCCACATGGCCCAGTTCGACAAAACCTTCCCCACCCTGGACTGCGCGGCCTGCATCCTCACGCCCAAGATGGTGTCGGCCGGCGGGCATCCCAACATCACCTTGCTGACCTACAGCGAGGTTGAGCGGGTCGACGGCTCTGTGGGCAGCTTCAACGTGACCATTCGCAAGAAGGCCCGCTACGTCAACGAAGACACCTGCACCGGTTGCGGCATGTGCGTCGAGAAGTGCCCGGTGCGGGTGGTGGACGACGTGTTCGAGGCCGGCCTTGGCTACCGCAAGGCCGTGTACCGCCCCTTCCCGCAGGCCGTGCCCAAGTACCCCGTGATCGACACCGAACACTGCACCTACTTCCTGCGCGGCAAGTGCAAGGCCTGCCAGATCTTTTGCCCCACCCAGCCCAAGTCAATCAACTTCGAGCAAAAAGATGAGCTGATTCAGGTGGAGGTGGGCAACATCATCCTGGCCACCGGCTACAACCTGTTCGATTGCCGGCGCATCCCGCAGTACGGCTACGGCCGGCTGGCCAACGTCTTCACCAGCCTGGAGTTCGAGCGGCTGTGCAACGCGGCCGGGCCGACCGGTGGCGAGGTGGTGCTGCGCGACGGCGTCACCAAGCCCCAGTCCGTGGGCATCATCCACTGCGTGGGCAGCCGCGATAGCAAGTACAACAGCTACTGCTCGGTGATCTGCTGCATGCAGAGCCTGAAATTCGCCCACCTGGTCAAGGAGCGCACCGGCGCCGAGGTCTACAACTTCTACATCGACATGCGCACGCCCTTCAAGGACTACGACGAGTTCTACCAGAAGGTGCTCTCTGAGGGCGTCCACTTCGTGCGCGGCCGGGTGGCCGAGGTGACCGACGCAGCGCGTAACCCCGGCGAGGAGGGCAAGATCATCATCCAGGTCGAGGACACCCTGATTGGCCGCCAGCGCCGCATTCCGGTGGACATGGTGATCTTGTCGGCGGCGCTGGAGCCACGCGCCGACTCCAACGAGGTTGCCCACACCTTTGGCATTGCCTGCAGCGCCAACGGCTGGTTCATCGAGAAGCACCCCAAGCTGGACCCCGTGGCGACCATGACCGAGGGCATTTTCATCGCCGGCTGTGCGCAGGGGCCGAAGGATATACCGGCCACGGTGGCGCAGGGCGCAGCGGCGGCGGCCCGTGTCATCGGCCGCATCCACCAGGAACGACTGGCGCTGGAGCCGGTGCGGGCCAGCGTGATCGCCGAGTACTGCTCCGGCTGCCGCATCTGCAACAACCTCTGCCCCTTCAACGCCATCACCTTCTTGGAAGACCGCCAGATCACCCAGATCAATCCTGCGCTCTGCCAGGGCTGCGGCACGTGCGTGGCGGCCTGTCCTTCTGGCGCCATCACCGGCACGCAGTTCAGCAACGAGCAGATCTTCGCCCAGATCGACGGCCTGCTGATGCTGGACTTCAGCGGCCTGCCGGTGCGGGTGTTGGAGCCGGCGCTGGCCTGATGTCGGTACAGAGGGCATCTTTGGTGACGCCTGCACAGATTGTCGACGCAACTGGACAATGTTCGTGTTACAGAAAGATGCCATCTGTTCATGCACCCAAGGAGACGACTCATGGCTGAACAAGAACGCTTTGAGCCATTGATCATCGGCTTCACCTGCAACTGGTGCAGCTACCGCGCGGCCGACCTGGCCGGCACATCGCGGCTGAAGTATCCGCCCAACGTGCGCCTGCTGCGGCTGATGTGCTCCGGCCGGCTGGACCCGACCTTCGTGCTCAAGGCGCTGGCCGGCGGCGCCGATGGCGTGCTCATCACCGGTTGTCATCCAGGCGAATGCCACTATCTGGAACAGAACTACAAGGCGTTGCGCCGCTATCACCTCTTGCGCGCCATGCTGCCGCAGCTCGGCATCGAGCCGGAGCGGATCAAGTTGGTCTGGGCCAGCGCAGCCGAGGGCGCCCGCTTCGCCAGCGAGGTGGCCAAGATGGTGGAGGATGTGCGGGCGTTGGGGCCGCTGAACTGGCATGGCATGCTGGCGGAAAACGGCCACGACGGCCACGACCCCATGGCGCTGGCCGCAGATGAGCCGGAGGAGGTGGCCGTATGACCACAACTGCAAACGGCAGCAAGCCCAAGCTGGCCATGTACTGGGCAGCGTCCTGCGGCGGCTGCGAGATCAGCACGCTCAACATCGGCGAGCACATCCTGACTGTGGACCAGGTCTTCGATCTGGCCTTTTTCCCGTGCATCGCCGACTTCAAGGTCAGCGACGTCGAAGGCTATCCCGATGGCTATATCGACCTGTGCCTGTTCAACGGCGCCATCCGCACGTCGGAAAACGAGCACATGGCCCGGCTGCTGCGCCAGAAGTCCAAGGTGCTGGTGGCGTTTGGCTCCTGCGCCTACGAAGGCTGCATCCCGGCTTTGTCCAACCTGACCTCGCGGCAGGCAACCCTGCGCGCCGTGTACTTGGACAACCCCTCCATCGACAACCCCGGCGGCGTCATCCCGCAGCCGGTCACCGAGGTTGCCGAAGGAACCCTGACGATCCCTTCGTTCTACCACACGGTCAAGTCGCTGGACCAGGTGGTGGATGTGGACTACTACATCCCCGGCTGCCCGCCGGAGCCGCACCAGATCTGGGCCGTCTTGCAGGTGGTGGTAGCGGCGTTGACGCAGGGCGCGGCCCTGCCGCCCAAGGGGGCGATCGTCGGCCGCGGCGAGGTGGCGGTGTGTGAGGAGTGCCCGTTGGAGCGACACGAAAAATCTGTCGCTCGCTTCTATCGGCCGCAGGAGATCAAGCCCAAACCGGGGCTGTGCCTGCTGGAGCAAGGTCTGGTCTGCATGGGGCCGGCGACGGTCGGCGGCTGCGGCGCGCTGTGCCCGCAGGTGGGCATGGGCTGCCGCGGCTGCTATGGCCCGTTGCCCGGCGTGGTCGACCAGGGCGCGCGCATGTTGACGGCCATCGCCTCCATCATCGACGTCAGCGGCAAGCCGGGCGACAACGAAGCAGAGCTGGCGCGGCGAGTCGAGGAGGCGGTCAGCACCATCGTCGACCCGGCCGGTACCTTTTACCGCTTCAGCATGGCGCACTCGCTGTTGCGCCGGGCGCGGCTGAACGGTGAACGGTAAACGGTGATTGGTAATCGGATCACCGATCACCGATCACTGATCACCGATGACCGAACTGGAGTGCTCGCATGAAACGAATCACAATTGACCCCATCACCCGCCTGGAAGGGCACGGCAAGATCGAGATCTTCCTAGACGAGCAGGGCAACGTAGCCAACGCCTACTTCCAGATCCCGGAGCTGCGCGGGTTCGAGCAGTTCTGCGTGGGCCGGCCGGCCGAGGAGATGCCGCGCATCACCAACCGCATCTGCGGCGTCTGCCCGGAGGCGCACCACATGGCTGCCACCAAGGCGCTGGACATGCTCTACCACGTGGAGCCGTCGCCGCCGGTGAAGAAGCTGCGCGAGCTGTTCTACATGGCCTTCTACTGCACCGATCACACCACCCACTTCTACGCGCTGGGTGGGCCGGACTTCGTGCTGGGCCCAGACGCGCCCAAGGCCGAGCGCAACATCCTGGGCGTGATCCACAAGGTGGGCGTAGAGGTGGGCCGGCAGGTCATCGACATGCGCATGCGCAACCACCACGTCATCAAGATGCTCGGCGGCCGCGGCGTGCATCCCGTGGCCGGGCTGCCGGGTGGCTGGAGCCGGGCCATCAACGACCAGGAGCGCGAGGAGATCGAGGCCATTGCCGCCCAGAACGTGGACTTTGCCCTCTTCAGCTTGAAGCTGTTCGATGACATCGTGCTGGCCAACCAAGAGTACGTGGACATGGTGCTGTCCGACGGCTTCACCCACCGCACCTACTCCATGGGCATGGTGGACGCCAACAACTGCGTCAACTTCTACGACGGCATGATCCGCGTGGTCGACCCGGACGGTAAGGAGTTCGTCAAGTACCATCCGCGGGACTACGCCAAGCACGTGGCAGAGCGCGTCGAGCCCTGGTCGTACCTCAAGTTTCCCTACCTCAAGGGCGTGGGCTGGAAGGGCTTTGTGGACGGCAACGACAGCGGCGTGTACTGCTGCACGCCCCTCTCACGGCTAAACGTTTCCGACCGCATGGCAACCCCCCGGGCCCAGGAGGCCTTCGAGAAGTTCTATACTACCCTGGGCAGCACGAAGGTGAACGGCCGCTATCAGCCCGTGCACTACCGGCTGGCCACGCACTGGGCGCGCTTGGTGGAACTGCTCTTTGCCGCCGAGCGCATGTTGGAGCTGGCCCGCGACCCAGACGTGATCGACCCCGACATGCGGGTGGTGGTCACCTCAACACCGGACGAGGGCATCGGCTGCGTGGAGGCGCCGCGCGGCACCTTGACCCACCACTATCAGACCGACGCCAACGGCATCTTGACGAAGGTCAACCTGATCGTCGGCACCACCAACAACTACGCGCCGATGGCTATGTCGGTCAAAAAGGCTGCGCAGACGCTCATCCAGAACGGCGCCGTGATCACCGACGGCCTGCTCAACCGCATCGAGATGGCCTTTCGCAACTACGATCCGTGCATGTCCTGCGCCACGCACTCCCTGCCCGGCCAGATGCCGCTGGTGGTGACGGTGCACGACGCGGCGGGCGACGTAGTAGCGCAGGTCAGCCGGTAAACACGTGCAAACTCGTTCGTCGTGGCGCTTCTTGGAGGCTGGCCTATCAATCCGGCGATCAAGGTGAACATGCGAGTCGTGTGCTAGCGGCAAACGCTGAAGTCGTTACTACCAGGGTGCGCGTTGGAAGACCGCGATGAGGACTTTAGTTATCGGCCTCGGCAATCCCATCCTGACCGACGACGGCGTGGGTATCTTGGTGGCCCGCGCCGTCCAGCAGCGCCTGGCTGAGCAGCCTGCGGGCCAGGTGGACGTGGCCGAAGCCAGCGTGGGCGGCTTGCGGTTGATGGAGATGATGGTCGGCTACGACCAGGTGATCCTGATCGACGCGCTGCTCGACCGCAACGCAACGCCCGGCGCCGTGCAGTGCTGGACACTGGAGCAGTTGAGCCAGCGCATGCCGACCCAGCACCTGGCTTCGGCCCATGACGCCAACCTGCCGACCGCGCTGGCCGCGGGCCGGCGCATGGGCTTGTCGCTGCCCGACGACGTCGTCGTCATCGCCATCGCTGCCCAAAACGTGCTCGAATTCAACGAACAACCCACGCCTGCTGTGGCGGCGGCCGTGCCTGAGGCCACGGCC